>JBLICU010000110.1:0-10306 GCA_047632435.1 Cyclobacteriaceae bacterium
TCTAGATCCACAGTATCCCAGGTTGTCAGCTTCTCAAGATGAGTTGGATCTGTATGAAAAGAGAATGGCTTCAAGACAATATTTCACTGGAGCTAAGGCTTTGCCCCAAGTGGATTTTATACCCATGGCGCCAGTTGGAGGTAAGAAGAAAAAGCGTATTGCAGGTGGTTGTAGTTAGTGAAGTTGACGAATTGAAAATTAGATTTAAAATAATACAAACATGAAGTCATACATCAGACCACTTGGCATTATCATAATATCCCTATTCGGGTTTTTACTAATCATCAGTCTTTACGCTGATAAAAGTAATTTTGAAATGAATGGAAAAGAAATGCATCAAAAAGTGCTTTCCAATTATTATACACTCAGTTTTGGGGCAGAAAAACAACTTGAAAATCCTATTTTGATTGATATTCGGGATGCTGATAATTTTGCGATCAATCATCTACCAAAATCAATTAACATTCCACTGCCGTCTATTCTTGACGAATCCAATGTTGATTTATTTAGAAAAGCCAATTCCAAGGTGATCTTAGCATATGAACCAATCAAAGCGCATGAAGCCTGGATGTTGCTCTCGCAAATGGGCTTTGAAAACTTGTTTGTAATGGAAATGAAATAATTTAGCCTGCAATCCAATGATCAATCCACATAATTCGTTGTGACTTCCAATCTGTTATTGTCAGGATCCAGCGTTTCAAATTCATAATAGCCATCACCGGTTTTTCTTGGGCCACTTAAGATTTCAAATCCCACTTTTCGCAACTGCTTGGCTTTCTGATCCACATCAACCATCGTAGACACTTCAAAGGCGAGGTGAATTATTCCCTTATGTTGTGTGATTATGCGGTCATTGATATTATCTGGGATATCAGGTCGGTACATCAGTTCTAACCTTGCTCCATTACCAAAGGATATGAAATAGCTCTGATATTGCTTTTGATGGTTAACGTATTTTTCGTTTGATTGACCATCGAAATATAAGCAATAGAAATCCTTCAAAACTTCCAATTGATCTGTCCATATGGCAATGTGTTCTATTTTCATTTTTGAAACAGAATTGGATGACAAACAATCATATTCATCCAATTTACCTCAAATTTGACCATTTATCAAACATTGATTTGAATGAAAATTCTACAAGTTCATGAAAAAGAAGGACTGTTAAGGATCAAACGAGGCTGAGGAAATAAGACTACAAATACCACACTACTCAGACAAAAGCTCGGCAACATATGATTGAAGCCTTGGGATGATTTGCTCTGCAAACCATGGGTTTTTGGATAGCCATATATTATTTCTGGGTGAGGGGTGAGGTAAAACAAAATAGTCTGGCAAAAATGATTTAAAAGATTTTACAGTTTCTGTCAACGTGCCACCCTTACGTTTAAGAAGGTAATAAGCCTGAGCATATTGGCCGATAAGTATTGTGAGACGAACAGCTCTCATTTGATTCAAGAGTTGAGGATGCCAGTGCGGCGCGCATTCCTTTCTTGGAGGCAAGTCGCCACTTTTCCCCGTTCCAGGGTAGCAGAAGCCCATTGGTATCAATGCGATCTTTTGCTGATTATAAAAAGTGTTTTTATCCACACCGAGCCACTGCCTCAGGTTGTCACCACTTTTGTCATCCCAGGGAATCCCTGTTCTGTTCACAACACTACCAGGTGCTTGTCCGATGATAACGATTTTACTTTTGTGATGAGCAGCAAGAATAGGGTTAGGTTTATGTGGCAAGTGATCCACACAAATCGTGCACTTTCGAATTTCATTAAGTAAACCATCCATTATTGCCTAGATATTTGAAATATTTTGCTTTAATTAAGTCCATTTAATAATTGCACAAAAAAAGGCTGTTTGCTTCTAATTATCAGGTAGTTACAAAATTGTCTCATGTAAAAGGCTTCCGAGCAGGTAGCTATAGCCTCTATGTAATAAAATCTATTTCCCTTTTTTAGCTGGTTTTCTTTTGATTCTTACATAAACCAGTGCATTTCTCCCTTTGGCATTTTCGCGATGTTCTATTTCAAAATTGGTAATTGATTTTATCAATGGAGTCAGCTTTTCAAATCCAAAATTTCTTGCATCGAAATTGGGCTGTTTCTTTTGTATCAAGCTCCCAACATCGCCAAGAAATGCCCATCCATCATCATCTGCCAAATCTGATATTGTAGAAGAAATCAGTTGTATTTGTTTAGGAGTTATTTTGTCAACGACATGCTTTGGAGCTAATTTATTAGGATTGTTTTCGGTTTCGCTTTCCTCTACTTGTTTCTTTAATATCTCAATATAAATGAATCTGTCACACGCTGCGATGAAAGGAGTAGGTGTTTTCTTCTCACCGATTCCAAAAACCTGCATACCTGCTTCACGCAATCTGGTGGCCAGCCTGGTGAAATCACTATCACTAGATACCAGACAAAAACCATTCACTTTTTCTGAATAGAGGATATCCATCGCATCAATGATCATCGCCGAATCAGTAGCATTTTTACCCGTGGTGTAGCCATACTGCTGCATAGGAGTAATGGCATTTTCAAGCAATAGATTTTTCCATTTAGACAAATTTGGTTTTGTCCAATCACCATAAATCCGCTTGATGGTTGGATTGCCATATTTGGCTATTTCTTCCATCATTTCTTTTACATAAGCTGATGGTATATTATCACCATCTATCAAGACGGCTAATTTGAGATCCATATATATTTTTTGATACAATTTACAATGAAATAGGCACGGATAGGTTTATAATCCTTATAAATGTGATTGAAGCATATTTGTCTAATATCGGTATCTTTCGTATTTATTTTTAGTCGTAAAACAATGGCCGATTACATCCTTGTCAAATACATTCATTTACTTGCCATTTTTGGAATGCTCAGCTTTCTGGTTGCAGAATTGATGCTGGTCAAACGCACTTTAACAAGAGGTGATATAAGCAAACTGAGCAAGCTTGATGGATTGTATGGTTTGATGTCAATACTTGCCGTTGGTGCTGGTCTTACCTTGTGGTTTGGAGTTGGGAAACCCGCAGAATTCTATGACAACCCTGTGTTTCATATTAAAGTTGGTCTGGTTGTAATCGTTGGATTGTTATCCATTGCGCCAACTGTTTATTATATCAAGCAAAGAAAAGGTGACCATGAAGAGCTTATTGCAATTCCCGCCTACGTGCGTAGATTTATTATTCTCCAAATTTTAATTCTGGCCTCAGTTCCACTTCTGGCTATAGTGATGGCTCAAGGTGTTAGATTCTAGAATTCATAATAGAAATTAAACAAGGCTATATCCAGATACTACATGATTCGCATTTGGGAGAGTAACCCTGATGGTTGTACCTGCTCCAAGCTCACTTTCAATCTGTAAATATCCTTTTGTTTTCTTTAGCATTTCAATACTCAAAAGCAATCCTAATCCAGTTCCTATTTCATCATCAGTGCCATATTGCGATTCTACAAACTCACCATTTTCAATGGATCGAATGGTTTCTTGATCAATTCCAACTCCGGTATCTACTATTTTCAAAATGATATCTTGTCCATCACTATGAGCGACAATTCGGATCTTCCCAGATCGATGTGTGTATTTGATGGCATTGTTCACAATATTCCTTATTACGATTTTCATTAAAGTATTGTCCGTCATTACGTCTATTTTCGGGTCAATTTCAATAGAAATAGTTATATTTTTTGCCAACAAAATTTCCTGATAAAACTTGGATATTTCCCAGCAAAGCTTCGATAGATTTTGTCTTTTGATCTGAGTATTAAATCCCTCTAAATGAGCTTTCGCCCATATGAGCACATTGTCAATCATTTGGATGACCGTGTTTAGATTTTCCCGGGTTCTATATTTCAATTCTTGCAATTCTTCTTTGGTGATATCATTGTCATCACAGAGATGTACAAGACCATTTATTAAATTCAAAGGATTTTTCAGGTCATGGGCAATGATTGAAAACAGCTTGGTATTGGTTTTGTTGATCTCGCTCAATTCCAACTTACTTTGCTCTAATAGTCTTTTTTGGCCAACCAATTCCAAATTTAATTCCACTACATGATTAATTGATTTTTTGAATTCTCCTTCATATATAATCATGAAAAATGATACAGCAATTAGTGCAATTGAACTATTTATGATTGTGAGGGTAAAGTCTTCATTGATGGGTGTTTCGAAGTAGTTGAATTTGTAATATTTCAAACCAAAAAACACACATAACATGAACACCAATATGAATATTCTTGCTTTACCGCCGTACATAAACATCGCACCTGCAAAGCAGCCAAACATGATATTTTCAGTTTCTGTCCACCGGCCATGATGATAGGTTGCCACAGACATATAGGCTACAAAACCCACCATCAAAAAGGTGAATAAATTTCTCACAGAATAATATTTCTTTTCATGATGCAGAAAAAAGAGAGGACCATATATAAGCATGATCATCAGGTTGGAAATGGCGTTTATATATAGTCCAACCATCATATCTACGAAAAACATAGTTATGTTAATAAACGCACTGACCAGCAGTAATCTGTTAAGAAAAAAGACCCTGTGCCGTTCCGTAATAGGTGTTTCTTCTGTCAATCCTGCTTCAAGAAACCAGTTAAGGTTTATAATAGATTTTTTGCCCACTAGATCAGTTTATTCAATTGATGCTGTCAGAAGTAAGTTTTCTGAATTTGTTAAAGATGTTGGTTCTAAATATTTGGCAAGCCAAACGAAAAACACAAATTTCAATGTAACCATATTTTTGTAAATTAAGCGGCTGGTTGAAAAGTCGTTATTGTTTTCAGTTTTTAAATTTTGCCAAAATTTCCCCGAGTTTTAGTTTTAATCTTAAGAACTATAATTAGTGACTAATAATCCGGATTAAACCTATGCGTTTGAAGTATTTTCGGTTTTTAAACTTTACCACAAAACAAAAACAGCATCATAATTGGCACGATTCGGCTCCTTTTCAAAAATACCAAAAACACACGAACCAGACCCGCTCATAGCTGCATAAACAGCTCCGTCCTTATAAAATTGTGCTTTCAGATGGCCAATTTGGGGATAATTGGCAAACACATTGGCTTCAAAATCATTCACCAATTCATCTTTCCAGGGATCAATCGATTGGGCAATAATAGTTTTGATAGATTTTGCGGGAATCTGAGGATTTACTCCTGCGTAGGCTTCCTGCGTGGAAACATGGATTCCCGGATGTGTAAGCGCGATGTACTTTCCTTGTAGGCTGATATTGATATCAGAGAAATCAGTGCCTGTGCCTCTGGCCATCAGTGGTTTATTTTGAATGAAAAAGGGGCAGTCACTACCTAATTTCCCAGCCATATCTTCAAGCGTGTGATGATTTATTTTCAGCTCGAAATGATCATTCAACAGCTTCAACATGAATGCACCATCCGAAGAGCCTCCACCCAATCCCGCACCCATCGGGATCACTTTATGCAAGTAAATATGAACGGGAGCAATGTCATAATCTGCTTTGACGAGGTGATAGGCTTTCAGACAAAGATTGGACGCTTTATTGCCAGGAATTTCAAGACCTGTAGCAGTGAATTCGAGTTTTTCAGCAGGGATTATTTCCAGCGCATCACACCAGGGAATAGGATAGAAGCACGTCTCGATATTGTGAAAGCCATCTGCTCGTTTGGAAACGATATTCAGGCCGAGATTGATTTTTGCGTTAGGGAAGCAGAGCATAGAAGGAAAGGGTAAAAATTGAAGTAGAAAGGAGAATTTTTCCTTTCTACTCATTAGTTCCTCTATTTATTCTTGTTCATCATTTCGATGATTTCTTCTGAGATTCCAGTACTTGAGTATCCGCCATCATGAAATAGATTTTGCATGGTGATCATTCTGCTCAAGTCAGAAAACAAAAAGATGCAATAATCTGCGCAAGATTCAGCCGAAGCATTACCAAGTGGAGCCATTTTATCCGCAAAATCAAAAAATGAATCAAAACCACCGATACCTGCACCAGCCGTAGTTTTGGTTGGTGATTGCGAAACGGTATTTACACGAACTTTCTTAGATTTTCCCAATCTGTATCCATAGCCTCTGGCTATAGACTCTAGGATCGCTTTTGCATCAGCCATATCAGTGTAGAACGGATACGTTCGCTGCGCTGCGATATAGGATAGCCCAACAACAGAACCCCACTCACTGATAGCATCTTGTTTTTCAGCCACGGCCATCATTTTATGAAATGAAAGCGCCGAAACATCG
Source organism: Cyclobacteriaceae bacterium (assembly GCA_047632435.1). Taxonomy (GTDB): domain Bacteria; phylum Bacteroidota; class Bacteroidia; order Cytophagales; family Cyclobacteriaceae; genus JAMZMI01. The sequence continues at coordinate 6,229 of JBLICU010000110.1, forward strand.
ATAGATTTTTGATACCAGTCATAGTTCAACTCACCATAAGACTTTCCTTTTCGGATATTTGGCGACATACCTATGGAATGCAGTACGAAATCAACTTTACCACCCAATATCTCCGTGGATTTAGAGAATAAATTTTCTAAATCTTCTACTGAAGTAGCATCGGCAGGGATGATTTCACTGCCAGTTTGTTCCGCCAGTTTATTGATTGCACCCATTCTCATGGCGATAGGGGCGTTGGTTAGGGTGAATGTGGCACCTTGCTCATGCGCTTTCAATGCCACCTTCCAGGCGATTGAATTTTCATCCAAAGCACCCGATATGATTCCTCTTTTTCCTTTAAGTAAATTGTTGGACATGTTATACGTTTTTTTTTAAAGCCCAAAAATAGGGCAAATGTTGCGAATGGGATAAAGCTTTTTTCTCAGGTCATTCCCGCAGTGTTTTTAGAAGGAGAGAAAGGCCTTCTCTCCACATCTACTGATATCCCTGCTCTCCACACAGGCCAAAGCTCCTGCCACGATCAGGTTTATTTTGCCAAGAGATTTACTTCGAGCTATGATTCTTTGAAGGTTCTATTGATAGTGAAATGACTGTTGAAAAGGTGTATTTCTTGCCATAGCCTAAGAATATGATTTTCAGGTATTTACACCATCACTCCGTACGTTTAATAACTAACCACTACGACAGTTACATTCCAGAGAACACCTGCTCAGATTTTGCCTTATTCACTTCCCTTCGTCAAATTCAATTCAACCATTCAACTAACACCTTTCATCTCTTTTGCTCATTACCCCATGGATTTTGTGCGCATCAAAATTATAGCGTTAATGATCTAGCATCGGTTGCGTCAATAACGTTGAAAAACGCTTTTCAGATAAGTCATTGATTAGCAGGGCGGTATGGATTGAAGCTGAAATAGGGTAATATATGATATTGACTTGTTTCAAGTAAACGTTCGAAGGGTGTAATCAAATAACAATTTTATTGGTGCTAAATCAAATCATCTCTTTATCCATAGCCAGTTTGATAAGCTCAGCTGACGTTTTTACATGCAGTTTGTGCATAATGTTTCTCCTATGCGTCTTTACCGTATGCTCACTTATAAAAAGAGAATTGGCAATGGCCTTGGTGTTCATTCCATCAGCCAGGCATTTGATGATTTCTATTTCTCTTTGGGATAGTTCTTGTATTTCCGTTTTGGAGGATGACTTTCCTCTAAAGTAGTCAAAGACCTGATCGTTAATCTTAGGATGAAAATAGTTCTTACGCTGGCTTGTAAGTTCAATGGCCTGCTTGAGCTCAGCTTTTGAAGCGTCCTTGAGAATATACCCTTGAGCTCCTTTTTCCAATGCTCCTTTGATTTGTTTGATAGATTGATGCATGGTGAGCATAAGCACTGGCACATCATGTCCTTTGCTCTTTATCAGTTGCATAGTGGCAATACCATCCAGTATAGGCATGCTGATATCCATCAGGATGACATCTATTTCATTTTTGCCCAGCAGGTGAGGAACTTCGTTACCATTGGTGGAAATATGTGTGATTTCAATACCATCCTCCTGTTTGAACATTGACTTTACTCCCTCTGCAAATAGTTCATGGTCATCCACAATTAATGCTTTTATCATAGGTCGGAGGTGTTTGGTTTTAATGGCAAATCAATATTTACAGTTGTGCCACTTTTTGCACTGCTATCCAATTTCATCTCCCCATTGAGGCTATTCACCATTTGATGGAGACTTTTGATGCCCATTCCATTAGAATTCGTACGTTTAGGAGATTCCTGAAAGCCGATTCCATTGTCTTGAACCATAATATTGATTAAGTTTTCTTCTTCAAAACAGGTAAGCAAAATACTCAGTTTAGTGGCTTGAGCATGTTTCAACACATTACTTACTAACTCTTGCACGATGCGGTAAATCGTAATTTCTTCGTCAGATTCCATGGCTCGATTACCCATAGAGGCTCCAAACTCAACAGCCAACTCACCTGACTGCCTCAAGTGTGATGTAAGTTCTTTTAGTGCAGGTACAAGTCCGAAATCTTCCGAAATACCCATATTTAGAGCATGCGACATATTACGAACATCAGAGCATGCTTGATCTACCAGAGTAGTAAGTGTGTGATGGTTCGGAATGGCCTCTTCAGCGATTCCATTGATATTTACTTTGATGGTTGCCAGCAAGCTACCGAAATGGTTGTGCAGTTCCTGTGCCAGGCGTTTTCGCTCATGGTCCCGCCCTTGCACCATTGACTCAAGTGCTTTCGTTTCCTGAATGGTCAGTAGACTCTTAATTTTCTCGCCTTGTTGTTTTCTTTCATTGGTGGCTTTGAGCTGAGCATTGCGAAATCGTTGACGAAAGTACAGCAGCAAAACAATAGAGAGGATAAGCAGGATGATAGCTATGAGGATATAAGTTCTATCCAATGTCCTGCTTTTCTCCAGTAAATCAATTTCTTTTTCTTTTAGGTTTACTTCAAATTCGGTTCGCTGATCAGCGATTTTGTGTATAATTTCGATGTTGTTTACACTGTCCCGATAAGCAATGTAATTCTTGTAATATATGAGCGATTCCCCAAGGTTACCCCTTTTTTCATAAAGGGTTGATAGTTTTAAATTGGCGTCACTTATTTGCTGTTTCAAGTTGTATTTCTGTGCAAGGTCCAAGCTCCTGGAAGCGTAATTCAGTGCGATAATATTATCACCTTTTTCCAGATAAATATCTGACATAGAAAGTAAATAGAAACAGACGGGATAAAAATCTTCTGCTGTTTCTAATATTCGAATGGCTTCATTGATGTTTATTTCAGCAAGATTACTTTCACCAATATTGGCATATACCATACCAATATTGCCAAGATTATAAGCTGTTCCAATCAAATAGTTGACCTTTTCAAAGATTTTCCCAGACTCTGTAAAATACAAAAGAGCAGAGTCATATTCTTGGTGGGTTAGATACTCATCTCCAGCATTTAGAATAGTTGATGCTAAGGCAATTGAGTCGCTGTTTTGTCTTAATATGGCAATTGCTTTGTGATAATAAAGCATCGCATTGGTGTAATTATTTGAAAAGGAATATATATCTGCTATCGCGCAATACGCACTGCCTTCCATGGATTTGTATCCCGAATCCTTGGCGATCGTCATACTTTTTAAATAGGCATCTAATGCATCATCTAAGTCCCCTACAACCCTTAGGTTATTTCCTTTTTGAAAATATCCTAAAGACATGTAATATTTGTTTTTATGATTTCGAGCATATTCGATCATCTCTTCGATGTAGCTCAATGCGAGGTTGAAATCATTGACCTCATTAAAGGAGAGCTTTTTAAGTAGTTCAAGCTTGGTCGTATCAGCTAAGTCATCTCTAAGGTATATATGCCGAAGGCTATCAGCCACTCTTTGATCTTGTGCCCGAGAGGAAAGATGAAAAAACCCAAAAAAACCTATTATCAAATAATAGGCTATCAACCTTACCTGCATAGTGGATTGTTACTCATCAAATAGAGTCTTCGCTTGGATCAGGATTTATTCGGATTTTAGGATCCCAAATCTGCTTCCCATTTGATGATGTTTGAACAGCAATACAGTAACTTTCTTCACCTGCTGCATTTTTCGCAATTTTTCCAGACCAACCATTAGCTGAAGTTGGGGGCTTTGAGAAAACCTCGAGATTAGCGGTGCTAATGAAAATTTCTTCAATGCTGGTTACGTTATCTCCAGGCTCCCACTGCACATGATGGCCTGGATGGACAGATGGTTGGATGTGACCCTCGCTTGGTGCAGGTTTATAGCTCGCTGAAATAGTACTTCCATTCCAATTAATTGTAATTGTTTGATCAGCCATTGTTTTCTTAAGTTTTATTAAATACAGAATAATTATATAGACAAAAATATCATGTAATAGTTTTGATTTCATACCCCAAAAGTGGTAATGTCTCTCCTCTTGATGAGATGCCTTAATCAAGCCTTAAGTTTAAGTAATTTACAAATAAGATCTATCCTCTCTTTCTATCTTATATTAGAGCCGCACCCTTTCATTAGTGATGCCTATGTTGCTATATACGTAATAATACC
>JBLICU010000111.1:0-10259 GCA_047632435.1 Cyclobacteriaceae bacterium
GAAAATAGCCTGCAAACTGTTAGAAGTTACACATTTGTGTTTTGTTTTAATGACTCCAACTAACTTTAAATAATTTACTGAAATTTATTGAATCTTGAAATCTTTATGGTGAGTCAGCGCCTCTCCTTTGGAGTCATGCACTTCGAATTTATCCCTGTAAATTATCCGTCCTGATTGTAAGATTTCTACATTGAATATTTCATCTGAAATGATTTTAGTGGTGTATAATCCACGATTATCTGTAGTTGCATGAAAATACTCATCTGTATACTGCGACGGGTGAAATCGGATTTGGGCATCTGTCAGTGGTTGTCCATCTTTATCGATCAATCTACCAGTGATATTTACTTTTTCTACTTCCCAGAAAAAATAGATATCTTTTTTCCCTTTAGAATGCAGCCTGTCTGACACGTAATATCCGGAAGTTTGATCTTCATTCATTTTGAAATGAAACTCGTCGTTTGGAGAATTAATCGGCCATCCCATATTTTTAGGTGTAGACCATTTGAAAGTGGTCATATCTAAGGTGCTACTGTAAACGTCTTTTCCGCCAACCCCGCCAGGGCGGTCTGATACAAAATATAGAGTAGATTCATTCGGCGAAAGGTATGGGCTGTCTTCATTGTATGAAGTGTTTATATCCTGGGAAAAATTCTCCGGACGTGTCCATTGGCCTTTTGCTGGGTCTATATAAGACTCATATAAGTCTAATCCCGCACCTTTTTCATCAGAAGAGAATATGATTCGATCTTCGTGTTCATTGATATAAAAATGAGAGTGTAGGTGGTTGTTGGAAATTCTGCTGTCAAATTCAATGGGATCGGTCCAACTATCTCCGTCTGGTTGACTATAATATAGATCTCCGCCCTTTTCTTCTCTGAAAAGAAAAAGTTTGCCATCATTATTGACTACCTCAATATTGGCTGTAGTCTCGTCGAATGTGCCGATATTCCTAACTTCAGTCAATGACCCCCAACCATTTTCATCTTTTTTTGCATAATAGATTTTATAGACTATGGGGTATATTGAGCCGCGAGAAGAGGCAAATAAAAGTTCTTTTTTTTCTTCAAAATAGACAGGAGAAAGCTCGTCACTTTCTGAATTAATAGGGCCATCCAATTGATGAATTTCGTAATTGTCTGCATCATCGAAAAAGGACATCAGATGGGTTGTTTCTGCAATTAATTTTTGTGCATCTTCATTCTCAGTGTTCCCATTAAATTCGAGTTTTTGATGAAATTGTTTAAGCGACAATGAGGCATCTTCGAAGAGATATCTCGACATATAGATTTTACCTAGCCAGTAATAGTAATTTTCATCGGAAGTATAAGATTCCTCCAACTCAAGGTACTTATCAATCGGGAGCTCTGCATCGGCCATTAGAACACAAAGCTCAATTTTGTATTCTGTAGCCTCATATTTTGGCTCGATCGCAGCTACTTCCTGATATTCTGTGAGAGCTTTAGCATATTCTTCTCTATCTAATGCTTCTTCAGCATCCTGATAAATACGCGCATGCTTTTGTGCAATCGTGTTGAAATTCATTGTACCCATAAAAAGGCACAGCAAAACAAAGTGTAAATCGAAAGATCCTATTTTCATAGGTGCCAATTTCGGCAAATTCTTTCAAATTCAGATATATAATGGCTATTCGATGACTAGAATTTCAATTCTTCTATTGATTTCTCTTCCATTTACCTCATCATCGTTGGTTGCCAAGGGTTGCGATTCTCCATATCCTTTGGTGATCATCCTATCTTTCGATATTCCTTTACCTACCAACCACTTTTTTACAGACTGAGACCTGTTTTCAGAAAGCCATACATTTATATCCGGACTTCCTGTGTTATCGGTATGACCACCAATTTCAATTTTTAGTTTAGGATTATTTTGCATCAAAAGTAATAGCCTTTCCAGAACTTGATTCGATTCAGTCGTTAGTTGGGCGGTACCAAAATCAAAATAAATATTTTGCAATATTGATTTATTGCCTGTGCGGTATTTGTTACCTAAATTTTCTAATTTTTCAGGGATATTGCTTTTCGCCTCTGCAATAAAAACTGGTTCTTTAATGGCAGCTTGAATTGGTTCTTCTTCTATTTTCGATTTTACTTTAATCGCTACAGTCTCTTCCTGTTTTGGATCTTTTTTGATAATGGTTGTAGTTTTTTCCTTAAATATGTTGATCTCTTCTTCAGAAGCATTTTTACTTAAGGCATAAAAATCTTGAATATGAGTAATTAACTCACCTTTTGAGTCGTGTATTTCATATAATGCCACTCCCAATGTATCTAATCCACTTATTATTTCCACTTTGAATTGTTCATCGGAGATTAATTCAGTTTTGAATCTGCCCTGTTCGTCTATAGGTGATCTGAAATACTCCACCAGATACTGGGATGGATGAAATCTTATTTCTCCGGAGGTAATCACTTCATTGGTCAATGCATTTAAAACCCTTCCTTCTACAAAAGCTTTTTCTATTTCCCAATAAAAGAAGATATCATAATCCCCTTTAGAATAAATTCTATTCGATACGAAATAACCTGATTTTTGATCTGTATTCATCTTAAAATGGATATCGTCATCTGGAGAATTTATAGGCCATCCAAGATTTTCGGGCTCACCCCACGATTTGGATTTGTTGTCAAATTTTGAAACATAAACATCAAAACCACCAACACCGCCTGATCTTCGTGAACTAAAGTATAATTTTTGCTCATCAGGAGATAAATAGGGGCTTTCCTCATCCCAAATGGAATTGATCTTCTCCGATAGAGCAGTTGGCTTTGACCATTTACCAGAATTGAGGTCTTTGAATGATTCGAATAGGTCTAGCCCATGGTGCTTTTGTTTGCTAACGAAAATGATTCGGTCCTCATGCGTATTGATGAAAAAATGAGATGCGAGATTTTTTGATGAGACTTTACTGTCAAATTCCTTGGGTGTGCCCCAGCCGTTGGCCGAAGGCTCACTATAATATAGGGATCCCTCTTTTTCGTTGAATAGGAATAGCTTGCCATCTTCATTTACTACTTCTACGTTTGCATTTTCACCAGAGAACACCCCCAGTGCAGCCAATTCCGTTGGATTTGTCCATTCATAACCTGAGCGGGTGCTGTGATATATTTTAAAATCTTCGCTTTTGGTTGTACTAGCTGAGGCATATATAAGCTCCTTTTTTTCTTCAAAATAGACAGGGCTCATTTCAGCATATTTTCCATTAATTGGCGCTTCCAATTGATGGATTTCAAAATCATCCGTATGATCAAAAAAACTTACAAGTCTTTCACAATCCTTGATGAAATCTTTGGTCTCATCTACAATTTCCTTGCTTTTATAGGCTTTATTCTTTAGAAAAACTTTCCAAGCATTGACAGCCTCCGGAAACATGTACCGATTGACATAAATCCTACCCATCCAATAATTGAAAAACTTGTCTGATTTGCCTTTTGTCTCTGTGAAAGATAGGATATGATCTAGAGATCGCTCTCGATTTTCTTTCTGCAAAAGGTGGCAAATTTCAAGTCGATAGTCGGCATCCTTGTATTTTGGATTAATAGAAATCAACTCTTTGAAAAGGACGATTGCATCGGAAAATGATTCATCATAAAAAGCTTCCATGGCATTTTTATGAACACTTTCTTCCTTTTGGGCATTTACTGGATTGACAAGGAAAAGCGCAGTTATACCTATAAGTATGGCGCCAAGTCTGATTCTGTGCGGTTTCGGTTGAGACATAATATTAACTAGTTCAATCAATAATAAAATAAGAGTCTACAACTCAGAAAAGCGTGTAATTACCATGCTGATCTGATGGCTGGGTGGGTTCGATCAATCGTTGATCGTATATCTTCAAGTTGTTAATCAGTGGACTAACAGGATGGTAATTTAAATCAATTTGTTGGATATTTTCAAGAATTGCACGAATCTGCTCGGGCTTGCTGTAATCTGAAAGCCAAGTTTTAGCTGTTTCAGTGGTTAAAATAACAGGTTGATCCTCCTGAAAAGCACTTAACGGCTTTGATGCTGTTGTCGTCAACATGTTAAAAGATCTGGAAACCGACCCATCAAAGTCTTCAAACTCTTCCCAAATTCCGGCAATTGTAAAAAGAGCACGATCATTGAAACAAAAGAAATAGGGGATAAGCTGTTTTTTTGAAAGTTTTTTCCAAACATAAAAACCGTCTACAATAACTGCGCACCTGTTTTGAGCCAATGGTTTTTGAAACATGGGTCTATTCAGAGCCATTTCTGTAGATAAGTTAAATAATCTTGGGCTGATGGATTTATTGTTGGACAACTTTGATATCAAACCCCAATGAAATAGCTGAATCTGACCCGGTTTCTTATTTGTAATGATCGGATGTTTTTGGGTTGGAGCGGCATTGTAGGTCGGCACAAATCCTGTTTCAATTTTAGCCTCATATTTTTTTTCCAATTCCTCTGCTGAAGCACCTATTGTCAACCTGTCATACATATGCCTGAAAGTTACAACGATAGATGCTTTAAGTGAAATATTTAGTGCGAATCACAGAAATTAAGTGCTTTCTTCTCAGACCAATAGTACCCTTCTTTGTTGAATTCAGTAAATCCAACATGGCCACCTTGATCAGTGATTTTATAATCTATAAATTTGAATTTACTGGCCAATTGCGGATTTAAAGTTGGCGGTGTGAGCAATGGGTCATTGGATGCATTAAGAATCAATGTGGGAACAGAAATGCCATCTAGGAAAAATATGGAGCTGTTTTTTCTATAGTAATCATCGGCACCATCAAATCCATGAATCGGGGCTGTAAAATATTCATCAAATGTCCTGATGCTAGTCGCTTTTCCCAAATTCTTTATGTTCATTGACCCAGGTATAATTGATTCTTTACTAATGACTTTTTCACGAAGATTTCTTAAAAACCTTTTTTGGTAAAGCACACACTTAGGTGTATCCAAGTTATCTGCTCCGGTAGCCAGATCTAGTGGTACTGAAATGGCCACTCCGCGTTTTACTCTAGGGTCTCGTTTTTCTTCACCTAAATATTTCAAAGTCAGATTTCCTCCTAAACTGAAGCCTACAAGTGTGATGTCATCGTAATTTTTTAGACCCTCCTTCACGACAAGGTCTAAGTCATATGTTGCCCCGCTATGATAAAAAAGTGGTGTTTTGTTCATTTCGCCACTACACCCACGAAAATTCCAAGCACAAACATCATAACGGTGGTTACTGAATATTTTGGCCATGCCGAGTATATAAGCCCGATCAGAGCTTCCTTCAAGTCCATGTTGTAGAATTACAAGTCGATTGTGATTGTTTTTGATCCAATCTAAATCCAGAAAATCACCATCAGGAGTAGCGATTCTTTGCCTTGTTCTGTCAGGAACATTCCTTACTTTTCTCAGTAAAGCCGGGTATATGGTTTCGATATGTCCATTGAATAAAATAGAAGGTCTTTTGTAATGACTATTCAAGCTTGTGATTGATTTTAATAAAAACGAACAAATATTGTCATTTAGAATTATAATACTGTAATTAAAAAGAATCAGAAGTGTTGCTAAAAAATTGACATGGCTTAACTTTGAAAATAGATTTAAAACTTAATGCTTGATTAATGGCCGAAGTAATTAGAATGCCAAAGATGAGTGACACCATGGAAGAAGGTGTGATTGCGTCGTGGATAAAAAAAGAAGGTGATGTCGTTAGCTCGGGTGATATCCTTGCTGAAGTGGAAACAGACAAAGCCACGATGGAATTGGAATCATATCAGGATGGCGTGCTTTTATACATAGGTGTGAAGGAAAAAAATGCCGTTGCTGTAGATGGTGTGATTGCTATCATCGGAGAAAAAGGAGAAGATATTTCTGCGCTTTTGAAAGAAATCGAAGAAGGAGCAGCACCGAAAAAGGAAGAAGAAGTAGTTCCAGCTAAAACTGAGAGCGCGCCTGCCAAAGTTATTGACACATCAAGCATCAAGGCGACTGTTATAAACATGCCAAAAATGAGTGATACCATGCAAGAGGGAGTAATCGCTTCATGGTTGAAAAAAGAAGGAGATACAATAACTTCTGGGGATATTATCGCTGAGGTAGAAACAGATAAGGCTACTATGGAATTAGAGGCTTATGAAGATGGTGTATTGCTTCATATTGCTGTACCAGCAGGTGGTTCAGTAGCTATCGATGGAGCTATCGCCGTGGTTGGCGAAAAAGGTGCAGATTGGAAGACTTTACTACAGGCGCAATCATCTGGTGAGTCTGCCCCTACAGCCGCACCTGAAAAATCAGACGCTGAGCCTGAAGAAAAACCAGTTGCTGCGTCATCTGCAGCACCAGTTGCAACAGCAATGAGTTCAAATTCCAATGGACGTGTCATTGCATCTCCACTGGCCAAAAAAATCGCTAAAGAAAAAGGAGTTGATTTAGCCCAAGTAGCCGGATCTGGCGAAGGCGGTAGAATCATCAAAAAAGATATAGAAACATTCCAGCCTTCTGCAGCACCTGCTGGCAGTCCGGCAGTAGCTGGTTCATCATTTGTATCAGCCGTCACGGGACAGGAAAGTTATGAAGATGTGCCGGCTACTCAAATGAGAAAAGCCATTACCAGGTCTTTGAATGCTAGTCAATTCGGTGCGCCACATTTCTATCTCACCATGGAGATGGACATGGATAGAACCATTGAGGCCAGAGGTAGCCTGAATGAAATTTCGCCTGTCAAAATTTCGTTCAATGATATTATCATTAAAGCCGTTGCGGCTGCTTTGAGGAAACATCCCGATGTGAATACCTATTGGATGAGCGATACCAACAGTATTAGAAAAAATCATCACATCAGCATAGGTGTTGCGATGGCTGTGGCTGATGGATTGATCGTTCCAGTCGTGAAATTTGCTGATAATAAATCACTTGCTCAAATATCAGCTGAAGTAAAAGACTTTGGAGCAAGAGCAAAAGATAAAAAAATCAAACCTGAGGAAATGCAGGGAAATACATTCACTATTTCCAACTTAGGTATGTTTGGCATAGAAGAATTTACTTCCATTATCAATGCCCCTGAATCTTGTATATTGGCGGTTGGAGCGATCCGGCAGGTGCCGGTTATAAAGAATGGAGCTATTGTGGCGGGCAATACGATGAAAGTAACATTGACGTGTGACCATCGAACTGTAGATGGAGCCGTTGGTTCTTCCTTTTTGCAAACATTGAAAGGATTTATTGAAGATCCGGTCAGGATTTTGATCTAATTAGAAACTTATAAACTTAGTGTCATGTTATTGCAACAGGACATTTTTTTTATGGATAAAATCAACATTTTAGCGATTGTCGCTCATCCAGATGATGTGGAGCTTTCTTGTGCAGGCACATTGATTGTGCATCAGCTATTGGGTTATACCACCGGTATCATTGACCTGACAAAGGGTGAAATGGGAACCAGAGGCACACCAGAACAAAGACTCGAGGAAGCCGCTGATGCAGGCAGAATCATGAAACTTTCCATTCGGGAAAACATGGGCTTTGCCGACGCTTTTTTTGAAAATGATCCGGCACACCAATTAGCATTGATTTCCAAAATCAGGAAATACCAACCAGATATTGTTATTACTAACGCTTTATATGATCGACACCCAGATCATGTGAGAGCATCCAAATTAGTAGAGGAAGCATCATTTAAAGCCGGACTCAAAATGATCAAAACTGTAGATGAAGATGGGAATGATCAAAACCCCTGGAGACCAGCCAAGCTGTTTCACTGCATTCAAAGCACATCATTGACGCCTGACTTTTTTGTTGATATTTCGGCTGCTCAAGCCACCAAAATGGAGGCAATTCGTGCTTTTAAATCTCAGTTTTTCGATCCTAGCAGTAAAGAGCCTCAAACGTATATTTCAAAACCTGAATTCATGGAAATGATAGAGGCCAGGTCAAAGGAATACGGTCACAGGATTCAGGCAACTCATGCTGAGGGATTTTGCTACAGTCAGGCTTTTGGAGTGAAAGACTTGTATCACTTGATGTAGAACCCAGCTTCCTGATCATGTTTTCTGATCAATATCAGTTTCATTTCTTTGGTTCCATCAAAATTTTCCAGTTTCAGATGTTGATGATTGAGCCACCCCAGAGCGTCAATGATGTCTATGTTTTCATAATAATGGTCACGCATGAAATGCACAAATTTAAGCGCACGAAATCCGTCGAACCATTGGAAAAATCGGTTCATGAAGCTGACTGAATTTGAAGCATTTGTTCTCATCTTTTTCAAATCCTGATTAAAATTGATTTGTTTCAGAAAATGGACCACATTTGGTGAATAACCGACTGCTTCATAATCAGGAAAATCAAATAAGTAGCTAAATGTCGTTTCCAGAAACTGTTTCAATTCAGCAAAAATTCTTGGATTATAGACTTCATATCCGTCATTTTCCTGATTAAGGAATTTTGCCACAGCTTGGCCCGTACCGAACGGAACCCGATCTGAAACCCGATCAGATGGATAAATGCAGGTAGCATTTAGCTCCCCAATACCGCCTAAAGGCATCATTTTATGGATGAAGTAGAAATCCTCAGCAGCCTGCCTTGTATTCATTCCACCTTGTTTTTGGTATGCTTTGGACCGAACCGTAATACAAGAGCCCAGAGTCTGAAAGGCGAATGGAAATTTAGCCCATCTCATGGCATTGACATAATAACGAAGATACAATTCATAGTTAATGATCGCTTCTATATTATCACCGCTTAGATCGTGTTCATAATGAACCAGACCAACCTTTTTTCCACGTTTTGAATAGAATTTTTTAATTTCCTCAAAGTAATTGGGTGCACAGAGACAGTCAGCATCAAAGCAAACAATGATGCCATCTTTTTTAATCGATTCGAACTTTCGGACGGCTTCATCCATTCCAATTTTTCTTGCTAATCCAACACCCGCTTTCTTATCAGGTAGTGGTATGAGTTTGGAAAGGATTGGTATTGTGAAGTTGTTGCTTGAAATCTCTTCAATAGTTCTTCTGTTATTTTCAATCAAATAATCAGATTCGAACTCGGATTCATTGATGATCACCATTACCAGAACATTTTCGCTAGAAGTACATGCTTCAAGCGAGCGCAGGGATTTGATCAAGTCAGGTTCATTGTAGCAAGGGATTATTACAATGATTTCAAGATTTTTATCAGGGATAAATTCAGGAAATTCTGATTGAGGCCAGCCATATCTATCTAGGTACAAACTCATGGAGCTAATCTTTCTATAAGCCAATCACCATTTTGCTTAGTAAATAAAAGGCGATCATGAAGGCGACTTGGTCTTCCTTGCCAAAATTCGATGGTTTCTGGAATGACCCGATATCCGCCCCAAAAATCAGGCAATGGAATTTTGCCTTGTTTGAATTTCTCTTTGATTTCTTCCATTTTCATTTCTAAAATACTTCTTGACGAAATCACCTTGCTCTGATGGGAAACCCATGCGCCAAGTTGACTCTCTTTAGGTCGGCTTAAGAAATATTTCAAAGATTCTACAGTTGAGACCTTCTCCACGTGTCCAGTAACTGCAATCTGCCTTTCCAAACCATACCATGGGAAAAGCAAGCTTACTTTCGGGTTTTGACTCATTTGCTTGGCTTTTCTGCTTTCATAATTGGTATAAAAAACAAAACCACTTACATCATATGCTTTTAGTAAAACTGTCCTTTGAAAAACATTGCCCTGATCATCTGAAGTGCCTAATATCATCGCGTTGGGTTCGAGTAATTCCGATGATACGGCCTCCTGAAACCAATTATCAAACTGCTTGATAGGAGAGTTGTCAACAGATCCAATATCTAATTTGGCTTTGGTGTATTCTTTTCTGAGACTGGCTACATCAGTATCCATAAGACTTCAAATCAGGGTGAATAATGTTTATGTTTGTTTTAACAACAAAGATAGCTATTCCCAAATCGCATTGACGAGCTGGGATTGAAAAAGGAATTGAACAACAATGAAATTAAGAATTGAATTAAGTGTGGCAAGTAGTCAAGAATGGCTAGATACTGTAATGAATAATTTTGATGAATTTCTGAAAGATCATGCAAACTGTGAAAGAAAAGCTTCCGCAATGGCCATGAGCTTTGTTGCGAAATATCCTGATAGATTGGAAATTATTCCTGAATTAATTGACACTGGCGTAGAAGAATTGGAGCATTTCAGGCAAGTATATGAAATCATGGCTAAAAGGGGCATTCAATTGACCCATGAAATCACACAAGATATGTATGTGAAACAATTGATAGATA
>JBLICU010000112.1:0-10013 GCA_047632435.1 Cyclobacteriaceae bacterium
CTCACGGATATAGATATCACGACCATTGAGTTCCAAAGGTGTGTATGGCTTCACGCTGGATATAGTTGGGATATTTGAATCTATCAAAAAGGTGGGTACAATTTCTACAATTCCCCCTATCGCAACAGCAATCAAACTCCATATCAATAAAGTAATAGGCTTCCATTCAAAAATCCTTCTGTGCCAATGTTCCGATTTCGGCGGCACATAACCTTTGGCAAGTGGTGCGGCTTCTGCTTTTGTTTCTTTGATAAAACTTCCTGCCTTTGCCGTTTTGATTAGGTTATAAACCATCACGATGGAACCAGTGAGATAAAGGGCTCCACCAAGTGCTCTCAACATGTACATCGGTAAGATTTGTGTTACAGTCTCCAGAAAATTGCTGTAAACCAAGGTGCCTTCTGGGGAAAATTGTTTCCACATCAAACTTTGTGTGAAACCAGCCCAATACATCGGCAGTGTATAAAAAATGATACCGAGTGTTCCGATCCAAAAGTGAAAATTGGCTAATTTTTTAGAATAAAGACCTGTTCCATAAAGTCGTGGAATTATATAATACAACATGGCAAAAGTCAAGAACCCATTCCACCCTAAAGCGCCTACGTGGACGTGAGCAACAATCCAGTCGGTAAAGTGAGCAATGGCGTTGAAGTTTTTAAGGGAAAGCATGGGGCCTTCAAAAGTGGCCATTCCGTAACAGGTCACTGCGACAACCATGAATTTCAAAATAGGATCTTCACGTACACGATCCCATGCTCCTCTCAGGGTCAGCAATCCATTCAACATGCCACCCCATGATGGTAAAATCAGCATAATTGAAAAGACAGTACCTAATGATTGTGCCCAATTGGGAAGGGAGTTGTAAAGCAAATGGTGCGGGCCTGCCCATATATAAATGAAGATCAACGCCCAGAAGTGGATGATTGAAAGTCGATAGGAATAAACTGGCCGGTTGGCTGCTTTCGGAATGAAATAATACATCAGGCCGAGATACGGAGTAGTCAAAAAGAAGGCCACCGCATTGTGACCATACCACCACTGAACCAGGGCATCCTGGACGCCAGCATACCAGGAATAGCTTTTAAAAAGACTTATTGGCAGCTCGAAGGAGTTCACAATATGAAGCATGGCTACCGTGACGAATGTGGCAATGAAAAACCATATGGCGACATAAAGATGTCTTTCTCTTCTCTTCAGAATAGTTCCAAACATGTTCACACCAAAAACCACCCAAATCAATGCGATAGCAATGTCAATCGGCCATTCAAGTTCGGCGTATTCCTTGCCTGTGGTCAAGCCAAGTGGCAATGTGATAGCTGCTGCGAGTATAATCGCCTGCCATCCCCAAAAGTGAATTTTACTCAGTAAATCACTGAACATGCGCGCCTTGCAAAGCCTTTGCAACGAATAATAAACTCCTGCAAAAATTCCATTCCCTACAAAAGCAAAAATCACTGCGTTGGTGTGCAGTGGCCTTATTCGCCCAAAGGTGGTATATGGTAAATCAAAATTGAGACTTGGCCAGAAAAACTGACAAGCTGCTAATAGACCCACGCTCATTCCCACAAGTCCAAAGATGGTCGTCGCTATTAAAAATAACCGTACGCTGGAATTGTCATAATAAAAGGTCTCAAGGCCACTACTTTCCGTCTTTTCCTTGACGGGTGGCATGTTTACGGTCGTTATCGACATTGATTGATTGGTTTGGTTCGTCATCAAATAAAATCCTCACTGAGGGTGTATAATCATCATCGTATTGTCCGCTTCTGGATGCCCAGATAAAGGCAATCAAAAAACCTGTTGCTACCAACAGGCTGAAACCAATTAATATGATGATCACACTCATAGATTTAACAAGATTACGGGGATGGCCAATCGTTTGACATGAGGGTTTTCAAAGGGGCTACTGATTTTTGTCAGGTTATTTTGGAGGGTTTTGGGGTTGATGGTTTTAATTTGTGTGTTATCGGTAATCCCACACAGAATGAAATTCATCTTCACACTTCTAACTCTCTTGCTAATCATAGAATGCGATAGTAGACACAATAGCGAAGTAGTAGCTGGAGATTTATATTATCATTGGTTCAAGTTCGGTAGTTTCTACGGACAGCCTGATAGTTTACTCCAAGAATATCTAAGCATTAGAGATAGTTTAGGGTTTGAAGCAATGATGGAAGAAGATTCAGCCGGAACAGCCTATGTGCTAACTCTGGAAGAAAATAGCATCGTAATTAGTCCATTTATTTTCATGAAGAAGGATAACGGTCATGTGCTAACACTATATATGGACAGTAGTGATTTCAGACAGTTTACAAACTTTTCGTATCAAGAACTCATTGACAACAAACAGAAAGTGCGCATAACCGCTAACATTGACAGTATAGCCAATAAATTATACCTGTGTAAATCGCTAATTTCAGTTGAACTTGTTGACGGCTCAACACTGATAAAGCAAGGAAAATTTAAAATAGAAGAATACCAATAATAAGTGCTCAAAGTGAATATGTCTAACTGCTTCTAGGCTGCTTCTGTGCGACCAAACCGTAAAACTGCTCTTCTGGAATTTCAGTTCTTTGAGCGCCTTTTGTGCTTCTGGAAATCACTTTCCGAACGCAGCTTTTCATAAGAAACAGTTGTGCGAATGGCGCAGCTTTACTAGCTTAGTTTTCTATCAGCCAAGTTCGGGACATGCGCACTTTTTTAGGTCATTATGAGGAATTGAGCCAGAACATCTAAAAGGCATTTGCTGTATCTTTGATTATGATCAAATCTGCGTATTTGGATACATCTGTTTTATGGAGATTTTTTTTAAGGGGAGTTTATAGCTTGGATGCTAGGTATGACGGCAGAGACTATGAGTAGAATCAGAAAGAAACTCTCCAAGTAAAATTCTTGATATTTATCAAGTTGAAAAGAATTTTATGCCTATAATTTTGCTTTAACCTAATTAACTAAAAATACACATATGTTTATTGGACATTTCGCAGTTGGATTAGCATCTAAGAAAATAAGCAATTCCCTTTCTCTGGCAATGATGTTTATTGCCGTACAATTTTTAGATATTATCTGGCCGATATTCGTTTTACTCGGCATAGAAACAGTTAGAATTGAAGAAGGAATTACCAAATTGACCCCTTTGGATTTTACATATTATCCATATTCACACAGCTTGCTGATGGCTATTGTTTGGGGATTGGTATTAGGCTTAATCTATTTCTTAGTAACCAGGAATCGTCAAAATTCATTGATTGTGGGGGTATTGGTTTTGAGCCATTGGGTATTGGACTTACTCGTTCATCGTCCTGATTTACCTCTTAGTCCATTTAGTGAATATAAAGTTGGATTTGGCATGTGGAACTATCCTATCATTGAAATAATCATTGAAACCGGCATGTTCTGTGTAGGGATATATTTTTATTACACTACTAAGCCTCCAAAGAAAAAAATAGCCTTTTGGTCGCTAATTGGATTGCTCTTTATAGTTCAAATGATGAATTTTTTCGGTCCTCTTCCCCCAAATGTTGACTCCATTGCATGGGGTGCCAACATGATATGGATATTCGTGATTTGGGCATGGTGGTTAGAACGAGAAAATAAAAAACCAAGCCTAGCCACCAAAACCTCATAAAACATTGAAATCAGAAGCTGAGGAATAAATGGTTACAGTCAATACTATGCAAATCACCAGCTTCACAGCCAAAGAAGACTGCTGAAACCCCATCACTTTTGGAACTACTGGATTTAGATTTTCTGAACAGTAGTTTTCATAGAAACTGTCGCGAGAATGGCGGTACTTAGCTTGTTTAGTCAACAATCAGCGAATCACAGGACATAGGTGCTTTAGTTATTCGTTATCAGAAATGCATCCCAAAATGGTATACATATTGTATAGCACTGTAGGATTTTTCTTTGTATATTGCAAATGAATGGATGTTAAAATTGTCGAAATTGAAAGTGGAAAGCTTTTAAATGCAAAGATTGTTCTGAAGCAGAAACTTAATTTTCATTTGCCTTCCATTGCAGATGGTTGGAGATTTAATTTCAATAAGCATTCTAAAAAAATAAATCATCAAACTTTTGTTCTTTACTGCGCAGACACACCTGAAACCATTGAAGGCTGTTTGATTTTTGAGATGAGAAATTATGTTGAGCCTTACCGGGCTTATGTTGAAGTTGCTCCACACAATAGAGGTCCGAAGAAGATAAGGGGAAATGTTGCTGGATGCCTCATTGCATTTGCTTGTAGATTAAGCTTCATCCATGGTCAAGGTGATTACCTAGGATGGCTCGCATTTGAGGTTCTTGAAGAATCACAGGAAGACGAAATAAAACTGATGGCTGTTTATTCATCGAAATATAATGCACTGCGATTTGGGGATACTACCACCATGGTAATTCCTCCAGAAGGCGGAGAGAAATTGATTAATGAATTTCTAAACTCATAATTATGAAGACTAGCGAGATTGAACCAAAGGATATTTGGAATGAGATAAAAAGAAATGAGTTAAAAGACTTCATTTCTGAACATGCTAAGAAGCAATCCAAAGACAGACTCTTAACTAATAAATTATTGTCTATACAATATAAAATGGAGGATTATATCCGAAATGATAATGAAGCCGGTACTGAATTAAGAGCTCTTGATTTTGTAAAGATGTATTTGACGGTTTTAAATATTTCAAAAAGAAGTTTAGCTCAGTACTTTGAAATGAAGGATGGCAACCTTCATAAGTATCTGTCTGGGGAGAGAAAGATGAACGCTGAAATTGCAATGAAATTAAGTTCATTTTCACACACTAAACCAGAGCAATGGTTTGGCATTCAAGTAAAAAACGAGCTATTAAAATTCAATAATGACAAAAAGACTTTGGATAGGTTTAAGAGATACGACTATAAAAATTTAGTTAAAATTTAAAAGAACCTTAAATGCGTAGGTTTATCCATTTGACTACCCACTTTATTAAACCATTGTTTTTGATGTACAGAGATTTTCAATCGGCTTTCTCAATTTAGATTTTCACAGCACATTTCTTCATAGTTGATCTTCTGGGGATTGACCAATCAAACAGTTTCGGAATTTTGAATAGAAGGGCAAAGCTCAAAAAGAAATCAATTTGAGTTGTAAAAGATGAACTCTCCACCTTCATCTCCAGCTTGGCTGATTACACCATATTGTGGTACCTGTCCATTAGGACTATTGTTGATTACTGCAATTTTAAACTTACCGAAGAGTTCACTGGCACTTAGCATTGGAGATTCATTGTTCTCCAGATTGGATATCAGGTATTTCACAAAAACACTTTTATCAGGAACGGTGGTTAGCGTGCCGCTTGTGATGGCTTTTCTACTCGGCATTTTATACAATTCCAACATCGCCCGGCTATTTTGAAAAACTGAACGCTCCTTCAAAATACCACCGCTGAAACATGCATCCGTGATCAAAAGTGTATGTTTCGATTTGATGCCCCGCAGATAATCCCTGATGGTACTATTGGAAAGCCAGTTCGCCTTACTTTCCAAACTGGCATTAACAGGCAGCCAATACCCTTGCTCTAGATTTGCATCCCATATGCCATGGCCAGCGTAAAAAATCAATACCTGATCTTCAGGTTTTACTTGCTGGGTAAGAATTTCAAAGTTTTCTATGATTTCTGAACGATCTGGGTTTTTCAGGAAGACAGTGTTCGCCTCTTTAAAATGGTATTTTTCATTGAGTACTTTCATTAACCTTCCAGCATCATCTATTGGTTGATCCAATGGCGTGACACCCTCATTTTCATAGTTTTCTATCCCAATAAATAAGGCATAATATGTTGCAGATTCCAATCTATCGACCATGGCACTTCCCAAAAAATCTTCATTTGATATTGTGGATTGTATGGGCAATTGATCTTCACTCTTTTTAAATCCTCGGATATCTTCAACAAGTATCTTCTCTGCTGTTTTCATGAGTTTTACTTGCCCGCTTATTCCAAGCATACACCCACCTTTTGCCCAAATATTTGGCCCCCATCTTCCTTCCAAAAACTCCTGATCCCCAATTTTTGTATATGCCAATTTAGACTTTGACAGACTTTGAATTCCTGTTTTATAGAGAAACTCTGTTTGCTCCATAATCAGGTTATTGCCATCTATAACTCCTTTGACTTTATAACCGGCAGAATCTGTTTTTTTTGATATTGATCAACTTTCCATATCCTGACAGAAGCAACCCATTTTGCTCATAGGTTTCATAAACCTGATAGATGCCAAAAGCTGTGTTGGTCGTGCCATTCCAACTTCCAGATAAATCAGGGACCTGCGCAATTAACTATATTGAAAAAAGATAAGTGATTGCGGTTGCTAACTTCATGGTATCCAATTACATCAAAATATTATTAGTTGGAGCAATCGGTTCAGGCAAATCTTTTTCCCCAAGCATTTCGCGCAAATCTATCTCAACCGTGCGTGCAAGGGAATGCATAGGAATGTCATTGGCTCCACCCTGAAATGGATTTTCTGTTACCTCACCAATGTTTTCCATGGTATGAAATACCCAGCAAACCATGGTACTAAAAGGAATAGTCAGCCAAATCATGTTCTCACCCATTTTTTCAAATTCCTGCAACATCCCAAATGGCACCAGTAATAGAAACAACCATACAAAAAATACATTGAGTGTAGCAAATTGCCTAGGGTAAGGAAAGTTCTTAATCCGCTCACATTTCCCTTGATGATCGTACAGATCCTTAAGAATATTCGCCAATTCCATATGTCTGAAATCTTCGATTAAGCCTTTTTTCAGAAGTTTTTTCAAGTCCTTGGACTGCTCACTGATCAAATGTGTTGCAATATTTTTCTTTTGTAATGCTTCCGTAATCTCTTCTGGAGCTAAAAATGGAGCCAAATCATCCTCTAACTTTTGTTCATACTCTGGAATGGTGTAATAATTTCTGTATTCTTTGTTTTGAGCACTATCCATATTTTCCCAAGTTCTAGGTGCTCGTAGCTGATGTCTGAGTGCGGTAATCCATGCGATGTGTCTGTATATCATGACTTTGGTAATCTCATGTTTTTGCGCCTTACTTAAGTTTTTTCCTGAATGTCTGTTGGAGATAAAGTCACGAATCATAATTCCAAACGTGCGGCTGGAATTGACTATCCCACCCCAAATTTTTCTAGCTTCCCAAAGTCGATCATAGCTAGCATTGTTTTTAAAACCAACAATAAATGCAACAGCAGTACCTATCATTGCAATCGGCAGCCAGGGAATTCCCAACCAATGCCAACCCAATAGCTGATACAACAAAGTGGGTATTGTCGCCAAAACAATAAATTTATAAATAGATCTGCGTGTCCATATCAACGCTTCAAGAAGTCCGAATTTTTTTCCAACGTGCATGACCCTAAGTTAACAGAGATTCATAAAAAGGCATAACCTGCTGCATTTTAATATTGATATAATGCAGGCATTTACTCAATAGTGTGATGTTAGCTCAAGTTGTGAATATATTCTCTAAATTTTTCTCCTAAATTCAAAAGTACGCCTCCATGAAAAATCAACTCAAATTAGAAGAAGTAGCTATGTTAATTGAATCCAGTTAATCATGAGTGAATATTACGTCGAAGGAAAAGAGATTCTCGGATTGAATCTGACATCAGAAACCTTATCAAAAGGTGAATATGAAAACTGCGTATTCAAAAATTGCAGTTTGACCAATGGAAGTCTATCAGGTTATAAATTCATTGATTGCCAGTTTGTGGATTGTGACTTGAGCATGACCAAACTGATAGACACCTCAATGAATGGCGTGCTTTTCAAATCCTGCAAAATGCTCGGACTACATTTTGACGATTGCAAATCATTTTTATTTGATGTTAGATTTGAAAATTGTCAACTGAACCTGACCAATTTTTACAAAGTCAGCTTGAAAAAACTACATTCAATAGCTGTAGCCTTCATGTAGCCGATTTTAGTGAAAGTGACCTCAAGGAAGCGAAGTTTGTTAACTGCGACCTGGCAAGCGCCATATTCGATCGAACCAATCTTGAAAAAACTGATTTCTCCACCTCATTCAATTTCATCATAGATCCTGAAAACAATAATATCAAAAAGGCAAGTTTTCCTACATCAGGATTGATTGGGTTGCTGGCGAAATACGATATCGTGGTGTCATAGTTCGTCCCATCATACTTTAAGAGCTATCAGATGTTTAAAATATTGAAATTTAATACTTTCGGCATTTATGGCTGGGACTTATTCACAAATCTATCTCCACTGTGTGTTTGCAGTAAAAGGAAGACATAATCTTCTGAGCTAAACCTGGAGAGACGAATTGTTTAAATAAATGTCTGGCATTATCAAAAACAAGCTTCAAAAGCCAATAATTGTAAATGGTGTAGAGGATCATGCCCATCTTTTTATAGGATTGAAACCATCTATCTCACTTTCAGATTTGATTAGAGATATTAAGAATAATTAGACCAACTTCATCAATGAAAACAAATAGTTGCCTGGTAAGTTTTCTTGGCATGAGGGCTTTGGAGCCTTTTTATACACGCATTCACCGATTGAAAATGTGTATCATTACATTCTTAATTAGGAACAACATCATCAAAAGAAATCCTTCAAGAAAGAATAGAAGGAACTGCTCGAAAAATTCGAAATTTTATATGAAAATCGTTTTCTTTTCGAATGGATATGAGTGATGACACCCCGCAATACAGATTTATTAACTTGATGCTCGCTCATTTGCGATCATCAATTTTTGAAAAGCATCGAACCCCTAAAACTCACGACGAGTGTAATAAATCCAACAACTGTAATGGAACTAACAGGCATCAAAATAGCGGAAATAACGGGAGTAAGATTTCCAGTTATAGCAAAAGTTAAACCAACAATATTATAAGCAAAAGATAAGATCAAAGCGGCGATAATTGCTCGCATCACCGATTTTGAAAATCTCAAAATTTTTGGTATCTCACTCATGGCATCTGCCTGGAGAAGCGCATCACATGCAGGACTAAACTGGTGAATATCTTCACACACAGAAAATCCAACAGCCGCAACTTTCAGGGCTCCAGAATCATTTAATCCATCTCCAATCATTAGTACTTTTCCATCAACATGGTTAACATATTCCAACTTATCCTTTGGCTTTTGGTTGAAATGAAGTTGATCAAAATAGGAACTTAGGTGCTGCTCTTCCATGGCATTGTCACCTGATAATAAATGCAGCTTGGCGAATTTTTTAAGCTCTTGTAGTCTTTCGAATATTCCCTTTCGGTAACTCGCCAGAATACTGAAATAGCCACGGTATTGATTATTGACACTAACATAAACCCTTGTTTCGTGTAACTTTCCAGCCTCCTCCTTTCCTATCCATTCTGCCGATCCGATTTTTATTGACACCCCGTTCAATTCAGCCAATAATCCCTTGCCTATTTGCTCATCAAAAAAGCTGATCGGAAGCTTTTCAATGTTTTCTTTAAAGTATGATGCTATGAGCTTGCTGAGTGGGTGAGCAGAATTTGCGCAGACAGTCTTAATCAATGACTGCTCCATGTCATTCAACCTCAAACCCACAAACTCAATACTCATCGGATCATTTCGGGTGAGTGTTCCAGTCTTGTCAAAAACGATTGTTTTGATCTTCGAAAGCTGTTCTATTACTTGAGCATTTTTTAAATAAAGTCCTCTATCTCCTAAAATTCGCATACCATGTCCCAGCCCGAAAGGCAATGCCAGGGCCAGGGCGCAAGGACAAGCGACGATTAGCACAGCCGCTATCGCATTCCACATTTTTGACGGATCTGCAAAATTCCAATATATACCTGTACCAACAGCGAGAATCAGTACAACAATTGTGAAATATTTGCTCACATGATCAATCAGGTTGTCATATTGATTGACCGATTTAGCAGAAGAATCCTCTAAATTCCAAAGCTGGGTGAGTTCACTGTTTCTTACCGCTTTCTCAAGTTTAATCGTGAGCTGACCACCAATTTGTCGCCCTCCTGCAAAAACCCTATCT
>JBLICU010000113.1:0-9874 GCA_047632435.1 Cyclobacteriaceae bacterium
CCCATTGGTTATCGAACTGTTTTTAATCTCTATTCCATTGAGGGATATGGTCACAAAGAAATAGCGAAGACTTTGGGCATTAATGAAAATACTTCCAAATCTCAGCTTAGTAGAGCGAGGAAGTTTTTACAAACAAAGTTATTGGCATTACAGGAAATGGAACTGAAACAAAAAAAAGAAAATGGCTCAGTTAAATAAAACAGACGATTTTTTTAGAAGCAAACTCTACTCGGCAGAAGTAGCGCCAGCTATCAATTCATGGGCACAGGTGCAAAAAGGAATTGGCACAAATGTAACTCCATGGTATGTAGGCATAGGTAAAATAGCCGCGGTAGGCATTGTGTTAATAACCGCCGCAGTTGTCCTTTTCTATTTACCAAAAAAGGATGAAAAGTGGTTGGCTGGAATGACCGATCATCCGATGATAGAAATCAAAAGTAATGTTGAAATCATCGTTCCTGAATTGGAAATCCGTTCATTAGTAAATCATAAAAAACCAGCTAAGACAGATGCAAAAAAACCAGCTGCAATCAATGTTTATGAACCTATCATAGTTCTGGCAAAAGAATTGGAAGTTGATCGCATCACACCGCAAGTATTCACAATCGAACCAAAAGAAATGACACTAATTGAAATAGCCAACAACAGAAGCGTCAAAACGCCACAGGTAAAAATCACTTACATAGCATCATCTGAAAATCCGGATTCAGATCAACCTTTGGAAAGAATAAACCGTGTGGTTGTAGCGGCTCAACAGGTGTCTCCCTCAGAATTACTTGCCGATCTGAGAGAGGCTAAAAACCATTTACTTGGCTTTAATGGATCAGGCATGAACATTCTCAATAGAAATTAAATCAAAAAAAAACAAAGAATCAAATGTGACTGGCAAAAGTCCAAGGTCAAAAACTCAAAATCAATTGGGCGCGCCAGTTACATTTATTAAACACAAAAGGATATGAAAACTTTACTTATTACAATACTGACTTACACCTTTATGCTACATGGGCTAAACGCCACAGCAGCAGGAACGGATGGCGACACGGTAATCATCGAGCTGACCAATAAAAGCAAAATAGTGATCTACACTGAGGATCGGGACGAACTAGAAAATATCGAAAGCTATGATCTGAATCAAATGATCAAAGATCTGAATGACGCACTTGGCTCAAAGAAAATACAGAAAATCGAACTCACTGATGAATCAGGCAAAAAGTACCTGAAGGATACGACCATCGTACTTGGCGATGATGGCGCAAAAACACGGATACAAATAGGCAACCTTGAACTCCTCCTTGATGCTGATGAATGGGACGATATTGATGACGCCATTGAAGACGCTTTTCAAGATGATAAGATCAGAAAATACAGCTATGAAGAAAAATCAGAGAAGCGCACTAAGGACAATTTCAATATTGATATTGGACTGAACAATTGGATGGAAGGCAGCTCTTTCCCTGATGCTGCTAACCAACCTTATACACTCAAGCCATTTGGCAGCTGGTACTTTGCCATTAACCACACAAACAAAACCTGGGTTTCAGGACCGCTCTTCCTGGAATGGGGATTCGGTGCTAGTTGGTACAATTTCAACCTAGAGGATACCGACTTTACAATTAATAAAGGAGATACGGAGATTGAGTTTAATGCTACACCTGTTGAATATAACACTTATAAAAGTCGCTTAAGCGTGCCATATGCTAATATCACGATTGTACCCATGTTGGATTTCTCCCAGGGAAGAAAAAGGGTCAACAATATTGAAAAAGGGAGTTTTACGTTTCGGACTTACAAAAAGCAAGGTGCCAGAGTTGGTGTAGGCATGTATGCAGGATATAGACTTGGGGGCAATTTCAAATTGAAATACAAAGAAGATGGTGACAAAGAAAAAATAAAAGAGCAAGATCACTTCTACCTCCAAAATTTCCGATATGGTGTAAGAGCACAGTTTGGATTTAAGGGATTGGATTTGTTTGCCAGTTATGATCTCAATGAGGTTTTCAGTGAAGGAAAAGGCCCGGCTGGAAGTTCTGGCTTGAATGCCATTACATTTGGAATCACCCTATAAACCAATCTCTCTAAAATCATAAAATCCCCAAAAATCATTCATGGGTCTTTGGGGATTTTCTTTGTAGCATCCTTATCATTTGGCTTATTCAGCGCCAGTTTTCACTTCATAGTAACCCCCAGCAGCATTTTCCACCCATCTGATGACCAAATCCCTTACTTCATCCACTTCCAAAGGCAATGGAATCTTTACATTAATTTTATCGCCTGCACTTAGCTCCTGGCTATAGCCAAAGCCAACTTCTTTTACTTCATAAATTCTAATGCTATAAATACCTGGCTCCATTTCTCTGAGTACTTTGGCGTTCACAAGACTCTCAACAGGACTCAGCGTAGATTCCTTCGCTGATTTTGGCATTTTTGTTGTTTGGGCAGTGCTGCTTTCCACAAATTTGCATTGAGAAAAAAGCAATACTAAAACGCACAGATAAGTCAGTCTCACGGATGCTTTGGACATAGGTAAACATACAAATAACCTTTGAAAAGTCATTTAATTGTCCTGATTTTGAGACCAATCAATCAAAGCGTCTTCTGAAACTTCTATCTCCTTGCTTACCCTGGCAAAAGTTGGACGATGCATGGAAAAGACAATCAACACTCCTACATACATGAAGGAAAAGAATTGATCCTGCAACAAATAAAACCCAAGTAGCGATATCATCGCAGCACCTTCTATCAAGGCATACTGTTTGATTTTTTGACTTAGATAAACCTGTAATTTTTTTTCAATCGTGGTTTCCTGTTTGACAGGCTCAATGAATTTTGGTCTAAGCCAATTTGCCAGAAGTAGATCACCCAGACAAAGAATGATTAATACAACTTTCACAATTAAAACAAGACTCTCCTGAATCAGTGGCGCTTGGGGTTCTTTTTGATATTGGAGAAATATGATAGCAAATGGAATCAAGGAACTAGCCACAATTCCGTTAAAAATCATGTTGAGTTTCTGATAAAATCGATCCCAGGGTGGGTATGTTTTACTCATTTGGATGATTAAACTTATCCGATTTCAACTCTTACTTTATCAGTAAGCGCCTTGCCTACACACAGCAAAACATATCCATTCTTGATTTCATCATCAGTCAAACCTTCGGCACCATCTAAGCTTACCTTACCTTCCAGACATTTACCCCTGCAAGCGGTACAAAGTCCACTTTGACAAGAATAGGGCATATCAATTTTTTTATCCAGACCAGCATCCAAAATAGCCTTATCTGCCGGAACCGAAATCACAAATTCTTCCCCATCAAGCAAGATGGTCACTTCACTGGCTACACCCTTCGCAGGTGGCGAATCAGGCTCCTCCAGCAGATCTTCCGGAGAAGTAACGCCTGCTTTAAAGCTTTCCATTTTAATTTTTTTGGTATCTACATCTACCCGAATAAGTCCGTCTTTTACGACATCCATCATTTGTTGTGGTCCGCAGATGTAATACTCAGCCATATCGCCAAATCCAATTTCTTGCAGAATATCCCCGACCATTTCTGTGGTCACATAGCCATGATGGTGGGTAAGCCCATTGGGATCTTCCTCCAATACATGCGTGATTTGAAAACGTCCACCGAATTCATCTGATAATTGATCCAATTCCTTCTTGAAAATAATGTGACCCTCATTTCTATTTCCATAAACCAATGCCACTTTGCTAAAATTTTCTTTCAAAAGAACAGATCGCATGACGGAATAAAGAGGAGTAATCCCACTTCCCCCGCCAAAAAATATCGCCTTTCGAACAGTATCATTGCTATAAGTGGTGGTGAATTTTCCCATTGGCTCCATCACTTGAACCACGTCACCAGCCTTGAAATAATCATTGATGTGGTTTGACATGCGTCCTTCGTGCGCCCGTTTTACTGTGACTGCCGGATCTTTGTCAATAAATGGTGTGGTGCAAAGCGAATAAGCCCGACGAATTTTTTCCCCGTTTATAGTATCTATGATAGTAATAAACTGACCAGGTTCGTATTGAAACTTGCTTCCGGGGTTTTCAAAAACCACGTTTACGGCATCTTCGCCCACAATAATCACTTCTTTGATCCTAAGATCAAAATATCTTGGATCGCTATTATTTTCCTTTTTTTTCTTTTTAAAAAATCCGAACGCCATAATCTTGGTTTGTAAAATCTGTGCAAATGTAAATCCCTCGGTTTTGCCTTACAAGTTTAATTGGATCACCTATTTTTGCAGCCTTAAAAACTTTTCAGAATAATGGAGCTCAACGATCTAACAGCCATTTCACCAATAGACGGAAGATACCGAAGCAAAGTAAAATCCCTTGCGCCGTATTTCTCGGAATGGGCATTGATTCGCTACCGTGTCAAAGTTGAAATCTTGTATTTCATCGCTTTGTGTGAGCATCCAATACCACAACTAGCAAGTGTCAATAAGGTTGTATTTTCTGATCTAAAAAAAATCTATGAAGATTTCTCGGAAGCTGATGCTCAGGCCATCAAAGACATTGAAAAAATTACCAATCATGATGTAAAAGCGGTGGAATATTTTATCAAAGAAAAGTTCGATTTGCTTGGTTTGCAAGAGTTTAAGGAGTTCATCCACTTCGGGTTGACTTCTCAGGACATCAACAATACATCTGTGCCGATGCTGGCAAAGGATGCACTTTACGATATTTTTCTTCCAAAACTGACCAGTATTGTCACTACTCTTGAAAGCCTGGCAAATGATTGGAAAGCGATTCCACTTTTGGCCCGAACACATGGTCAGCCGGCCTCCCCTACTACTTTGGGCAAAGAATTCAGGGTTTTCACCAGCAGACTAAACGAGCAAATAGCAACTTTGAAAAATATTCCTTTTGCTGCAAAATTTGGTGGCGCCACGGGGAATTTCAATGCGCATCATGTGGCGTATCCGGATACCGACTGGCATGCCTTCGGTGATCAGTTTGTAAATACCATGCTTGAGCTAAAGAGAAGCTATCCAACAACACAAATAGAACATTACGATCATTTCGCAGCACTTTTTGATTGCATGAAAAGGATCAATACCATCCTCATAGATTTCAGCAGGGACGTATGGCAATATATCTCGGTAAATTATTTCGGTCAGAAAATAATTGCCGGTGAAGTAGGCTCATCAGCCATGCCTCACAAAGTAAATCCTATTGATTTTGAAAATGCGGAAGGAAACTTTGGGATTGCCAATGCACTATTCGAGCATTTAAGTGCCAAGCTGCCGATATCCAGGTTACAGCGTGATCTCACTGATTCTACCGTGTTAAGAAACATTGGCGTGCCTTACGCCCATAGTTTGTTGGCATTGATCTCTTTGGAAAAAGGCATCAGCAAACTGAAAGTAAATGAAGCGGTGATAATGGCTGATCTGGATGACAACTGGGCGGTAGTCGCAGAAGCGATCCAAACCATTCTGAGAAGAGAAGCTTATCCAAAACCTTATGAGGCACTAAAAGCGCTGACCAGAACGGGACAAAAAATCACCAAAGAGATCATACAGGAATTCATCAATGAGCTAACTATTTCGGATGCGATCAAAGCGGAATTGCGAAAGATATCACCGTTCAATTATACAGGAATGTAAAAATTACAGTAATGAATTTAGGTTCATCGGAGGATCACACAGCGAATATCAAAATGAAGCCAAGCATATTGCGTCAAATATTTCATTTCAAGGAATTAGAAAATTCCTTGAAATCAGTCATCTAATGAAGCGTAGACCATCGCTTTAAATTTTTCATGGACATTACCAGGCATTGCCTTCCGCTGATTGGTGAATAACAAACCAATAAGCTGTTCTTTAGTATCAGCCCAATAAATGGTGCCATAGTAGCCACCCCATGAAAAAGACCCTGCCGACTCTCCTATTGTTCGCTGGCCTTCAGTAGTTTTAATCAAAAACCCCAATCCAAACTTGTCTCGATTCAAGCTTAAGTCCCCTATTTGATTACTTGTCATCATTTCAACTGTACGGCGAGAAATCAATCTTTTCCCATCATATTCGCCCCCATTGAGCATCATTTGAAGGAAAATGGCATAATCCATTAGCGTCGAACTCAAGCCTGCGCCACCAGAATAAAATATACCTTCCAATAATGGATAATCAAGACCTACTCCAAATTCATCCTTTCCATGAATCTCGGATAACTTTCCATCTTCAGTTACAAAAACCGGAACCAACCTTTCCTTTTTAGATTCCGGCAAATAGAAATAGGTATCTTTCATTCCAAGGGGCTCAAATATCCTAGAATTGAAAAAATCATTTAGGCTCATTCCAGATACCACCTCGACTAACCTGCCTAATATATCCGTATTAATACCATAGGTGAACTTCTCACCTGGTGCATGATGTAAAGGCATTTTGGCTGCCAACAATGAAAAATCTTGAAGCAAATACTGATCACTGCCGAAAATGGAAGGCATGCCATTTTTGGCATAGATGCAACTTAGGGTATCATTGCCAAATCCAAAATAATCCAAACCTGAAGTATGGTTGAGTAAATGTCTGATTCGAATTGGTTCTAACAATTTTCTTGAAGTGTATGATGAATCTTTCGAATCAAATGTTTCAAGCAAATTCATTTCCTTGAACTCTGGAAGATAATCTTCGATTTTTTCATCCAATAAGAATTTTCCCTCCTCATATAACATCATTACTGCAACACTTGTAATTGCTTTGGTCTGGCTGGCAATCCTGAAAATGGCATCTTTTGAAAGTGGTTTTGTGCTATTTTCGTCAGTGGATCCAAAAGCACCATATTGTACAATCTTGCCTTTCCTTACTATAATACTAGCAAGATCTGCATAATACCCGCTATCAATAGCTGCTTGTAAGAGTCGGTCGATATTGTTAAGCCGTTCTTGTGATAAACCAACTGACTCGGCAGTTCCTTCAGACAATACATACTTTTGACTTTTTTCACGAGACGTGGAACAACTTGCTAAAAATATAAGGGGGGTTAATATAAAAGTGATTGACAACTTCATATTTAAATTTGTTATTTAGCTCAGCAAGCTATTGTTTCATTTACTAAAAATCAATTCCAACAAGATATCTCTTTTAATGGCACACCATTTGCATTTCAGCCAATAAATCTTAGCAATATGAAAATCATAAAACTACTCCCAATAATCGCCTTTTTGATACTTAACCAAGCCGAGGCACAAACCAGAAAAATCGAGATCACCGGAAATGGTGAAATGAAAATCGCACCTGATCAAGGGATTTTACAAATCAATATCAGAGCGCATCAAATGTCTTTTGGTGAAGCAATCACTGCTCTTGGAAAGAAGGAGGAAAATGTCCTTAAAAAGATGGAAAAACTCGGATACAAAAAGGAAAACGTACGAACATCCAATTTCTCCGTCAACGAAAATATCATTTGGAGAAATGGTACCAGATATGATAGCGGTTACATCGCCAGTCAGTATATGACCATAGAGTTTCCCAATGCTAAGGAAAGAATCGCCAAAATACTGAATGCTTTTTCTGAAGGTAAAATGGATGCTGAGATCAGCTTTGGGTTTAAGCTATCTGATAACCTGAAAAATGAAATGAATGCCAAGGTGATTGAATTGGCTGTAAATGATGCCAGAAAAAACGCAGACCTTTTGGCTAAATTTACGGGTATGACAATTAAATCTGTCCTGAAAATTGAATACCATATCAATCAAAATGTGGGAGGCCCGGTTTATGGCCGAATGGAAATGGGAGATTATAATGTCGCTCAATTTAAATCCACAGGAGAATCGCAAGGTTTTGAGGCGCAAGACATTCCACTCTCAGATCAGGTGACCATCCACTATGAAATTGAGTAAAGATTTCATTATTAAATAAATCCCTGATTGCTTAGCACTCAGGGATTTTTTATGAAGTCAACTCCGTTTTTAGTCTTGCAACTTCCTGATGGACCTCTGCAATATAATTTTTGATATCCTGTGATTTTTTCATCCGAAGCGGCTCTCCGATAGACACGGTAACCTTACCCGATTTCAATCGAAATTTTCCTGCTCGTAAAATATTTTCAGTTCCCGATATCGCTACCGGAACTATGGCAATATCGGCTTTGGTCGCCAACATAAACGGCCCTTTTTTGAAATCACCGATCGCACCATTTTTACTCCTGGTTCCCTCTGGAAACATCAACACATCTTTCCCTTTTTTAATCAACTTGCCAGCCCGATCCAGACTGGCAATGGCCTTCACCTGATTGCTGCGGTCCACAAATATCATTTCCGTAGCGTACATGTACCAACCAATAAATGGCACCCATTTGATTTCCTTTTTTGCAACGAAATGCAAATTGTGAGGAATGGCACGAAACAAGGCCGGAATATCGAGGTAAGAAAGGTGGTTACAGACAAAAACATATGATTCATCCTTCGGAAGTGATTGACCGCCTATTACTTCCAATTTTGCACCACAACCCCATAAGATGCCTGGTGCAAACATGGTTCTGGCCATTCTCACAGGAATTTTTCTATTGAATGTGAGCAGTAAAATAATCAGCGAACCAGAGATCATCAGGATGGTCCAGAAAAAACAAAAGAGGAGTCTGAATGGCGTTTTCAACAAATTACTATTTTGAAAAACAACAAAGCTATTCCGTATCCGAACTCCATACAACACAATGTGTATATTAGATTTATGGAAGGAACCAACAGAGCAGATATTAGAGCAGGGATTGCGGTATCCATCGTGCTAAAGGCAGACCAACGTTCGGGTAAGTTGACAGACGGTATAGTGAAGGATATTCTTACTAGTAGTAGCTCTCACCCACATGGGATTAAAGTAAGATTGCAATCGGGTGAAGTAGGTCGGGTAAAATCAATCAAAGAATAATGCATACAAAGAAGTCCTGATCACCCAGCTTTCTTACCTGCAAGCAAATAAAGCACCGCCATTCGCACTGCTACGCCATTTTCTACTTGTTCGAGTATGATCGAGTGATCCGAGTCAGCCACATCTGAGGTTATCTCCACTCCCCTATTGATAGGCCCAGGGTGCATAATGACTATTTCTTTACTGAGCGAATCCAGTAGTTTTTTATTCACTCCATAGTGCTGGGCATATTCCCGCAATGTCGGAAAATACCTCATTTTCTGCCGTTCAAGTTGAATCCTAAGGATATTGGCAACATCACACCATTCAAGGGCTTTTTTGATATCCAGTTCTACCTTCACACCAAGTGATTCTATGTGCTTTGGTAGCAAAGTGGCCGGCCCACAGACCATCACTTCGGCACCTAGTTTCTTGAGTGAAAATATATTTGACAATGCAACTCTGGAATGAAGGATATCGCCTACAATCACAACTTTCCTGCCTTCAATTCCACCCAGTTTATTTCTTATAGAAAAGGCATCAAGTAAAGCTTGAGTTGGGTGCTCATGTGTGCCATCCCCTGCATTGATGATATTGGCGTCTATGCGCTTTGAAAGAAAATGTGGCGCTCCCGGGCTACTGTGCCGTATCACGACCATGTCAACTTTCATCGCAAGTATGTTATTGACTGTGTCGAGCAAAGTCTCCCCTTTTTTTACCGAACTAGATGAGGAAGAAAAATTGATCACATCGGCAGAAAGTCTTTTTTCAGCTAACTCAAATGATAGTCGAGTTCTGGTCGAGTTTTCGAAAAATATGTTCGCAATGGTTACATCTCGCAGTGAGGGTACTTTCTTAATCGGCCTGTTCAAAACATCCTTGAAATTGTCCGCAGTTTCAAAGATCAGATTCATTTCCTCTTTATCGAGGTTCTTGATTCCAAGCAGATGTTTTGTTTTTAATTGGCTCATTCGTCGATATTGATTAACCAGATGTTGTCTTTTTTGCTCCCTTGTTCCAT
>JBLICU010000114.1:0-9585 GCA_047632435.1 Cyclobacteriaceae bacterium
AACACTATAGTGAACAATCTCATGAACTGCATCATCTGAGGGCCAAGGTAAATTCCTACGATTTCACTAATACTCAAACCATCATGTCTTATGGATAACATTCCTGAAAAATAGTCATGTACCGCCGCAGCGAAAATACTTCCCAAGACGATCCATAAGAATGCGGCAGGTCCAAACATGGCTCCTGCAATTGCACCGAAAATAGGGCCCAGACCAGCGATATTAAGAAATTGTATCAGGAATATTTTCCAAGAAGGCAGTACCACAAAATCGATACCATCTGCTTTAGAATATGCTGGTGTCGGTCGATTGGTGTCAACACCGAATATTCTCTCCACTATTTTCCCATAAACAAAGTAACCTAGGATCAGAACTACAATCGAAATACAAAATGTAACCATATTTGATTAGTTATACGCTAACCAAGTAGTTGCCTTACAGCTCCTGTCAGTCTTAAATCGTATCCAACGTGCCTGAAAATCATCCGGGAAATCATGAGTTATTGATTCTCCTGCCTTCACAGTCAATTCACTGTATTTCATCCATGGGCCATGCCCGACAGGTTCAACTTCTATAGTAAAGGTCACAGCCTCTTTTGAATCATGGCTTAAGGTTAACTTCTTATTATCATAGAATCCAATAAGGTAGGGATCGGAAGTTTCATTAGAATTTACCTCTGTATTCTTCCAAGGGCCACCTTTTCCCGTTGGTTTGCCCATCTGCCAGAGGTCATCAATTGCACCTACCCAAACGGCGGCTTTTTGATCTTCCGATACAATGATATGTTCATTATCTTTTCCTTTTTCAGGATTAATTCCTGTCATGACCAACATTCCTCTATAAGAGGCATAGTCATGTATTCTATAATTGTGTGAAGCCACGGGACGAATCTTAGCAAAACCATCGGCGTTTTCAGCAGGCAGTTCATAAAATGTTCCGTGGGAATTAAACAAGTCACGTTCAGTGGCTACTTCTCTGCAAAGTCTTATTTGACTGTTATTTGTAAGGTCATCAAACTCACTACTTCCCAACGGCAATCTCCATCTGCGACCTTTATCGTCTACAATCAATACAGATGACTCATCTACAGTAACTACGTTTTCTGGGATGACAAACTTTTCATCTATGAATTGCTTCGTTTGTGCATCTTCCTTTGCGACTAATTTCATATCTCCTCCAAGTTCATAATAACCTGAGCTCTGTCCATTTTTCCTTGCAGAAATGCCCAAAGCCCTTCTATTATCACCCAACCCATATAGTAATCCACCCAACACCTCGTCTTCTCCAGCATTAGTAAGCCCACTAAACATGTTATTCGGCGTAGTTGATCTTTCATCTTTATCTGTATATGAAAAATGAACCGTGAGTTTGGAATTTTTATTTGGTGTGACCCTAACCCACTCACCATTTTCTTCATCGCCAAAGACAATATTTTTTGAAGAATTGGCTAGAATTACCTCCGACTTTAATGAAGACCATTGATTGTTTCCTAATCTGTCTACTTCAAAAGTCAGTTCAATCTGATGATTACTACTGTTATGAACCCAGGCCGCCCTTTTGTCCCAACCTGCAAATAAAAAAGGTTCCGAACTTTGCCCAGATTTTACATCTTCGTTCAACCAAACCGCTCCAGCAGCGGTATTAGGACCAAGTTCATCAGGTTCATCAAAAGAAGTAAACCAAAGATTAGAATTGGATTGTCCAGGACCTTCAATACTTCCTTTTGCTTTTCGTTTATTTAAAAATTCCTTTTGGGCTGAATCATCACAACCAAAAACCAATTGGTCATTCCACCTTGTAAAATCTCCAATTACTTTTAAGTAAGATGATCTCGGACGAACTCCTGCTGAATTATCCTTGGTAAATGTTCCTGGGAAACGCCAGAACAACCCATGCATTGTCATTAAGTAATCAGGTTTTTCCTTAGTGCCTATATCTCTAATTCTAGGCCATTCGGTATTCCATCCATGGGCTCCATCGTAGCTATGACTTGCTTTTGGAAGTCGATAAAAGTTCCAGCCAGTTTCTGGATTTCTAACTGCCAAAAGCACGGACTTATGGTCCCAGCCAGTAGCCCAAATCGGATCGGTTTTAGGACTTGAGTTTCCATAAATGCCACCAGGCCCTGTAACTTCAACGAATTGATTTCTTCTTATGGCTTTCCAGTTCTTACCATCCCATTCAGCTAGTACGCCTGCCTCTATGTCGAATTGTTTCTTTGCAAGATTAGAAGCTTCTCCATTGTTAGAAAATACCATTACGCCCTGTCCAGAGTACAATCCTTTTCCATGAGCTCCCGGTAGAGTAGCATTTTCAGGGTTTACATCAGTTGGATTATGATTTATTTGTCTTCCTTTGCTGTTATTTCCATCTTTATAAAGCATATTGGGTTTAAGGGTCTTTACATCAACATCGTAAAATCCCTCTTCCATGGTAGCATAATAGATCCTTCCTGCTGGATCGCTTAGGTGTCTTGCATTGCCCGTATGACGACCTTGCATTTCTGAATAAGGGATAGAACGTACATTTCTGTTTTCATCAATAGCATAAGGGCCAATGAATAGCTGCTTACTCTCTTCATGAATCATCCGGTTGGCAGGAGTTCCTCCCAGACTTTCCTCTCGCACAATTTGCTTTAAATTACTTGTTATTTCATATAGTTTATCGTCGGAACCATGAGGGTAGTGAGGAGAATAAGTAATCACCCAAAGCCTGTCAGCCCATGGAACCACGGCTCCAGTCCCACATTCACCCTGACTGTTATACATAGCCAAATGTGGATAAATACCACTTATTTGGAAGGGCTTTTCAATAGTTTGTTCCTTTTGTTTTTGTGCACACGAAGAAAGTGCACAAAAAAAACTGATAATTATAAGTTGAAATTTCATCATTTGTGTTGTAATTATTTAAAATCATTGTCAAACAGCCTTCAATTATTCATTTGAATCCTGCGTTATTTAGTGACCTTATTTTGGAATCATACGACAGGAAAAAATAATAAAAATGCCACATCGATAATATAAAATTCCCTGAAGATCCCGTTTGATCCTCAGGGAATTTACTCTTATTGAAAAACCGAATAATCAACGGTTTAGTAATCAGTATTCTGTGTTAAATTTGCATTAAGCAATCTTTCAGATGCGGGTATTGGAAACAGGTATTGATTGGATGGAAAACTTATTTCAACCAAAGACCTGCATAAACCGGCGTCCAACAAAGGTTTAAAATCAGGAAGACCATCTTCATCGATTTCAGGTGTCATCCCCCAAAACCAAAGCCCCGGCGTGACTACATTGTCCATAAGAGCTCCAGTTGGAGCCACACTCACGTCACCATTGGTTGCTACTGCAGCCATTCCATATACGCGTCCGGTTAGTGCCTTTTCCGCGAGTTTCCAACGAATTAAGTCCATATACCTTCTTCCTTCAAAGGCCAACTCTGATCGCCTTTCATTTCTAACCACATAGCGTAGCTCTGACTGATTGGTTGTGGTAACTTCAGGATTAGGTACTCCTGAGTTAGCATAAGCTCTATCTCGTACATCATTTATTGCTTTTAGTACGTTTGCATCAATCAGATTCAGCTCAATTTTCGCCTCTGCATACATCAACAATACGTCGGCATAGCGTATTATGATTTTATCTGGGTCTGTCTGATAGTCCTTCCAATCATCATCAATACCCTTTTTCCATGCCAACCCGTTGAAGGAAGCAAAACTTGCAATCGATCTGGTATCGTTATTCTTAATCAGGTTACCACTGGCAAAGTCCATTACTTCTTTTTTCTCTGGATGAGGGTTGTATTCCCTGTTCATAAAATTAGAACCATCACTTGGACTTAAGCCATCACCGTCCTCCACAGAACCAAAAGGTACTATTGTCATATTACACCTGGGATCTCTATTCCTAAATGGGTTTTGAGGATCAAACAAAGCAGACTGATCAATTGGTAGTCCATCGGTGCACTCAAATGAAGCTAACAGTTCCCATGTGGGTTGTCTTGCACCCCAACCACCGTGGTTCCTAGGCAAATAGTCCCTTACATTATCTCCTCGGTTGACATCCAAGTCGGTGTTTCTAGGAATATGAAAAATTGTCTCCTTGGAATTTTTGGTACTAGAAAGGAACAAACCTGCAAAATCTGCATGTAGCTCATATTCATTTAGATCCATACAATCTTGTGCTGATTCAGCGGCAGTTGCGTTATCGCCCATATAAAGCGCTATTCTCGCCTTCATTGCATATGCCGCTCCTTTAGTTGCATACTTAAGATTCGAATAAGAGGGAGGCAAGTTTTGAGCTGCATTATCATAGTATCCATAAATCTTCTGAAGGATCTCATCCTTATTGGTTCTCCCTAATTCAAATGATTCTTCTACACTAATAACACTCTCGTAAAATGGAACGTCCCCATAATGTGAAACAAGGTATGACCAAAAAGAAGCTCGTAAAAAATCTGCTTCTGCTTTAAACGCTTTGGCTTCATCATCGGTCAAAACCCCGCTTTGAATTTCCAACTGCTCCACAACTGTAATCATTCTGGTCACTCCCTTGTACATCAAAGCCCAATCGGAACCTGCACGACTCCATTCTGATGAAACAGTGC
Source organism: Cyclobacteriaceae bacterium (assembly GCA_047632435.1). Taxonomy (GTDB): domain Bacteria; phylum Bacteroidota; class Bacteroidia; order Cytophagales; family Cyclobacteriaceae; genus JAMZMI01. The sequence continues at coordinate 4,606 of JBLICU010000114.1, forward strand.
CTCCTTTTATGGCAGATACTCCATCCCTTCTTTGCCAATCATCTGTTACTCCGCTAGCGTCAAAGTCTTCAACCCACCACGCATCACGGTATCCTTCATTCAGTGATTGTCTAAATTGATCTTTTGTTTGATACCAATTTCCTGAACTGGCAGCATCTTGCTGTACCAGATCCAATTCCGTACATGAAAACCCTACAATAAGGATTCCCATTCCAACAAATATTCTATATATAATATTTTTCATGTTTTCCTTGTTTAAAAGCTAGCCTTTACACCAATGATAAAAGATTTTGTTATTAAGTATCCTGTTCCACCTTCTGGATCAATTCCTTCAGGCAAACTGTCAATAGTTAATAAATCATTGCCAACTACATAAAATCTTAAGCTTGATAGACCAATACCTTCAACGACACTAGATGGTAAAGTATAACCTAAAGTGATATTCTTAACTCTAAAATAGCTACCGTCAATCAACCAATGGTCTGAAAAACGATAATTATTTCCTGCTGTCCTTTCTGAATATCTTGGGTAACGCGCTGCTGTGTTTAGTTCTGACGTGTTATATACACTCCAATAATTCCCTTCCAATAATTGGGGTGGTGATAACCAACTTTCTTGAAATGGTCTTACAAAGGCCGAGTTGAGGTAATAATCACGCTTTCCAACCCCTTGAACTGTTATTCCAAAATCGAATCCCTTATATTCAAGTCTAATATTACCACCATACTGAAGTCTAGACTGTGATCCGCCTAATACAACCCTGTCTAACTCGTTAATCACACCATCGGGTACATCCTCAGGCCCGCTAACATCTTTGAATTTGATATCTCCCGGTCCAACTGAGCTATTCGTAACCGGTGAATTATCAACCTCTTCCTGGGTTTGAAATATTCCATCCGACTGATAACCGTACCATGATTGAAATTCGATCCCTTCTTCGGAAAGTGTATTACCAGAAAAGATTCTTTTTTTATTCACATCTCCAATAATTGACTTAGAATCAAATAAATTGAAAGATGCTGAATATTTTAAATCCCCAATATTATCTCTCCATGTAGTTGATAATTCCCAACCTGTAGTATTCATACTCCCTACATTGACGGTAGGATCATCAAACCCACTTAATGAAGGAATACTTAGATCAAGCAACATATCAGTTGTTTCCTTATCAAAATAATCAAATGTAAATGACAGTTGATTTTCGAACATGCTCAAGTCAAAACCGAAATCTAAGGTGGTTGTGGTTTCCCATGTTATATCCTCGATAGATAAAAATCGTTGTGCAGCTGCCCTCACAGCTTCAACATTAGAACCATTGGCGATTAAAGCATCGCTAAATTGTAAAACAGATAGGTATAAATAATTTCCTAATCTGTCGTTCCCTAACTGGCCGTAAGATGCCCTTAATTTCAAGAATGAAACAGGCTCTAATGATTGCATAAACTCCTCATTACTCATAACCCAGCCAGCAGATACCGAAGGAAATGTACCCCATCTATGGTCTGGAGAAAATCTTGAAGATCCATCCCTTCTTACCGTCGCTTGTAGGTAATACTTTGACTCGTAATTATAACCAAACCTTCCAAATGACGAAGAATAAGCATTCTCTGAAATGCTACTTCCGCCATCAAATACCCTATCAACCGGAGCTTGGTTTAAAAATGGATAGTCGTTACTGATAAATTCAGCACCTCTCACACGCAATGATTCGCTATCTGAAGAAAATTCCTCAAAACCCAACACCGCGCTCACATTATGACCATCAAATGATTTGTCGTAGTTGACGAGAGCCTGTGTTGTGAATGAGTTATTGTTAATTCTTCTTTCATTTAAGGTTCGTTGATTGATGTTATGTCCGCTTATATATGACGGAGTTCCTGATTGAGTTGGGTCATCAAAATCCCAATAAGGAATTGACTGATTAAAAGATTTATACTTTTGAAACTCAATATTTGGAGCCATATTCACTGAAATTTTCAGGTCTTCGATCGGTTTGTAGTACAATCCAATCTTACCATAAAGCAGGTATGCATCATTACTTACAGATCCTCCATCTTGTAGTCGTGCGTAAGCATTGTCCCCAGACTTACTCTCAGCTATTCTTCCATCTTCCCATATTGCAGCATAAATAGGTGCTGATTCTATAGCACGTTTTGTTGGATCTAGAACTGGCTGATTGTCTTCAGTGAATTTAAAGGCAAGGTTCAATATCGCTCCAATTTTATTATTGATTTTTAAATCATTGTTGATACGGGCTGTATACCTTTTCCAATCGCGATGATCGTATAAAGCATCTTGATATTCATAACCGAAAGACGCCATCGTTTTTAGTTTGTCCGAACCACCACTCAACACTAAATTGTGTCTATAACCAGTTGAGCTATTTTTGAGGATTAGATCTCTCCAGTTTGTATCAGGGAATTGATCTGGATTTGAAGCATTACTAGTTCCATAGTTGGAAATTAAATCCTCTGACCACACAGGAAACTCATCTGCGTCGTTTCCATTATCATTCCATTGCTTTTCATTATTTAATTCCATGTACCTAATGGCTCCAACTGTTCTTCGAGTTTGAGTCGGTACATTTGAAATAAATTCGCCACTATAACTCATTTTAAAAACGTCTGATTTCGCACGTTTGGTAGTAATAATGATTACTCCGGCAGCAGCTCTCGAACCATAAATAGCGGACGAAGCTCCATCTTTTAATACAGAAATTGATTCTATATTATCCGGGTTTACGTCATCCATGCTTCCCACTGGCACGTCATCCACAAGAATCAATGGATTATTACTTCCTTGAAGTGTAGAAAAACCTCTAATCCTTACTTGATTTGATGACCCGGGAGCAGAACTACTTCGAGTAACAGTTACCCCTGCAACAGCTCCTTGAAGCGCATTAGAAACGTTTGAAACCCTTCGCTCTGCAATTTCTTCACCGGTTACTACACCAACCGCTCCTGTCAGGTCTTTCTTTTCTTGGGTTCCATACCCTATAACCACTACTTCTGACAAAGTTTCAGCATCAACTTCCATCTGGATATCAATTGTACTTTGTGAGCCAACCAACATTTCCATTGTTATATAACCAACAAAAGAAAATACTACTATTGCATCGTCAGGTAATGTCAGTTTATAATTTCCATCCAAATCGGTGGTAACGCCATTTGTAGTACCTTTTTCTACTACTGTAGCTCCGGGAAGTCCTTCTCCGTTTTCATCGGTGATTTTGCCTGAGATGTCTACGTCAGCCAGGAAATCAATTTCCAAAGCATCGCCGTACTCATTTTTCTTCAAGCGACTTACAGCAATATTATTGTTTACCTGACGAAATTTAAGATTAGCCTCTCTTGACAATTCTGTTAGTAGGTCTGCAACTGTTCTGTTTTTTACAGGACTGGTGAACTTTAAGGATTTGTTAATCCCCTTTTCATTGATTGTAAATTGATAGGAAGTTTCCTTTTCAATTTCCTTAAATACTTCTTTCAGTGTTGTTTCATTGAACCCAACGCTGATGTACACCTCTTTTACACTCTTTGACTTTTGTGCGACTCCTTCAGATGCAACAATCACATCTGTGAATACACAAAGCATTATCAAGGCATAAAAAGAATATTTTGTAATCATAGTGATTAGTTGTAATAGTCTACATTTCATATCTTTACATGTTTGTTAATTAGAAATAATTAATGAATGGTTGTCCGATTTTACCTGGTTAAAAATGTTGGACCATTGGTATCAGGTTTTCGGATGAGTATGATGCCGATATAGATTCTTCTGTATCGGTATCTTTTTTCAGTGACTTTGCTATGTATTTGTTCTTATCATTCCGTTATCGTTTAAATTGAATATTTACTTTATCTTCTAAAAATTCGTATTCGAAACCCAGGGTAAACTTCAGGGTCTCTAGTGTATTTTCCAGTGATTGATTCGTGAAAGTCGTTGAGAGACTAACGGGTGTAATTGGTTGGTTGGCCAGCACAATATTGACCCCAAACCATCTCTCTAGTTTTCTCTCAACTTCAGTTAAATTTGCCTGATTGAAATAAATAGTATTGTTTTTCCAGGCTAGTACTTCCTCTGGGTCAAAATTACTCTTGATCATTTCCCCACTAGACTTGGTATAACTTGTCATTTCATTGGGTACAAGAACTAGTTTACTTTGATTTCCATTTTGGTTGTTTCCTTCGACCCTCAAGCTGCCTGTTGCTAATGCAATCTGAATATCAATTTCCTCACTAAAATTCCTAACATTAAATGAAGTTCCAAGAACCGTAGCTTTTACATCTCCGGTGTTGACTGTAAATGGAGCTTGTTCATTTTTCACAACCATAAAAAAAGCTTCTCCTTCCAAGTTCACTTCCCGAATTTCATTATTGAAAGACACTCCATAAGTCAAGGTACTTTCGGCATTTAGTTTTACAGTTGATCCGTCGGGGAGGGTAATGGTAGATTTTTGCCCTGCTATATTTTTCTTTACAACATTTTTAACTGCAACCATTTCTTCTTTTTGTATGAATGCATTATAGCCTATGAAAGCTAATCCTAGAATAATGATGGCCGATGCAGCATATTTAAATAGGCTTCTACCCCAACCAGGATTAGATGTAACCGATTCATCCACTTCAAGGCTTTTCTGAATATTTCTAGAAAGGTTTATTTTTTTTCCAAATGACATCTCATGCTTCTCGAATTTTAAGGACAAGAGCAACATGGATGCTTCTTCAACGACCTGTTTCTTCTCCGGAAACTGAGAAATGTATTTATTCCATTTATTATTTTGATCCTGGCGATCGTTATAAACCCATTGAATGAAATCCTCATCCATCAAGAAGTCATCAAGAAAATATTCCGCCAAATTCTTCGTCATTCTATTTTATTATTTAAGTATTTGTCCGCATATAGACACATGAGTTTCCGTTTTTCCCCCATCGGCTTGAAAAAAAGTCAATTTTTTTTCAAGGACTAAACATCGTCAAT
>JBLICU010000115.1:0-9509 GCA_047632435.1 Cyclobacteriaceae bacterium
CAGTTTTACTATTCTTAGTATGTTGATCAAAATTTTTATACAATTGGATATCCTTCACAGTAACAATAAAGATAGCAGTGGTTGCACAAACCAAGCAAAGAAGTTGGCTAAATTACATTTTGATTTTTAGCAGCAATTGATTCCAAGGTATTGAGACATCACCTAATCTTTTTTGCCCTATTATTTACTTTTTCAGTAAATGCACAACTTTTTGACAATGCTAAGAATACTTCATTGGTGAAAAAGGGAGTTGACTATGTCTACAATATGCAGCCTGATTCAGCTTTGATCTATATAGATTCAATTGAATCTGTTTTACCGCAACATCCGGTTGTACCGTTGCTGCGAGCCCTGAATGTGCTTTGGTCAAGCATGCCAAATGTGACTGAAGACAGCACCTTCGCCATATTTACCAATCACCTTTACGAAACTGTAAGACTCGCTGGAAGGATAGACGGGGAACGCCAGGAACACCCGGAGGCCATTTTCTTCGAAATAGCAGCAAGAGGTTTGCTGGCAGAATATTATGCAGATGCTGATTTTTTCATGAAAGCAATTACCGAAGCAGGAAAAGCCTACAATTTGCTACGCCCGGTTAGTCAACTTACTGCTGTAAATCCGGACTTTTATTTACCTATTGGCGTTTATAATTATTTCCGGGAAAAGTATCCCGAGCGCCATCCGACTTATAAACCATTGCTTTGGTTTTTCAGGTCTGGAGATGTGGAATTGGGTATATCTCAGGTGAAACAAGCTTGTGAACATGCTATTCTGACCAAAGTTGAGGCATATATTTATCTGTCATACATTTATCTCCGGTATGAAGAACTCCCGGAATTGGCTCAGACTTATTTGTTGGATTTGAGTAAGATCTATCCAAACAATCATTATGTGGTTTCTAAATATCTGGAATCGTTGGAAGGTGGAGATGATTTTGAAAAAGCCCCACTATTTATGATCAACCAACTGTTGAGTATTGACCAACCTTATTATCGTTTGGCGGGAAATTCGTTTATGGGACTTTATGCTGAAAAGGTAAATAATGATAATTCTGAAGCGATTAGATACTACAATAAAAGCATCAGTCTTGAAAAGAGAACTCAGCGTGAACCTGATTATTATTTGAGTATTTCTCATCTTGGGTTGAGTCGTATTTTCATGAAAATGAAAAACTTGGATAAGGCCATTTATCATGCGCGAGAGGCATTGAGCTATTCTGAAACTAAGGAAATAGAACAAGAATCAAAAGCTATCCTCTACCGTCTGGAATGAATTTGTTTTTCACCATTAAACTACCAACTGAAGGTCTGTATAAGGAGAAGGGAAGTAAATTTTTGGCCTATGCATTCCCAGTAAGCAAGCAGGAAGAAATCGCCGATATTTTAGCGGATTTAAGGAAAAAACATCATGACGCTCGTCATCATTGTTATGCTTATGTGATTGGTTTAAAGGATCAACGCTATCGGGCCAATGATGATGGTGAACCCACTCACTCGGCTGGTGATCCCGTACTAGGACAAATCAAATCACACAATCTGACAAATACGCTAGTAGTTGTGGTGCGTTATTTTGGCGGAACAAAACTTGGTGTAGGGGGGCTGATCAGCGCTTACAAGATTGCTGCGGATGAAGCTTTGACAAAGGCTGAAATACTTACAGTTTATTCAAAAACCAAATTCAAGATAACCTTCGACTATCAGGAAACATCAGCTGTAGAGCGGATCCTTGCAGAAAATGATATTGACTACCACCAGAAAAATTTCACTTCTGTTTGTGAATATATTGGACATATTAAGGATGAGGAGATTCTAGTGATGGGTGAGAAGTTAGACCTGCTCCAAGCCCGATTTGAAATTTTGGAATAAGTAGCTAACCTTTAGCTATGTTTCGAATCATGCCACCAAAAACAAAGCCGTGTAAAGGCCATACACTGTACCAGTAAAGTCTACCTAAAATACCTCTGGGTCGAAATGTGGCTGTTTGTGTTAGTTCATCATTTTCAATTTTGAATTCAAGCCAGGCATCCCCTGGTACTTTCATTTCTGCAAATAATAAAAGTCTTTTTTGTTCTTTCCCAGCAAAAAGCACACGCCAAAAATCAACGGCATCTCCAGCTGCAAAATAATCGGTATTTGTTCTCCCTCTGCGAAGACCAACGCCCCCAACTAATTTGTCCAAAAATCCGCGCAACTTCCAAAGCCAATTCGCATAATACCACCCGTTGATGCCACCAATTGACCAGATTTTCAATAGTGATTTTTCAGGGTTACTTAATTTCAATTTTCGTTTGTCTGTGAAACAACCATGCTGGGGCACTACAATATATTCCGATAAATTTTGATCAAAAACTCCACTCACCAAAGAATCCTTCCAACTAGAAATTATCTGATTTTGCTCTATTTTTAGAAATGCTCTTTCTAAGGCTTCTTCATATTTCATTGGAAGAATATTAAGAAGTCTGCTTAGATCATTTTTTCTACATATTACTTCAATTTTCATGCTCTCAACCAAACTTGATGCGAGTTTAAAAGATGTGCTTGTTACAAAATAAAGCCAATATGAGGATAATCTGGGAGTGAGTACAGGAACTGTGATGATCCACCTTTTGAGTTTGCGAATTTTGGCATACCCATTGAGTATTTGTTTATAACTTAGAATATTTGGTCCCCCGATATCATAGTTTTTGTTATAAGTCTCATGGACTAGTAGACAACCAAATAGGTAGCTGATTACATCTGTAACTCCTATAGGTTGAGAACGTGTATTGAGCCATTTGGGAGTAATCATGAAAGGTAACTTCTCCACCAGATCTCGTATGATTTCAAAAGAGGCACTTCCAGAGCCAATAATAATTCCTGCCCGTAATGTAGTTAGTGCAAAATGACCTTTCATTAGTTCATCCTCAACAGCTTTTCTTGAAGACAAATGTTTAGAAAGGACTTCTTCATTTACGATTCCGCTGAGATAAATGACTTGCTTGGCTTCACTTTCATTTAATCTTTCCCGAAAATGAATGGCTGATTGAAGCTCTAATTTTTCATAGTCTGATGTTGAGGACATAGAATGAATCAAATAGTAAGCAGCATCAATATCATTTGGAATATTATTGACTGAATTGCGATCAAGAAAATCAACTTCCACAATTTCTATGTGCTCTAGAAGACTTTTGGGTGGAGAAAAGCGGTTTTTGTCTCGGATACAACAAATAACTTGATGTCCATTTTTTACAAGAACTGGTAAGATGCGTTTCCCAATATAACCCGTGGCTCCTGTAAGCAAAATGCGCATAATTTCCTCTGTTGAATATCCTAACAAGCTAACTCAATTATGGCACAGATGTTAGAATCTGAAAGGGATTAAATGATTTTCAAAGCTGGTTTAAACGTAACCTCTAAATTGTAAAGTTATGTACATATGCAGACAAATCCAGGCGTCAGTGGCAGCATAGTTTTGTTGAGCGGGTGTAAGATCTTGATTTTCCCAATTGGAAGTTTGTTGGCTTTTGCTCACTCTTTTTTCTAAAAAAATACCGGTGAGACTTTTTACCCCAATTTGTCTGATTCCAAGTCTATCTGCAATAACATTGAGATCAATAAAGCCTCCAGGATTAAAAGTTCTAACTTTTTGCATGTCTTTCAAATCATCTCGGATGCTAATTCCTATTTTTTTAATGCTCCCATCTTCAAGGAAATCAATTAATGCATTTGTAAAACCAGTTTTTTTAAGTCTTATAAGATATGCCGCCTCTAGTGTGCTTAACTGAAGAATGGCTGGCGCATAATATTCACCTTTTGTAAAGCTTGGTTTTGTTTCCGTATCGAAACCAAGATATTCTTCTCTGCCCAGCTTAAGCAACAATTCGCGCAGATCATCAGCGGTATCAATAATTTCGATATCACCTTCAAATCTGATGAGATCAAGATTCTTGACCTCATCTTTGGTTATAAACGTTCGTAAGTTCAAGCGGCTTGGGGGTCGTTGGTTTGGGTTAATTTTTTGATTTTATATCCAGTGTAACCTATAAATATGGTCATCAAGGGACTTATGATATTGAAAAAGCAATAAGGTGCAAAAGCAAATGTTGATACGCCCAAAACCTGGGAATGATAGGCACCACATGTATTCCAGGGTACCAAAACGGAGGTTACTGTACCGGAATCCTCCAGAGTCCGACTAAGATTTTCAGGCGCCAGTCCTTTTTCTCTATAAATATCAGCATACATTCTGCCTGGTACAACAATGGCCAGGTATTGATCAGATGCAGTTAGGTTGAAGAAAATACAAGTTCCTGCAGTAGACGCAATCAGTGCCCCTGTAGAATTGACCAGGCTGATAATTCCAGCTGCGATTCTTTTGAGCATTCCCGAGCATTCCATTACACCACCAAAAATCATGGCCGAAAGGATTAACCAAATGGTTCCAAGCATGCCTTTCATTCCACCTGAAGAAAGCAAATCATTGACAAAGCTATTTGAAGTGGAGATGTTTACCTCACCAAAAAGTGATTGGATAGTACCAATAAACATCCCTGTAAAAAGTGGAAAACCGGTTTGAAAATAATCGAGAAGTTTGCCGTAAGTGCTCGCGTTTTTTCCCACTTCCAAAACAACGTCTGATTGAAAGATCATGGCGAATATAGCCCCAAGAAGAGTCCCAACTAGCAATGAAGGTAGTGGCGGGACTTTAATCACAATAAGAACTATAACCACGGCTGGCACTATAAATAGCCATCCTGAGATGTAAAACTGATTGTCTATGGCTGCCAGTATTTCGTCAGTCTGACTGATGGCACCAGATGTGTCTTGAGCAAATCCGATGATCAGAAAGATTATGAGTGCGATAATAATGGAAGGAACAGTGGTGATAACCATGTATCGAATATGCGTGAATAAATCAGTTCCAGCCATGGCAGGAGCAAGGTTGGTGGTGTCCGATAGTGGCGACATCTTATCTCCAAAATAGGCACCAGATAAAATTGCGCCAGCAACCAGGCCGGGAGAGACGCCCAAAGCCTGACCTATACCCATGAGCGCTATTCCCACTGTCGCTGAAGTAGTCCAGGAGCTACCTGTGGCTATAGAAACTATGGAACAAACCACGCACGCGGCAAATAGAAAAATGGTGGGGTTGAGAATTTTGAGTCCATAATAAATCATGGCGGGGACAATACCACTGACTAACCAGGTTCCTGCCAGGGATCCTATGATTAGTAAAATCATGATAGATGCCATCGCCGAACTAATGGTTTTTACTATGCCTTTTTCAATCTCCCACCAGCGATATCCGACACGTCCGGCTACAATGGCAGCTATTGCCCCTGACAGTATTAGGATGATTTGGTTGGAACCATCTAAAGCGGCATCTCCAAAGATGCTTACATTAAAAGATAGTGCCAGAATTAAAAATATGATGGGAATGAAGGATTGAAGGAGGGTCGGTTCTCTTTTTTCAGACATTAAATGGGATTTGAGATTAAGTGAACAGAAATTTAAACCAAAAAAATCAATTGAATGTTTTCAAAATCAGATTAGCTAAATCTTCACCGACCATACTTCCGATGGCTACACCCATACCACCTAGCCTAACACCTACAAAAATGTGATCTGATATTTTTCTCACAATAGGGGATTTGTTCTCTCCAAAGGCCATAATTCCCGACCAGCGGAGCTCTGTTTCATAGTTTGAATCTGGTAAAATGACCTCTCTCAAATAGGTATGTAACTTGTCTTCTATTTTTTGGTTGAGCCCAAATTCTGTGGTGGTTTCGCCTTCGAAATCAAGATTTCTACCCCCTCCGAAAATTAATTTCCCTCCAAAGTCTCTGAAATAATAATAACCTTCCTGATAATGAAATGTGCCCTCCAACCTTAACTTTTTTGAGGGCTTGATCAACATGACCATACCTCTGCCTGGTTTGATTTCGAGCTGATCCCCGAGCAGTTCATTAGCAAAGGCATTGGTACAAAAGGCGAGTGATTTAGCCTGAAATTTCAAATCACCGCAAATAACGTCTACTCCATGGTCAGTGGATTCATATCGGTCAACATGTGCGCCGGTTAAAATATGTATCCCAAGTTCATTGCAATATTCCCAAAGGGATTTCATGAGTTTCCCAGTATGAAGCTGGCCTTCGAATGAGTTATAAACAAGGTGTTTGATATTCCTGAATCCAAACTTTTCTATTTGCTTATCGCAAAGGGAAAACGTCTTGGAATCAAAAATAGGTTTGAGCAATTCATTGGTCTCATCCAATTCATTCAAATAGCATTCGGTAGCGTCATCTATCATCTCATAGCCACCTTTGCGCTCTAATCCGATTTTGTCCTCCCCTAATCGTGATATAGTTTTTTGAAGGCCATTCCATCGCTGATTGACGAGGGCTATCATTCCAGTATCACCAAGGGTCTTTCTGTCTTGGGACAATTCAGAAATACTACCAAAACAAGCAAAACCTGCATTTTTCGTTGAGGCACCAGTTGGTAGCAGGCCTCTTTCCAGAACTAAAATATTGTGATTGGGATCCTTTTCTTTCAGGCTGGCAGCAGTGGACAATCCGCTGATACCTGCCCCAACAATGATGGTATCATAGGATAAAAATGATTCTTGTTCCCAGATACTGATCATGAATTAGGCTTGATACGCTTTTTCAATGATGCCGGCAGACTTAGCCCAGCTTAGGGCTGAAGCTTCTTTATGACATTGTGTGGTTACAGCTGCGCTGAAAGTACTATCTGACAACAATCTCTCCGCCAATTTGACAAAATTGTAATGATCCCAAAGAGGAATTTGTGGTAAACTTGGAATGAACTCAGCTACTCCCGTCCCTATGGCCGCAACTACAGGAATTTTTTTCAAAACACCTTCCAATATCACCAAACCAAATGGCTCAGATGACGAAGGGACGATAAGCAAATCAGACTTTTCAAGTCTTTTTAAAACGTCTGTCTGAGGAAGAAAGCCTGGGAATTTGAAACGAGAAGTGAGGTTAATTTGAGCAACTTTCTTCTTCAAGTCATTCATCATGTGACCATCGCCGATCATGGTAAATTCGCATTCTAGACCATGACTTATCAAATCTCTGGCTATATCAATAAAGGCAATTGGATTTTTTTGGTTGGTTAGCCTCCCGATAAAAACGACTTGTTTCGTCTTGTTTTTTGGTTGCGGGATTTTTGCACTAGAAACTTCACAGGCATTGGGCACAACAATAATTTTATTGGCTTTGATCTTATACTTGTCTATGATCGTCTGCTTGAGTTGATTACTTACGCAAAAAATTATTTTTGATTGCTCAAATCCGAGCCTCTCTTCTTCTATGACAAAAGGTTGGGCATAAGCCGCATTTCTGTCGTATTCTGTGCTGTGACAATGTGTATAAAGCGGAATTCCCGTTTCCTTTGAAGCCATTCGTCCAGCTTTGAAAGTGACCCAATCATGCGCATGGATGACATCATATTTTTTACTCATCGCATGCTGGGTGGCGAGCAAAGCGTATTTTGAAATTTCGTTGTTTAGATCCTGATGGTAAGTGCCGCTAAGTTCAATGTTTTTAAGTAATGCTGTTTCTTCACTTTCCTTTATTTCTTCGACAATGACTTGCTTTTCTCTTGCTATCTCAAATATTTGGGCAGGCAAATAGGGAATCAACCTTACGCCCATATCCGTTTCTATCAGCGTTTGTATGTGCGTTGTTTTTTTTCGCCACAGTTTGACATCTGGCTGCATTCGATTTGCAGCCTTGATTTTGTACAGACCGCCCAGATGTGTGTTACGTTTCTTTGGCAGAAAGAAGTCAACATCATTTCCCTTTTTGGCAAGTCCTTGTGCGATTCCTTCACTGGCTATTCCTAAACCTCCGGATATGTGAGGTGGAAGTTCCCAGCCGAGCATGAGTATTTTCATTTTTATTTTATTGTTAAAATAACCCTATTTTGGTCTCAAACATTCACTTTGATGGTTAGTGCATTGGTCTGTAAAAAAAAACTTACTGATTTAAATAGCCTAACCATATGATATTTAAGAAGCGGTACCCAATGACTTAGGGTACTCAATAATTGATCACTACAATAGCGCGCCTTTAAAATTTTCATGCTTAGGATCAGCCTAAATACCATGATTTGTTTGAATGAATAATTTAAGTGTTTTTTAACACCTTATGCTCAATCAACAAAAAATCTCTAAAAGTATCTTAGTGGTAATTTACTCTCAGTATATCTGATTTTATTTGGTTCTCTTCAAAAAAATCTAACCAAAAAAGTTGTTGTGAGGAAAGGTGGTCATTTGGAGATTTTATTTCGTAAAAATGATACGATGTGGCATTCCAAATGAAAAGATCTGGAAATCCAGTGCTGTTGTCCTTTACATTTTTGGCAATCTCGAGCATGACTTTTTTTAAACCAGCCAAGGGCAAAAAAGGAATACATGCCGAGATGGCAGGCAGCGAAAACTCATGCCAACTTACAAGAGGGTTGCTGATGTTCTCTTTTTCATTATAGGTTTTTTTCAGATGAGCCAGTAGCTGCTTTTTAGAATGAAAAGATTTGATTTTGTCGTTTAAATATTCTTTTCTCGCTTCATAAAATCCTGTTGAATAAAGGTCAGAGGGGGCACGTTGCAATGGGTGATGAAAGGCCGCCAAATTAGAATCAAAAAGTTCATTCCAAAACAGCAATCCGAAAATGGCTCTCCAGAGGTAATTTTCTGAATGAATTCCCTCGTAACCCAATGCGCTGAAATGATCCAAGGCTTTTTCTTCCACCCGTTTTGAGCCAGCTCCTACGACTGATATCTCGTTGCTATTTTTTATTCTTGTGGTTGTGCTTCGTAGGTTTCTTGCGCCTGTTTTGGCGATATAGTCCTTAGCAAAAATCTTCTCTGAGGCATTAAATGGTGTGTTGAATACATGTTCAGCCAGACCCAAAGCTTCTTCCATACGCCCGAGTTTTTGAAATATTCTGATCTGACGTTCGCGACACGGGTGCTTTTTGGCCAAAGCATAATATGTCAATGCGTCCTCCAAATAACCAGTTTTCTCAAAGTATTCGCCTAGTCGAAGCATCAATCGATCACCTTGTTTTCGGGCATTTGGGAAATCAATCAGTGTACTCCAATTGATTGGATTGATGAGTTCGAGTAAATTTTCGGGTAATCCTATTTGGATAAACTCGTATACGGCGCGATTGATTTTTGACAATTCAAACACTGCTTTGGCTTCCTCATGGCTATTAAACCATGGAGTGAATTCATGGCCATCCAGATTTTCGAGCTTTACGTTTCCAATATCTCTTATTACGAATTCAGTCATCATGGCATGAGAATGTCCAAAAAATAAAAGCTTCAAAAATTCTATTTCTTCTTGGCGGAGCAAGGCGAGGATGGTATCAAAAGACTGAATTTTTTGATATTCATAATGGTCTGATTCCTCCGCTAATTCGAATAAGATTTCTTCCTTTTTCTTTAACTTAATTCCCCTTTCTGGGAAAAGTGCATCCAACTCGCCTTTTGTGAAT
>JBLICU010000116.1:0-9410 GCA_047632435.1 Cyclobacteriaceae bacterium
TATCACTGCCAATGAAGATAAGATGATTGTGCCAAATAGTATGTTTGCCTTGCGCAAGGATGTGGAAGAAGAAACATCACTCATCACCTTGTCAGGATTTGTAGGCAACACTCAAAAATCTTATGGTGAACTAAACATTAGATCCGAGGGAGGGGAGCTGATCATTGCGATCAAAGAGTTACCCTTATATTCCGACAAACATTGACAATGAATAGACTTACACTAATTATCGTCATTTCGTTTTTTGCGACATGCGGATTTGCTCAGCAGTATCAGCAATCTGCTGGTATTCGATTGGGTCATACTTCCGGACTCACTTATAAAAAATTCATTCACGAAGAGGAGGCCATAGAATTGCTTTTGAGTGGAAGGAAAAACGGTATGCAACTCACTGGTTTGTATACTTTCCATCATCCGATGGAAGTTTCCTTTAATGAAAATTTCTATGTTTATTATGGTATTGGGGCTCATTTGGGTTATGAGAAATATGGCAATCTCAGACGTATTGCTACTTCGTTTGAACCAAGAACTTTTGCATATGAACAGGAAAATTATTTTTTGATGGGAGCAGATGCCATTTTAGGTGTTGAATACCGGTGGCTCAGTGTGCCTGTTACCGTAGGGCTAGACATCAAACCGTATTTTAATTTTATCGGAATGAGATATTCCAGAGTCAAGTTTTGGGATACGGCGCTTTCAATTAAATATGTGTTCTGATGCTGAAAATCTACTGCCTAACCTTACTTTTCATCTTTCCTGCTTTCCTATACGCTCAAAAATACATGGACACTCATGACCCGAAAAGCAGTGATGTGAAGTCATTGCTCGGAAAGGACAATGAATTTGCAGGATTTGGAGGGGCTGATCTGAAAATGTCTACACTCAAAGATGACCGCACCTTGCTGATGGGGATGTATGCAGGAACGATTATCAATCGCAATTACCTTTTCGGGATTGCAGGATATGGAATCGTGAGTGCCAATGATTTTAGAGGTTCCTTACCAGGAAGCACAGAGCTGAAAAAACTAAGCCTTCATGGTGGATACGGCGGTGTTTTAATAGGAGCTACTATGTTTACAAAGGAGATAATTCACTTAAGTTTCCCTATTCTTCTTGGTGCCGGGTCAATCGATGTAGTGGATGATAAATTTCTGGACAATTTCACAAACCTGGATGTTACCATTGAAAAATCAGCTTTTTTTGTGATTGAGCCAGCGGCTCAAATTGAGATCAACGTTACGAAAAAGTTTAGAATTGCAGGTGGTATAGCATATCGGTATGTGACAGCTTCGGGATTTTCCTACCTGGAAAACGAAGACCTCACAGGGCTCACCTCTACACTCTCTTTGAGGTTTGGGAGGTACTGATTTTTTGACAAGCGATTAGGCTTGTCTTATTATTTTGATCTCTAAATCCAATCAAAAAAAGATCTCCACCATCTTTCAATCCGAATTTATTTTTGAGCTGATCAGCAGTCATCGGATGATTTTTGGAAATGACATTGGCTTTTTCGTTGGGAAAAAGTGATTTGATATTCTTCTTGGTTACCAGACCAATGACTTCAAATATTCTCCCAGGGAAGTCTACATCCAAATCCTCCGAAGTATAAAGATGAGTGTTGACCGCTATTTTTTCTAATTGATAATATTCACCTATCGACTTGAAAGCCCCAGCTTTTCGGATGGAAGCATTGGGTTCGTAGAGGTATTTTTTAACATCACTAAAGTTGACGTGAGCGATTTTTTCTTTTTCGGAATCAAACACGAATTGATCGACCTGATCTTGGCGTAGGTTGATACAATGGATGTTGGGAGTACCCGAAAAATCAAAATCCAGAAGAAAAAGAATCTCTTTGCATTCGTTGTTTAGACTTAAAACATGTACTTGCTTGACATGCTCAAGTTGTTTGATGCCAAGAGTAATGTCGATCATTGGTGCAGCTTTGATCAAAACAGATTCACCTTTTTGCCGAAACTGCTCCATTAATTCAATCACGTTGGGACTGCAATCCTGAAAGAGAAAGACCTTCTTTTTATCATCGCTACGTCTCGCGGGATCAATAAAGAAAGTGGCTCTTCCTTCAAATTGAGATAGGAAATCCTCAGCAGATAGATTTAAACTAACAATGTTGTTTTGGCTCAATTTCTTAGCATTGTGTGCAAATAGCTCACTCAACCAAGGATCAATTTCTACGTGTGTAGTTTTTTGAAATTGACTGCTCAGGGTGATTAGATCTACACCCAATCCTCCTGTGAGATCTATGAGATGATTGCCTTGGAGGAGGTTCTTTTTGTAAGCAGCAGTTTTTTCTGAGGAAGACTGTTCCAAGGAAAGCGGAGGAGGAAATACCAGTTGATGACAGGCATGCCATGCTGGCAATTTGTCTTTGGCTTTCCTCCTACTTAATATCTGATCTGCTGCTTCTTTGATATCGATACCATTTGGTACTTTTCCCAAAAGAAGTTGGTTGACATCCGCATTTTCATTGTCCTTCACAAATTTGATGGAGGCTTCTGATGTCAACCGATTCAGCCGTGATGACATTTAGTATGCCAAGCTATGTTCCGTCAAGTATTCGGCTATTTGAACGGCATTGGTAGCGGCACCTTTTCTAAGATTATCAGCCACAATCCACATATTCACTGTCTTTGGCTGTGACTCATCTCTCCTGATACGACCGATGAAAACTTCATCCTTGCCATGTGAGTGCAAGGGCATTGGATAAACTTTGTTTGCAGGATCATCCTGAATGACTACCCCAGACACGCCAGCCATTAATGAAGTGAGCTCGCTTATCTCAAAATCTTTATGAAATTCAATATTCACTGACTCAGAGTGGCCGCCCATTGTAGGGACTCGCACGCATGTGGCCGTCACTTGAATACTGTCATCGCCCATGATTTTTTTGGTCTCATTGACCATTTTCATTTCCTCCTTGGTATATCCATTGGGTTGGAAGACATCAATATGAGGAAGCACATTCATATCTATTTTGTATGGATATACTTTTTCACCTTCTATCCCTGCTCGTTCGTTCATCATTTGATCCACGGCCGCTTTTCCTGTTCCCGTTACGGATTGATAGGTTGATACCACGATTCTTTTAATGCCATATTTTGCATGAAGAGGCTTCAATGGCAATACCATTTGAATGGTAGAGCAATTGGGATTTGCAATGATTCTGTCGTCTATGCGCAACACGTCACCATTTACTTCCGGCACAACCAATTTTTTAGTTGGATCCATTCTCCATGCCGATGAGTTATCAATGACGATGGTTCCCTGTTCTGCAAATTTTGGAGCCCATTCGAGAGAAGTACTGCCTCCTGCTGAAAATAAGGCGATATCTGGAGCAGCCTCAACAGCTTCTTCCAATCCAATCACTGTATATTCTTTACCCTTATAGTTCATCTTTTTACCCACAGACCTTGCAGAGGCGACTAACAATAATTCTTCGAAGGGCACTTCACGCTCTTCCATGACCTTTAGGATCTCTTGTCCTACCAGACCGGTTGCTCCAACAACAGCGATTTTCATTTTTGTATATTTTAAAAAATTTAATGCAAAAGTAAACCAGCCTTTAAAGCAATTCAACAATAATGGTTGAGTTGTTTATAGTGCTTTTTCACAATTATTTTACCTTTTATTAATCAATAACGGAATAATAATTCCTTATTTTTATCGAACGGCGAATTTAATCGAAGATGAGCTTAAGAAATACTTTTTCATCCATAATACTACTTTTTTGTACTTCGGCATATGCTCAAGTCGAAGACGATTTTTCTGACGGGGATTTTACCAGTGGAGTAATATGGTCTGGGAATGAGTCTGATTTTGAGGTGGAATCGGGTCGACTTCACCTCAATGCTGCCTCGACTACTGCAGTATCTTACTTGTCTACTGGCAGCTCTTTGATCAATCAAACGATCTGGGAATTTCATGTAGATCTGGGATTTAACCCATCAAGTAGCAATCAGATGTTTGTGTATTTGGTTTCTGATCAGGCCGATTTATCAGGATCTTTAAACGGTTATTTTGTCAAAATTGGAAATGCTGGGGACGAAGTGAGCCTTTACAAACAGATCGGGTTGACTCAAACGGAAATAATAGATGGGACAGATGGTATTTTGAATTCCTCAAATGTGTCAGTACGAATAAGAGTGACAAGAGATCAGAACGGAAATTGGGAGCTCTTGAGAGACGCATCGGGTGGTGACAATTACGTCTCAGAAGGAACTATTACGGATGATCAATTTATTTCCAGTTCCTACTTTGGGCTCTTGTGTGATTATACTTCTACTCGTTCAAATTTATTTTGGATGGATGATGTACATGTCTATAAACCAATTGATGTCTTAAAAATAGTGGGCGCCAGAGACACTGTAGTCAGCGTCAAACTCAACCAATACGTCAAATACGAAACGATAATTAAGGATAATTTTACTATCAAGGATGAATTTGGAAATGTCCTAACAAAAGATGTCAAAAGGCATTCGGCGGTCCGTGATTCCATCTATATCACCTTGAATACTGCCCTGACACAAGCCGAATATATTTATCAATTTACCAATCTGTCTGATTCACTAACAGAACAAACAACGGCACTAATTGAAGGTGCTTTTTCTTATTTTGAAATTGGCCAGCCTGAGCTGTTTACCCTAAATTCAAACCAAATTGTACTTGATTTTAGTGAATCTCTCAACGAATATTCGGCGCTATATTCAGCAGCATATGTAGTTGATCAGGGCATAGGTGAGCCACAAAGTATTTCGTTTGATCCGGTGGATGGATCAAAAATTACCTTGACTTTTGCTTCGGCTTTTTTGGAAGGAGTGGATTATGAGATTCGGATTTCGGGGGTGTTGAGTCCACAACAAACAGCTAATTTTTCCGGTGCTATCAATTTTCAATTTGTCATTCCTTTGGTAATCACATCCGCCAGTGTTCTTTCTCAGAATCAGGTTTTATTAACATTTAACAATTCTCTCGACGTAGCAACAAGCGAAAATAATTCAAACTATTTGGTTGATTTTGGCATAGGCAATCCAAGTTCAGCAACGTTGCAAATGGGTGATCAGTCCGTATTGCTGATATATGTGGTGCCGCTGGATAGTGGTAATTATACGGTGACGATTTCTGGTGTCACTGATACCAACGAAAATGTCATTAGCAACTCTGGAAATACATTTTTCTTCAGCTATTTGCCACTGGAAATTGCCGGAATCGATCAAGTAGATAACGAGATGATACGATTGGGATTTAATCAAAAAGTGGAACAGCTATCAGCGGAAACCTTAACCAATTATGTGATTTCCAATGATAATCCCACCCTAGCAATATTGGAAAATACCGATTCAACTATGCTTCTTACCTTTCCTGACTTGGGTAATAGCACTTATCAATTGAAGGTTATTGGGATTGAAAATAAGATTGAAAATTCGACGATAGATGACAACCAGTTTATTGATTTCGAAAAACCTACACCTGTTCGGGACATCATCATCACTGAAATCATGGCTGACCCTACGCCAACTATTGGGCAGCCGGAGGCTGAATATATCGAAATATTCAACCGCTCCATACACAGCGTAAACATTCAAAATTTTCTTTTGAATGGAGTAGTGTTGCCTGCATTTACTATGGGTCCACAGACTTATCTTCTGATTTCTAGTTCGGTCAATTATACTAATTTCTTTTCAGCTGTTCCTAATGCCATTGGCCAGTCTGGATTTGATGCACTTTCGAATGCTGGAGATGTGGTGGTGTTAGTCGACCAGTTTGGTAATGAAGTGGACAGCCTCTTTTACACAGTGGATTGGTACGACGATTTGATCAAAGATGATGGCGGCTATTCATTGGAACTGATCAACCCGGATCAGCTATGTAGTGAGGATAATAATTGGACGGCAAGTAATCATGCCTCAGGTGGCACACCGGGAATGCAAAATTCAGTGTATTCAGAAGCTCCGGATGTGACAGGGCCACATGTCCTGAGTCTTGAGGTTTTATCCCCCAATGTTATAAATATATTATTTGATGAGCCTTTGGATGAAGCCACTGTTCTCGCTCAGTCGTTCAATCTTTCGGCATATACTGTTACGAACGTTTCGATCATTTCAACCTACAATATTGAAATCACCCTGGATCAAAATCTTGTTTCTGAGACAAATTATGTGATGGATTTCGATGGAGTGAAAGATTGTGCTGGCAATCTTCTTCAGGATTTAAATTATAGTTTTTATTATGATATCACCGCACCGGCATATCTGGATTATGTAATCCTTTCGGAAAATGAAATCGCGTTGAAATTCAGTGAACAGCTCAATAAAACAGAAGCTGAAAAAGAGTCCAATTTCTTGCTCAATGGCATTGTTCCTTCCAAGGCCATTCTGCAAGACTCAGCGATCAGTCGGGTGCATCTGCAATTTGAGGCTGGTTTTGTGGAAAACACAACATATATGCTCTCCATTGAGAACATGAAAGATGTAGCCGGAAATCTGGCCGGTTTACAGCAGGAGCCATTTATTTTTGTTAGTCAGATTGATTCAGTATTTGTCATGGCGGCAAATATCCTCGCTTTGAAGTTTGATGAAAAGCCATCCATTGTGAGTGCCCAAAATACTTCGAATTACAAACTTCTAAGTCTTGGGTCGCCTGTGGAGGTGGTGATTGATCAATCTGATTCTGCTTTGGTTAGATTGTCATTTGCTAAAAACTTCGCTGAGAATACCCAAACCAAAATTTATGTAGAAAACTTAAAAAGAAAATGGAGTAATGAGTCATTAATTACGCCTGCAATCGAATTTGTATATGATACCAAGGCACCTGATTTATTGGCTGTAGAGGTTTTGAATTTGGCTGAACTCAAAGTCAGTTGGACGGAAGCTGTCAATACCAAAACTGCCATTTCTGCAAGTAGATACAAGCTGGAAGATGGTGAAATTCCAATTCAGGTTGAACTGCTATCCGATAGTGCGGCAGTACTTGTTTTCTCCAATAGTTTTGAAATAGAAAAAGTAAAATCACTCTCGGTTACAGGAATCCCTGATTATTCCGGGAATGTCTTTGCAACAGCTAGAAAGAGGGATTTTATCTATGACCCGAAACCACCAAGGCTGAATAAAATCATTCGAGCGAGTGATTCTACCGTTCGCTTGACCTTCCATGAAAAACTGATGACCGATTCCATCTTCATCAAAACCAATTTTGAATTGGATGGGATTAATCCTGTGACTGCATCCGTTCAGGGACCAGACTCACTACAAACAACGCTTTACTTTGATGCGATCGCGGATGCACAAAATATCACTTTCACCTTCAAAAACACTAGGGATCAAAGAGGCAATATTGCCAACGATTCCACCTTTCATCTTAATACCGAAAATCCCAATAATCTTGAACTGATTCCATTGTCAGATGCGAAGATTCAGTTCATTTTTAGTGAGGCAATGAGTGCCAGTATTGAGCAAACTTTGAATTATGGAAATGCACCGTTTCCAATTGTTTCAATTGTCAGAGCCAATGAACAAAGTGTCATTTTGGAGCTGGAAGGTCGCTTGAAGGATCAGGATACTTTGAGGATCGAGTTTTTCAACATAACCGATGCAGCAGGAAATTCGCTCCAACAAACGGATGATCAGTTGATATTTAACACTTATTTTGAAAGCTATCAATTTCTCGATGATCAGACGATTGAGTTAGGCTTTACTTCGCTATTTGAGACTATATCAGCTAATCAATTTGAATTGGCCGGTAAGAAATCGCAACTGGCAATTTTGGATGGAAAGGATAAACAAATTGTCAGGCTGTTTTTTTCTGATCCCCTTTTGGGAAATGAGTCATCACTATTGAGTTGGAATGGGTTAACAGATGTTTACAATAGGAAAATCCCCGACTATGCCATTTCTGTTTTGAATGATAAATTGCCCCCAATATTATTATCTATTGAATCAGATTTTTTTGGGGTTTTGATCCTTGGTTTTTCTGAAGCACTTGAGATAACAGCTGCAGAATCCCCCAATTTGTATACTATCGCCACATTTGGCAATCCTGTTTCCGCCAAATACTCGAGTGATTCAAGTGTAACTCTTGATTTTTCAAATCAGCTGATCGCCGGGCAGCTTTATGACATCACTATTCAGGATCTTCCTGATTTGGCAGGGAATTTTTTACAGAACCAAACTATCAGTTTCACTTATTCACCACCGCCATTGCCGGATTTTGGTGAGGTGATTATCACAGAAATTATGGCTGATCCGGCACCAGTTTTGGGATTGCCAGAGGCGGAATATGTAGAGTTATACAATCACTCCGCCAACGCGATCAATCTCAAAGCTTTACGACTTGTTGATGCCTCCTCCTCAGCGGCTTTGCCGGATTATGAATTTGGCCCAGGTGAATATGTGCTGCTGGCATCCAACACTAATGTTTCCAGGTTTTTCATTGCAAATAAATTGGGCGTGACCAGTTTCCCATCTTTGGGCAATACTCAAGACTCACTCGTGCTAATCAACATTCAGGGAGCACTTGTAGATCGGGTTGTTTATAATTTGGACTGGTATGGAGACTCAGACAAAGACGATGGTGGTTACAGTCTGGAACTGATCAATCCCGAAAGCCAATGTTTTGGAAAGGCCAATTGGACTGCTTCAGTTTCGGAATCAGGTGGAACTCCCGGGGCTCAAAATTCGGTATATAGTCTTGTGCCAGACGATGAATCGCCTGCCATCGTATCTTATGATATTATTTCAAACAATGCTCTTCTGCTCCATTTTAGTGAACCAATGGATAGCATCAGTCTCATTTCAGGGTCGTTTGAGATTAGCAATTTGACCATTGAGTTGGTGGTGGTTGCTGATACGTATTTCGAAAATGTGGAAATAAACTTTAGCGAAAATCTCATTTCAGGACGGGTATATAGCTTGACTATATCAGGCCCTCAAGATTGCTCCGGCAATGTGATGAACAGTACCGATCTGGAATTTGGTTTAGGCAGACGTCCCGATTTCAATGAATTGTTAATTACAGAAATCATGGCTGATCCTGATCCGGTTTTGAAGGATTTGCCGAATACGGAATATCTGGAGATTTACAACAATACAGATGACTTGCTTTCTCTTGGGGGAATTTACCTCACTGATGGTGCAGATACCACCTCATTGGCAGCTCAGATGCTGTCCTCACACCAATACCTCATTTTGAGTCCTACCGCCGCATCTGGTGATTTCGGAACGTATGGATCATCTATGGGCCTTTCCAACTGGCCTTCTTTGGCCAATGCAGGTGAGCAGTTAAGCCTCTGGTTTGAAACAGAACTGATATTCTCGATTAGGTATGATTTGAACTGGCACGACGAAGATAAAGATGGTGGCGGCTATGCTTTAGAAATGAAAGACCTGACCAATCCTTGT
>JBLICU010000117.1:0-9277 GCA_047632435.1 Cyclobacteriaceae bacterium
GCCGAGTGACGGTTCCAGTGTAAAGCCATTTACCCCATGACCGGTGGTATATACTAGCATCGTTGAGGATCCATATAAAATGTATCCTGCAGCGATTTGTTCAGTCCCCATTTGGAGCAAATCCTCTTTGGTGATCTTCGTCCCCTGTGGAGATATTCTTCTGTAAATTGAAAAAATGGTACCGATAGACACATTCACATCTATGTTGGATGATCCATCCAGTGGATCCATACAAACAACATATTTTCCTTGATTTGATAACTCAACTACTTCTTCGTCTTCTTCACTTACAATCGCGCAAACTTGCCCGCCATTGTGCAATGCTCGGGTGAACCTTATATTGGCAACTACATCAAGCTTTTGCTGATCCTCACCCTGTACATTTTTTGAGCCAATGGAACCACCTATTTCCGAAAGTCCTGATTTATTAACTTCTCTATTGACAATTTTGCCGGCAAGACCAATGTCTCTTAAAAGTTGCGATAGATCGCCGCTAGCAAAATCAAATTCGTCTTGTTTTATTTTGATAAATCGATCAAGTGTGGTGCCAATAGGGAGGCCAAGGTTTTTATTTTCTTCCATTTTGATTATTTCAATCGTTTGCAGATGCGAATAAATCAAAAATTCTTTACTTAGTCACCATGTTCTGTATATACAAATTTGGAGGAGCATCTGTAAAAGATGCTATAGCAGTTGAAAATCTAAAAAAAATAATAAGTAGATATTCGGGAAACCAGCTGCTTATTATAGTTTCAGCAATGGGAAAATCGACCAATCATTTAGAGGCGATAGTTGATAAAATAGTTAAAGGAGATAGTTATGAGAAGGATTTAAGTCAATTTTTGAAATATCATTATGATTTATGCAATACCCTATTCGGATTGATCCCAGATGAGATCATTAAGTTGGAATATGAGCTTCAAAAGACTGTTAACCCAATCATAAAAAATCATCTTGAGTTCCAAGATAGTGTCGTGGCATTTGGTGAATTATTTTCAACAACGATTCTTGCCAAGTATTTGAATGTGCAATGGGTAGATGCCAGAGAATATATCAAAACCAATGATCAGTTCTCAGAGGCTGAGGTGGATTGGGTTTTGACAGAAAGATTTATACAGAAGGATTTTCCAGAATTGCTTTCAAAAGGGATAGTCATTACACAAGGATTTATCGGTTCTGATGTGGACAAACGAACTACAACATTGGGCAGAGAAGGTTCAGATTATACTGCTGCAATTTTTGCCAATTGTTTAAATGCACAAAGCCTCACCGTATGGAAGGATGTGCCGGGGCTGTTGAACGCTGATCCGAAGATATTTCCAAAAGCAGAAAAATTCGATCACATCAGCTACCAGGAAGTGATTGAAATGACCTATTATGGAGCCAAGGTAATCCATCCTAAAACGATTCATCCTTTGGCAAAAAAAGGTATCCCGCTATTTGTAAGATCCTTTATTGAGCCAATGGAGAAGGGTACAGAAATTTCGGAAGATGAAAAAGTTGGAAATAAAACTTGTTTTATTTTTAAAGAAAATCAAATCCTGGTATCTGTGAGGGTTAAAGACACATCTTTCATGGATGAGCGGAAAATGAGTTTCATTCTTCAGTCACTCAGTCATGTCAATATCAAAGCCAATTTGATTCATAATTCTGCGCTGACATTTACATTTTGTATGGATGCAAGCGTGATGAAACGTGATAAAATTGTGAGTTACCTAGCGGAAGAATTTCAAGTTTTGTACAATGAAAATTTGTGGCTTGCCACCATTAAGAATCATACTCCCGAAGCATTTCTGATGCTTCCTGAAAATATCGAACCCATAATTGAAGAAAAATCAAGAAACAATTATCAGATTGTATATAGGCTCAAATAAATCTTTTCAGAATCCTATCTACACTGTTCTGATAGTTTCCACCAAAGAGATTGGCATGAACCAGAAGCGGGTAAAGGTTATAAATATCAATCCTGTCATCGAATCCCGGTAAAAGTGGAAACGCCTCATCATAGCTCTGGTAAAATGCCTGATTGAATCCGCCAAAAAACTGAGTGAAAGCCAGCTCCATTTCTCTATGGCCATAATAAGCAGCAGGATCATAGATTATCGGTTCTCCATGTATGTTGCTCATAAAATTACCACTCCAGAGATCTCCATGAAGAAGTGAAGGTTTTTCTTCAGGCAGCATTCCAAGGAGTTTTGGGTAGAGTTTCTCAAAATTGTGAGCAACAGAATGTGTGATACTTCCTTTTGACAGGCCGAATTCAACTTGAAACATCAGCCGATTTTCAATAAAGAAATTAACCCATGTATCATTTGGGGAATTGGGTTGTGGGAGTTTTCCAATATAATTATCTGTTTCCAATCCAAAATAGGCGTTCGACTGGCGATGTAGTTCCGCTAGTGAGGATCCGAAATTCATCCAAAATAGTGCATTGGGAATGCCTTTATTGATGAAATCCAATACCAAAAAATTGAGGTTATTCACTTTTCCAAATCCGATTACTTCGGGAATATTGATAGTTTTTGATTCGCGAAGCAGTTCCAACCCATAGGATTCTTTTTGAAATATATCTTCGTAACTATCATTTTGCCATTTGATAAAATAGCTGCCCGATGATGTTTCGATCATTGCCGCCTGATTGATATCTCCACCAAAAATGGGTTTTACATTCTTTATTTCTTGTGGCACACCTTTGACCAGCGTGAGGGCACTTTGAAAAAAATCAATGTGATCAGCGGCAAACACTAGAGTTTATATTTATCAATCAGGAACTTTAATAAGTTGTCTAAAGAGTGATCAAGTATTTGATAGACATTTTCGAAACCATCCTGACCGCCATAATAAGGATCGGGTACATTGCCTCCTTTTTCCACCTCATCAAAATCACGCATTAGCAATAGTCCCTCTGGATTTTGGCCCATGAGGTGAATGATGTTTCTTTTGTTGGATTCGTCCATGGCAATCAAGTAATCGAATGCGCTTGCGTCATTGATGGTGATTTGGCGGCCTTTGTGATGAATAGGAATCTTGTGTTTTCTTGCAACATCAATGCTTCTAGGATCGGGATTTTTGCCGACATGATAATTTCCGGTACCCGCAGAGTCAGAAATTATTTTATTACTCAAGCCGGCACTATTTACCTTTTTATTGAATATGGCTTCTGCAAGAGGGGATCTACAGATGTTTCCCAAACATACAAATAATATTTTTATCATTTTTTTTTAATGGCTGGTTACCTTTTTACTGTGTGTAGTATATACTAATGCATAACACAAATTAATTCATACACCTGTTTGACAATTTGAAGAGTCCCGATCTATCGGGACTTTTCTTTTTAGCACTATTCAGTTCTTTTTAGCATTATTCAAATGGGATCAGCTTTGGTTTATACTTAAAAATATTATCAAATGTGATAGGTGCTGAAACCGAGATGCTGAAAATAAAACTGTTTGTGTCATTTGGCGCAATAAGGAATTTTGTACCTCTCATTTCAAAGGTGTTAAAGACCAAACTTTCATTTTTTAACCTAATACCAAGACCAATTGACTGGAAATTGTCCATTTCTGGCATTGTTCTATTGTCCTGCATACTACTGAAACTTCCATAAACAAAAGGAGCGAAGCGAAATCCATAGAAATACCATGGCGTAAAAAGTACTGATTCCAATCTTATATATTTGGCTTTGTCACCTTCAATTCCCCCGCCATTGATGTCTCTGACACGTCCTTCCAATGTAAGATTTCTAGCTGCTGGTTGCCTTATGCCATTGATATAACCTATTTGAAAAAATGTCCGGTTCTTATATCTCTTCAACGATCCCAATTGCGTGATGGGCGTGTAATAGGAGATATTGGCACCATAGACGCCAGTCTTGACCACAACATCCTTCACAAACCCGCCAATTTGAGTGTTGACCAAAAAATAACCCTTATTCTTAATGTATCGTGACCAGAAATATTGAACCCCGTAATATTTTTGATGATAAAATTCATTGAAATCTTTTCCAAATAAAAGAGATAAGCGATATCCAACAGGAATATCTTCAGAAATACCAAATCCAAGTACATAGTTTGATTTTATGAATTTTTGTTCCGCATAGGAGATTTGTCCCAGGAGGAAAGCTCTGTTAAAATAAATTTCGTTGCTATCTCTGGCAACTTGTGGACGAAAGTCAAAATGATTGTCTAGAATACGCGCGGACAAAACGATATTTCTTCTCTCTTCGTTCTTATATATCAGAAAGGATCTACCGATCCACAAATCTTTTGAATTCAATTTATAAAACCGGTCGTCTTCAGAGTCACCATCAAGAATAATAGTAGAATCTGTAATTGTCTGAAACTCAATTCCACCTCCATATTTCACTTGAGGAGTGATAAATTCTTTTTGTACATTTAGCCCAACACTTTTTTTATCCCAATAATCGGAGCGGTTAAATTCCCAGCTTGTAATTGATTTTAGTGAATTTTGACCACCGAATTTGACTTCATAGCCGTTTGTGGGACTGGTATGGGAATTATAGAAATAGCCAATAGATCCATATCGTCCTAATCCTGCAACAGATCGATTAAATAGTTCAAAGTTGAATTGGTTAATGTCATTGTAGCTTGCTTGAAAACCCCAGGTAAGCCTATCCTTAGTCACTATGATCAAATCGACATAGTCGGCGTTGTTTGTTGATTTGATGTAAATTTTGGCATCTTCGATATAGAGTAACCGTCTGAGTAATCGTTCATTATCTGAAATAATAAATGGATCAAATTCCTGTCCTACAGCAATGTTTAAGTTGCTTTTTAATACCCACTCACGTGTATCAGAATGGTATTTATTAGCAAGGATTGAAATTTCTGATGAGGAAGATCTTGAGGTATCCTCAACACTACCTTCCAGCATATCCACTTGTTTGAATCGAATACTTCGGATTATTTTCCCACTA
The DNA here is from genome assembly GCA_047632435.1 of Cyclobacteriaceae bacterium. Classification (GTDB taxonomy): domain Bacteria; phylum Bacteroidota; class Bacteroidia; order Cytophagales; family Cyclobacteriaceae; genus JAMZMI01. Next base: position 4,937 of record JBLICU010000117.1, read on the forward strand.
TATTCTCGAAATGCCACATCACTGGATTTACCAGCGTCAGCATTTGCCAGTGTTTGCTTGTTTGGACTTACCAAAAAGAGGTCGGATATTTTTTTTGTGACTTTGTTTCCGCTCGATCTTTCTTTGAGATTCTGATAAAATAAATCTGAACTTGAATAGGGATTTTTTTTGATTTTAAATTTTGTTTCTGGATCGCATAAAAATATCGTATCATTTTCAGGTGCGATAATTTGATCCTCTAGTATCAAAATTTGACCTTTTTTGATTCGAATAGTATCATACTGAGCCTTTGCTTGTATTACAAGGCAAATCAGGAAACTTGATATTAAAAATATTCGCTTCAAAAACCAGAGTTTATAACTAAGTGAGCAAAAAAAAACCCTGTCGTAGATCGACAGGGTTTAAACTTATTGATTTTTTTCGATTACCTGATGCTTATTCCAACGCCGGCAGTCAATGTATTATATTCTTGTAATGCATACTCTGCAGAGAAAGTAAGAATTAACAATTTGAGTCTTGCACCAATATTGGCTCTCATACCACCATTGTTGCTTGTGATACTAATTGGATCCGGATTATCAGGCAGCTGCTCGTAAGTTCCCAACATCTTGAACTCAGTCTTGGAAGTAGTCACACCTAGACCACCATATACTGTTAAAATTGCTAGCTTCTTAGATATGATACCTTGAACGGTAGTCCCCTTTACATTGAAAACGGCAGATTGACCGGCGGCCTCATCAATAGCAGCAACAGTTTCTAAGCTGTTATAACCTATGAATCCGCTTAGATCAAATGGAAGGTTTTTGATGCCTGGTATCCATTGTTTCACATCGTGCATCACACCAATACCGAACATTTGTATGGAACTACCATCAAATGATTGTTTAGGTAACAATCTGAGCTTAAGCTCAGTGTTCTTGATAAGTCCAATCCCTAATTGAGCGTATGGTGCCGGTACGGCCAGAAATGGAATTACTTCATCGATACCTGTGCCCTGAGGTGCGGATATCTTGGTTGGATTATCTGAACTCGCATTGAAAATCAAATAAGGCTGATCGTCTGGATCCAAATGAGGACCAAACATCGTAGGAAGTTTGTTATTATCAAATAAATCCTTTGCGATATCACTCTTTGAATAATTTTCCGGTCTTCCTAATGCCACATCAGTATAAGCATCAGGATTAAATTTAAAATAAGTTGCACTGTTTGGTACTTGAGCCATATTCACACCAACTGTCAAGTCAAATCCGAGAAGTTTATGAGGTTTTCCAGTGTTATACCATCCTGAATTTAGTGCATATCCAAACCCTGCAAAGGCAGGCTCTAAGTATCCATCCAATAATGCGTTTGCATTTTGGACACCACCTTCCAGCAATTGATCAATATCTAGACTTTGTGAAAATGAACTGAGACACATGGTGCCAATCAGTATAAGAGTTAAGTATATCTTTTTCATTATATATTTTTTTTTGTCGGTAGAAATTAGAATTTATTGTCTCACCTTGGCTACAACATCAAAAAAGAAGGTGAAGTCAAATTCAATTGGATCTGGAATTTCAGCAAAATCAGCGGTCGTAATTACATCAACAGTACGTTCTGCTTCAAGCGCAGCAGTCAGCGCACCGGAATTAAATTGAGTCTCTGATAATTCTAATTTAGAAACATTTGCAATTGGTTGGCCAGCGGTAAATACTGTTAGATCAAGAATAACCGTAGATCCATCCAATACTTGAATTCTTAGTTGATCCATATCAAACTTCTCTCCATCATCAACACCTTCAATTTTATATGCCAGACCATTAATAACCACTTCTTCTACCAAAGAACCATCACTGGTGACATCCGATAATTTAAATTCTTCTGAAATGGAATATGCTGGTGGATTTATAAGTCCCTGAACAGGTAATTTAGAGTCATTGATCCCGGTAAGTTCGACCGGAAATCCCACAGGTACAACCTGACCGATGTTGAACCCAACATCCTCTGTTCCACAGTTTACTAAAACTGCGATAACGCATAAAGATAAGACGGTAGTTAAAATTCTCATTTTGTGTTTGTTTTCATGTTTAAATGTGCTTTTATAATGGGCTATGGTAAAGTTAATTTGGTTTGTTTTACCCATTGACCCTAACAAAAATACGGATTTCTATAGTATATCCGCATTTCCAAAGATATTTCTTAAAAAAAGCAAACCCTATACCGTGAATACGGTATTCTTATCAGTAGTTATTTGTATTGGGTGATTAGGCGTTTCGGTGTTTAGGCTATTTAAGGATGGTCAGTATTCCATTATCCATTATCCATTATTTTAATCTTTACACTTTAATCTTTTAAACTCTACTCTTAGGAGTTAATGTATTCAGGTTTTGATGAGTATTCAATTATCCATTACAAATAGGCTGGCTGCCATTCTTTAGGTTAATCATTTAGTCAAATTTTATGCTTTTTGTTCTCTAGTTTTGCCTTTTTGGGCAATCCCAATTTCATATGCATGGATTAATAGTGAAGTCTACAGGATCATGGTATCAGGTGAAAACTGATAGGGGAATGATTGATGCCAGACTCAGGGGGCGCTTCAAATTAGATGACAAGAAAATAACTAATCCAATAGCAGTTGGTGATCATGTAAATCTTGTCAAAAACGAAGGGGTAGAAAATGAATGGATGATAAATGAAATCTACCCCAGGGTCAATTATATCATAAGAAAGTCGCCAAGAAAAAAGCATCACGACCATCTGTTAGCTTCCAATGTGGATCAGGCTATCTTGATTGCTACCATGAAAAGACCTAAAACCTCTTTCGGTTTTATAGATCGATTTTTGGTGACGATAGAGGCCTTTCGGATTCCGGGCATCATCATGTTCAATAAACTTGATTTGATGGATGATGAAGAAAAAAAGGAGCTGGACTATACGATTTGGCGTTATGAAAAGATAGGCTATAAATGCCTTAAAACGTCTTTTATTGAGCAGGGCAACATAATTGAAATAGCTGATTTATTAAAAGATAAAATCAGTTTGCTTTCTGGGCATTCTGGGGCAGGGAAGTCTACCCTTATCAATTTATTGCTACCGTCAGTAGATCAAAAAATCTCTGAAATTTCCAATTTTGCCAATAAAGGGGTTCATACCACCACTTTTGCCGAGATGTTTTTTTTAGATGAGACATCAGCCATCATTGATACACCAGGAATCAAGGAGCTTGGTCTTTCAGAAATTGAATCAGATGAGCTGGCGCATTACTTTCCTGAGATGCGGGCTCATTTGGGCAATTGTAAGTTTCACGACTGCTCTCACATCAACGAACCCGGCTGTAAAATACTGGCAGAGTTGGAATTGGGAAATATCACCATGGAGCGGTATCTCAGCTATATCTCGATGTTGGAAGCTGATGACAATCGCCGATAAGCGGCTTTCGATGCTGTAATTAGCTTGAAGTATTTAGGGATCAATTGTAAATTGATTGTGAGCAAGCATTGTCTAATTTCATAATAGCACCGCTTAATCAGAAATTTGCATTCAACTGGTTTTTTATTTAAGTCGAAGATTTTTTTACATACCAGATAGGTAGTGCGCTGATGATTATTCAATAGCCTATTCTGTGAATTGGCATGCGATCCCATGACCATTCTTTTCTTCACTAAAGGTGCTTTGTTGAAGATGTAGTCAAACCTTCTTGAGGAACGAATCCAAAAGTCAAAATCCTCATAAGCGAGCTTTTCATCGTAACCACCCAATTCATCAAAGACTGATTTGCGAATCATCATGGTAGGTGGGCAAATGAAATATTTATGGATGAGATCCGTGTAAATATCTCCTTCGGGAACAAGGTCAATTAATTGCCCATCGACACTTCTGGAATAATGGGTGCCCATGATTTGGCCTTCAGCATCCGCTAAAAAAGCGTCTGTGAAATGAACGCCAACTTTTTTTGATGCGTTCAAAAAATCATTGATTCCCTGTTCCACTCGTGCCGGCATTAATACATCATCGGCAGCCAGGTCGATTATAAAATCGCCATGACATCTGGCCAGCCCCATATTAAAAGCCGTGCAATTACCCACGTTTTTGGCCAAAGGGAGAAATAGTATCTTTTTATCACCAATGGCATTTCTGATTTGATCCTGACTTCCGTCTGTACTGCAATCATCCACAATAATCAGCTCAATGTTTTCGTATGATTGTGATAGTGCTGAGTTTATAGCTGACCCAACGTACTTTTTTTGATTATGGCAAAGACATATGATTGACACAAGAGGTAGTGAATTCATTCCTAGTTGCTGTGGCCTTTACAAATATGTGCATAATTGTAATAGCATGAATTTGTGTTTTATTAAATAA
>JBLICU010000118.1:0-9255 GCA_047632435.1 Cyclobacteriaceae bacterium
TGCTTAAAATTGCAAAACGACAAAATCACGACTCGCTACTCGCTATCAGCTATAATTGGTTGGGCACATATTTCTATCTAAATAAAGGAGACAACTCTTCCGCCCTTGAATATTACTTCAAAGCCATTCCATTAGCAGAAAAAGCAAAAGACAAGCGAAGAATAAGCTCATTGTACTTTGATATATCGCTCGTATATTTTGACATACAAAACAATCAAGAGGCATTGGAAAATACGAAAAAGGGCCGACAAAATTTACCTCAAAAAGATCATCCTTTGTACAATTTTATGCTAATACAATATGAAGGAAGTATGGCCCAATATTTTCTGCTTGAAAATCAACTCGATTCAGCATTCTATTATGTCCAAAGAATGTCAGAAACGATTCTCAAAATAAATGGTGGCCATTCGTATGATTTTCTAGAGTTTACATTGAAGGGATCTTTATATGCGCTGCTCAATAATCAAAAATTGGCAGACGAAAATTACAGAAAGGCCCTTGAGTTGTCATATTTTGTTGAAAGCACTTATAGTACATTACTATTTTATGTCAATTACATCCCATTCCTGCTCTCTAATGATAGAATCGATGAAGCAACTACTCAGGCCAGGCGTCTATTACAGCTTGGAGAACAGTATGACAATAACAACTTGAAAATGGCTGGTTCCAGATACTTAAGACAAGTATTTGAAAGGAGCCATAAAATAGACAGTGCATACTATTATTCACAAATGGAGGCAAAAATTAACACGTTGATTTTTAGCCAGAATAACATAAATAGAGTTCAGGCACTGGCTTTCAGCAACCAACTGCGTACTATTGAAGAAAAGGCTAAAGAAGAAGCCTATCAAAACAAACTGAAATTTTACGGGCTGCTGACGGGACTTGGTATTTTTTCTATCATCGCGTTTATACTTTACGGAAACAACCGGCAGAAGCAAAAAGCAAATCGAGTACTGGAAGTGACACTCTCAAATCTTAAATCTACCCAATCCCAACTTGTTCAATCCGAAAAAATGGCTTCACTAGGAGAACTTACGGCGGGCATTGCACATGAAATACAAAACCCTTTAAACTTTGTCAATAATTTTTCGGAAGTGAATTCTGAATTGATTGATGAATTGCAACAAGAAGCTGATAATGGGAACCTTGAAGAAGTAAAAGCAATAGCAAAAGATATAAAGGAGAATGAAGAAAGAATAAATCACCACGGTAAGAGAGCCGATGCGATTGTAAAAGGCATGCTGCAGCACTCAAGAACCAGCACTGGCGAAAAAGAAACAACCGACATCAATGCCCTGGCCGATGAATATTTGCGATTGGCCTATCATGGACTGAGAGCAAAAGACAAAACATTTAATGCTACTTTGAAAACTGAGTATGATGAAAACATTGGCAGCATCAACATCATTCCTCAGGATATTGGCAGAGTGATATTGAATTTGATTACCAATGCTTTTTATGCCGTCTCCGCCAAGGCTTCAGCGAAAGAGGAAAGTGGTTACGAACCAACTGTTTCTGTGAGTACCCAAAGAATGGATGGTAGCATTTTAATCACTGTAAAAGACAATGGCAATGGTATTCCAGAAGGCATCAAAGAAAAAATATTTCAACCGTTTTTTACTACAAAGCCGACTGGCGATGGAACTGGATTAGGTTTGAGTTTGAGTTACGATATTGTGACCAAGGGGCATGGGGGAACTCTTGAAGTAAGGTCAGTCAAGGGAGAAGGGGCAGAGTTTATAGTTAAGTTGCCATGACTACTCAGGTAGCGAAGGTGCGCTCACAGTGCCATAGGTACTTCATTTTTATAGCCACGGGTTTAAACCCGTGGCTATAAAGGATTAACTGGCAAAACATTAACAACATCAAGATTTAGTCCCTAACCAGGTACAAGTTGCTTATTGTCTGAATAATGCAATATTGCTAATCAGTGATGGCAAGGACTATCATGAGGGAAATCAAAAGGATAAAATCCTTAAATCCATTCTGCAGCAAAAAGGGTGTCTGATAGTTTTTAATCAAAAAGAAAATTGAGCGCTAAAAGCGATCATTTCCTCGTCAAATGTAGTGATTGGTCTGATGTTGAGGTATTTTTTCAATTTCAGATCTGTGCTCACCGATATTGACTTCAAGTTTAAGTGCTGATTGATAAATAGGAATTCCAAAGGAGGGTTAATCGCTTTGAGAATGTCCACAATATCCATCATGGTCATATTTCTTTCCACCAAATTATAAATTCCCGACGGCACCTCTTTGGTGATTAATTGCCCAAAAACATCTATAAGCAAACCGATTTGAAGAAATGCACGACTTTGCTTTCCATTGCCATGTATAGAAACCTGATTATTGAAATTACTTTCAAAGATCCATTTGTTGATGACTGAGTCGAAACGCATGCTTCGGCTGTAGCCATACACATTACCACATCTGATGATGTGCGTTTTTATTTTGCTTTCAAGTCTTTTTACATGTTCTTCACCGCGATATTTAGAGATAGCATAGAAGGTACGCGGATTGACCTCAGTGTCTTCATCTATTTCTGAGGTAGACGAGCCATACACACCGATACTGCTAATGTATATTAATTGCTTTACGTCACTTTCTTCTATTGCATAAACCAACTCTGCTGTACCCCAGTGATTCACCTGCTCAAAATAGTGTGCATCCACATTGGCATAAGGAGTGGTCACTTTCGCCGCAAGATGATAAACCACATCAATGCCAATCAATGCTTTTTTAAGTTTCCTTGAATCTAAAAGCTCGGCCTCAATAAATTGAATCTTCTCATGGTTATCATACTTTGGGCCTGTAAAGAGGGCATGATTTCCCCTGCTGAGGTTGTCATAAACCACTACTTTTTTCACCTCAGGATTTTGTGTAAGTTTTCCTATGAGTTCCGTGCCGATATATCCGGCACCACCAGTTACAAGTACATTCATTTTTTTACTAGGTCAGTGTGCAATCCACATTCTACTTTGTTCATTCCATACCAGCGCGCCTCTCGTTCTTGCATATCAGGATCCATTTTTCTGGTGCAAGGCTCGCAACCAATACTCATGTAACCTTTGGCATCAAGTGGATGACGTGGCAGATTGTGTTCGCGAATGTAAGCAAATATCTGTTTCATGCTCCAATCAAGCATCGGGTGAAACCGTATTGTATCAAAAGGAGCTGCTTGCTCAGTGGTCATGGCTTTTCGAACCGAACTTTGATCTCCTCGCACACCATTGATCCATATATCGTGATTTCGCAAAAGGTGTTCGGTTGGAGCTGTTTTGTTGATGTAGCAGCAGTGATCAGGGTCTGATGTGAAAAGCAACTTGCCTTCAGAATCACGCTGCATATAGCGTGGCATGGAAGACTTCACTTCCATTACATTGATTCCAAACTCCACGGCAATCTGATCTTTGAATGCCACAGATTCTGGAAAATGGTATCCTGTATTGAGAAAGTACACAGGAATGTCCTTATCTATTTTGCTCAAAATATGGAGCATGACCAGACTGTGGGTCTGAAAAGATGACGTAGTGAACATATTTTTACCTTCGCTACTATATTTTTCTATTTGCTTTTTTATATCCGCTATCTCCATCTTCCAAGTTTAGGCTACAAAACAACCTTGCTCATGTTTAAATTCAAAAGAAGTGCGAAAAAAAGAAGTACTGATTTAAATCAGAGAACCAAGATGCGGTTTAAAATGATGTGGATTCGATGATCAGTAAGTACAATGGCATGCCCACGGTTATGTTAAATGGGAATGTAATGGCCAAAGCCATAGGAATGTACAATCCTTGATTTGCATTTGGAGCAGCTAACTTCATCGCGGCTGGTACTGCAATATAGGAAGCACTTGCTGCCAGTATTGAAAACAAGAATCGGTTGCCGTGAATGTCAGTAATTAATCCACTCAAAACAGCCACCGCCACTCCATTTATAAGTGGAATGACGATTGAGAAGACCAGGGGATACCATCCGTATTTCCAAAAAGAAGAAAGCTTTTTACCACTTGTAATTCCCATGTCCAGTAAAAAAACCACCAGAAATCCTTTGAAAATATCTGTGGTAAATGGTGATATTCCTTCTGCCTGCTGCTCATTTGCAACAAAACCAATGACCAAACTCCCAATGATCAAAAGTACGCTACCGTTAGTCAATGAATGCTTTATCAGATTGGCAATGCTAGTGAGGTTTGTTTTCTTCTTTTCCTTATTATATATATCCATTAATAAGACACCTATGATGATTGATGGTGCTTCCATGAGCGCCATGACGGCCACCATATGTCCACCAAATTCCATTTTGTGTATCTCTAAAAAGGAAACGGCCGTAACAAACGTAACTGCACTTACTGATCCATATGCGGCGGCTATTGCACCGGCATTGGATATACTCACTCTTTTCTTTAGGATAAAAAAAGTATAACAGGGTATGATTGTGGCCAGGATAATCCCAAAAATTAGGGACCAAAGTATCTCAAGATTGATGGTGCTGTGTGAAAGCTCCTGACCACCTTTGAAGCCAATGGAGAAAAGCAAATACAACGAAATGAATTTGGATGATTGTGCCGGAATCTCTAAATCACTTTTGAGTTGAACAGCAATGATTCCAAGAAAGAAAAATAGAAGTGCTGGATTTGATAGATTATCAATAAGCAGGTCGATGTTCATTGATTAAGGCTTGCTGATAAACTTAATGGTGACTTCCCCAACAACCTCCAGCTGAAAATCACCCGCTTTTGCTTCTTTTATTAGTTCTTGAACAGTTTTTTGAGCTGACGTCAATTCGATAATGCGCTCCTCAGAATGACTGGTGTCTCCATTAAATCTTTCTTTAATGCTAAAGATTCTTAGGTGGTGAAATTTGATTTTGTCACTCAACAAGGTTGATAGTATTTGCTGAGCATCTTCAGGATTATAAGTACCATTAATAATTTTGAATTCACTTTTTTTCATTTTTTTGTTGCAAAGTTGCTGTTCTTTTACATAAAATTATATTTATATTTATGATGATATACATAATAAAACATAATGCATTATACTCTTCATCAATTACAAATATTTCTGAAAGTAGCTCAGCTTCAAAGTGTTACCAAGGCCTCAGAGGCTTTGTTCCTTTCTCAGCCAGCAGTTTCCATTCAATTGAAGAAATTTCAGGATCAATTCGATATTCCGCTCACTGAAGTCATTGGGAGGAAGATTTATATCACCGATTTTGGAAAAGATATAGCTCAGGTATCAGAGCGCATCTTAAATGAAGCTGAGTTAATCAAGCACAAGACCATGGAGTATAAAGGCTATCTGGTAGGTCAATTGAGACTGTCGATAGTATCTACGGGGAAGTATGTTATGCCTTATTTTTTAGAAGGATTTTTAAAAAAATACAAGACTGTAGACCTGGTGATGGATGTAACAAACAAGGGGAAGGTGATAAAATCCATGGAAAAAAATGAACTTGACTTTGCTTTGGTTTCCGTATTGCCGGAGCGGATAGCCATCGATAAACTGGAATTGATGGATAACAAACTGTACTTAGTAGCTGGCAAGGATTTCGAAATTCAGAAGGAATACGTCCCGTCTATTTTGGAATCATTTCCAATAATTTATCGCGAATCAGGTTCAGCTACTCGTCAGGCAATGGAGGAATTCATATCCATGAATAAATTGGTAGTCAAGAAAAAAATAGAATTAACTTCTAATGAAGCGGTCAAACAAGCAGTCATTGCTGGACTTGGGCTCTCCATCATGCCTCTGATCGGTATCAAAAATGAGTTGAAGGAAGGTTCCCTTCGGCTATTGCCATTGAAAAAATTGCCGATCACTACCAAATGGAATTTGATTTGGCTGAAAAACAAACATTTTTCGCCCGTTGCTACCGCCTACCTGAATTATGTCAAGACCAATAGGGATCAAATCATAAATAATCACTTTTCCTGGACATTGAATAATTGATCCAAATTGGTTTATTCTGGTTTTATACTTGTAAAGTGTTACTTATTAGTCGATCTGCCTGTTCCCAGTCCATATTTACAATAGGTATGGAATAGAGCAGGGGCATAGATTTCATATATTTGTCACGTAAAATGCTATCGATTTTATTAAATAATAGTGCTTTGGTTTCTCCTAATAAAAGGAATTGTTGATCATTCGAAATTTGGCCTGAAGTCAATCTCGTTCTGACCATAATGTTCTTAGTGATCACAGCATTCAAGATTAATTTTTGTTTCAGGAGTTGATCAGCAATTTCAACCGTTTGTTGCTCATTTTTTGATATAATGTGTATAAGAACCATAAGGAGTGGGGTTTTGGGTTGTTTGTTAAATATGCACTAAAACATAAATCAATCATTTGTTAAGTAATAAGTCTATTTACGAAGATAGTATTACTATTGTTATATGAAGTAAAGCAATTGTTTTGTTTGCTTCATATTAAAAATGCAGCTAAATTCTTTTCTCGATTATTTTGAAGAGACATTGAACAAAAAGAAATTACAATGGGTTTGACCAATAAATCAAACACGTTTTTATCAATGATACACTTACATAATTCATGAAGGTTTCAGTTTTTAGAAAAGAGCATTTCAACGCTGCACACAGGTTACATAATCCAGACTGGGATGAGTCTAAGAATATTGAGATTTTTGGCAAATGCAACAATCCAAATTGGCATGGACACAACTATGAAATAGTGGTGAAACTGACCGGTGAAATTGATCCAGAAACTGGGTATGTTTATGATATGAAAGTGCTGAGTGATTTGATTAATTCAGAAGTTGTCAAAAAGTTTGATCACAAAAATCTGAATCTTGACACAAAGGAATTTGAAAAACTAAACCCTACTGCCGAGAATATTGCGGTAGTAATCTATAATAAGCTTCGAGACAAAATTGACAATCGTTTCGAACTTAAAATCACATTATATGAAACAGAGAGAAATTTTGTTGAATACCCAGCTTGAAGAATTGGTTTCAGAAGAGTTTGAGTTGGATCATCTAGGATATTCGGATCAGACACCTCTACGTCCGGATGCCTTTATGATGGATGATGAACTCAAGAAGGAAATGATCGCCAAACATTTCAAGGAAATCATGTTGATTTTGGGAATGGACCTGACTGATGACAGCTTGCGTGGAACGCCTATGCGTGTTGCTAAAATGTACGTCGAAGAGGTTTTTAGTGGTTTAAATCCAAAAAACAAACCCAAAGCCAAGCTCTTTGAAAATAAATACAAATACGACCAGATGCTGGTGGAGAAGGACATTACCTTTTATTCACATTGTGAGCACCATTTTGTGCCAATATATGGAAAAGCGCATGTAGCCTATTTTTCTAGTGGCAAGGTGGTGGGTCTTTCTAAAATAAACAGGATAGTTCAGTATTATGCCAAAAGGCCACAAGTACAGGAGCGCCTGACAGTGCAAATTGCCAATGAGTTGAAAGAAGTATTGCAAACGCAGGATGTGGCAGTTGTTCTGGATGCTACACACATGTGTGTGTCGTCAAGAGGGGTGAGTGATACCAACAGTATGACTGGCACTGCTTTTTTTGAGGGGAAATTCAGAGACCAAAACATCAAAAGTGAATTTTTGAATTATATCAACTCTAAGACGGATTTGAGATAATGGATTCCTTTCAAGACAAAAATATTGTAGTCGTTGGGGGAAGTAGTGGGATAGGAGCGGCAGTTTTGTCACAACTTTTAGGAAAAGGAGCGAATTTATTTAATGTCTCCAGAACCTCAACAGCTGTTATTGGAGCCACCAATATTCAACTAGATGTGACTGAAGATTTCGTTCAAATTCAAGGTTTGCCTGATAAAATTGATGGGCTGGTATATTGCCCAGGCACCATCAATCTAAAGCCTTTTCTAAGTCTTAAGACTTCAGACTTTCAACATGATTTTGAGGTAAATGTCCTAGGCGCAGTTAAGGTGGTAAAAGCCTTGCTAAAACAGCTGAAGGTATCAGAATCTGCTTCTGTCGTATTTTTCAGTACGGTGGCTGTTGCTCAGGGTCTTAATTTCCACGCATCTATTGCTACGGCTAAAGGCGCAGTAGAAGGTTTAACCAAATCACTCGCGGCTGAGTTGGCCAAAAATAAAATTCGAGTCAATGCCATTGCGCCCAGTCTCACGGATACCCCATTGGCAAGCGGACTTTTAGGATCAGACGAGAGGCGAAAGCTTTCTGAAGAAAGGCATCCTCTTAAAGCTATCGGTGACCCTGAAGACGTGGCTTCTATGGTTGCGTTTCTTTTGTCCGATAGCGCCAAGTGGATGACAGGACAGATTCTTCATATGGATGGTGGTCTTTCCAGCGTGAAGCCTATTTAGTCCCAACAAAATTTTAAGATGCTGATTTAAACTTTCTCAGTTTATATGTGAAGGTGAACATGAAGTATCTCTGAAGTACCTTAGTCTGTGTTTCCTCCAGATAGGAAGCGGTTACTTTTTGATTTATGCTTTGATTTTCACCTAATAAGTCAAACACGGTAAATGCCATTTCACCCATATTGTTTTTAAGAAATTTTCGGGCTAAGCTCATATTCCACAAGGTATATTTTGTGTCGGAATTTTGGTTTACTCCATTGTAATCCAAATGATAAATGTCCGACCTGAAAACATAATTTTTAGCTAAGATGATATTCATCTTCCCGCCGATAGTTTGAGTGACGTAGTTGGTGTTTTTTCCGTTCTGGATCGAATTTATTACCCTATTTCCTTTGGCATTGTAAAAGATGTTGAAATCGAAATTTTCACTTATGTTGCTTGACAATCCTATTCTCCAATCTGCAGAATATGTGTTTGACAAGTTTTTAATTTCATTTGTCAGACCTGGAAGCCTTGAATAACCTAAACCCATAGTTGTATTGAGATTGGTTTTGATTGGGGAGATAAGCACTCCTAAGGTGGAGCTATTTCTAACATTCCAATACCCATTCAAATTTACTGGTTGGCTTATTTGTGCACCACTTTGTACGATCACATTGCCTTGAAGTGCTGAATCAGACTTAAGTATGATCGTTGAATTGGTGATGTAGTTGAGGGTATTTTTGATGTTGGTGAAGTTTGAAAAAGTGATATTTTTATCAATATTATTGGTGCTAAACCTAAGCATTAAATCATGGCTATAGCTCTGTTTAAGAGCTAAATTCCCGACAGAAATAAACAGCGGATTAGTATTGTCAATGACCGTTTGGAGTTGGGAGATTGAGGGTTCGTCGGTAGTTGTTCTGTATCTGATAAAAGCATTTGTATT
>JBLICU010000119.1:0-9063 GCA_047632435.1 Cyclobacteriaceae bacterium
CCCTGATTGAAATGGCTACAATGGAAATGGCTAACACACAGAATAAAACAAATGCCCACCATTTCAAATACCAAGGACTGAGTACTCTAAATTTTATAATTACAGGTTCACTCCACAGTTGACCCACACTTTTTGCCATCACTTCAAGGGCATATTCCCCTCTGGAGATGCCAAATAGTGATATTATTTGATTTTCTGATGGAGCATTCCATTCATCGCTAATTCCTCGCAATCGCGTTTTATATTGGATTTCATAACCAGGATAGGTAAAACATCGGAATGATATTTCCACGTTTGCCTGGTGAGGAATATTCATAATTTCACTTGGTGAGTTAATGACATTGTCTCCCACGATGAATTTCTCAAGAATCGGCTGGGGAGTATTTTGGGGTTTAACTTTTGCCAAATCAATTCGAGCCATGCCTTTTGCTGTCGCAATAATCAATTCATTATCTTCAATGGAGAAGCCTCGCTGTTTGATTAATCTCGACGGCAAGCCACTTGCTGTTGTATAGTGAACAATTTCTGAATCCGAACTATAGAAAACACCGTTATTGGTGCCAATCCAAAGCGCATCATTGACATAAGTGACTGCTCTGCTGGAATAGGAAGTAGCGATATCGGCAAAATTGATTTTGGTGTCCGAATAATATTCTCCAGACTTGATTCCAATTTTAAACACACCTTCATTAGACGCCAAATATATATTTTCATTTGAAAAGGCTATATCCTCTATTCGAATGTTATCAGAAATGGGATAGTTAAAGCTTATTTTAACTTTGTGAAATTCCCCGCTAGCAGAATCAAATTTAGATAAAACATTATTGATCCCACTTCCTGCAATATAAATAGAGGCATCAGGAGCCTGTTTGATCACGTTTGCAGAGGCATCATTATACTGCTTTAAAGCATCATCGTTATCAATAGTAATAATACCTGCCAATGAGCTTGTAACCCAAGTTTTATCTCCGATTTTAGTGATATAACTGATGGAATTGAAATTAATGTCAGAGTCATCCAGTAAAGTAACCTCCCTCGAATTGACACTATATTTAAATATTCGTCCTTGATGGTCACCAATCCACAAATGGTTCTTATCAAAACTGAGTGCCGTATAAAAATTTTCATCCATTAATGTGATAAGCTCCTTTTCCTCATTCACTGAATTTTGTACATAGACCTGCTCACCGTTGGTAAAGTATAGATTTCTATTTTCATCATAGACAAATGATTCTATTCTGTATTTTCCCGTTTCCCCTAGAGTAGAAATAGGTGTTTTCTTTAGTAAGGCTATGTTCTCACTTCCGGCCACCCATAATTCATCCGTTTTTTTATCATGAAAAATATCTACTATATCTGAAAAATCAATGTCACTGAAACCAATAAGGCCCGTCAATGGATCATCATAATCGAAATAAAAAAGCCCCTTGTCCCATGTACCAACTATCAGAAGACCATTAACCAATTTTAATATTGATATATTCTTCACTTCGGGATGGTAGGTAATCTGACTAATCTTTTGGTCACTATCCACTTTCAAAGCCATCAGTCCATTGTTTCCCCCTACAATTACATGATCCCCTTTTACAACGGCCAATCCTGTAAAACCATCGACCGGAGAATTGATATCTACGGAATCAAACTTGTGATTTTTTTTATTCCATGCGAGCAAAAGACCACTATAAGATGCTGCCCAAATATTACCAAACGCATCCTCAGCAAATGAAAAAGAGCGGTGATAGTTTTGGTTGCTGCCATATTCAAATCGACTTATTCCAGATTCGTCTACACGCACAATGGCATTGGTCTCCCCAATCCAAAGCCAACCTTTGGAATCCAAGAAAATTGATTTGGGATAAAACATGGATAAACTCAAATCAATTCCTCTATAATTAATTGATGAAAATCTTACCGAATCATTTTCTCTGGAAATAGACTGTATTCCAGAATCACTTAATACGACCAACTGACCACTACTGAGCTCGATGAATTTTTTGGTGTATAAACTTTGAAGGCCTTGAGAAAAGGTTGAAGTCCCCTGTCCATTGTAGGATAGCACTCCCAAATCTGTGGCTAACCAGATATATCCAGTGGAATCTTTCCAAATTCCCTTGATCACTTCATTTGCCTGTACGTTGGGGAAAGAATAATATTTGTAGGGATCCTTATTTTGGGAAAAAGTATTCAGGATTTGAAAAAGCCCAACAAAAAATAAAATTATCCGAAATGGCATAATTAGCTGACCAGGTATTTTGATTGATAGACCCTCAAGTTATCCCATTTTGCAAAAACAAAAAAAGCAGACCATAAGCCTGCTTTCCGTTTCATGAATTAAGATGGATTAAAGTTTCCTTTTCACCTCTTTGATTTCGAATCCTTCGATAATATCCCCTTCTTCAATATCATTGAAATTTTTAATGGAAACACCACACTCATATCCGCTTCTCACCTCGGCTACATCATCTTTGAATCGCTTCAGTTGATTGATTTCACCTGTGTGAACAACAATTCCATCTCTAACTAAACGAATTTTATTTGATCTTTTCACAGTACCATCAGTGACATAACTTCCAGCAACTGTACCAATTTTTGTGATTTTGAATACCTCACGCACTTGGATATTTCCAGTGATTACCTCTTCTGCCGTTGGTTCAAGCATGCCTTCCATAGCATCTTTCACATCATTAATGGCATCATAAATAATTGAGTATAACCTGATCTCTATCTCCTCATTTTCAGCTACTTTTTTAGCTTGAGCTGAAGGACGAACCTGGAAACCAACGATTACGGCATCAGATGCTGACGCCAATAACACATCAGATTCTGATATTTGACCTACTGCCTTATGGATGATATTTACTTGAATTTCACCTGTAGATAATTTCAAAAGTGAATCACAAAGGGCTTCAATGGAACCATCCACATCTCCTTTTACGATTACGTTAAGTTCCTTGAAACTACCGATAGCCAATCTTCGACCAATTTCATCAAGTGTGATGTGTTTTTTGGTTCGAATAGATTGCTCTCTATTTATCTGTTCTCTTTTAACTGCTATTTCTCTTGCTTCACGATCAGATCCCATCACATTAAAGCGATCTCCTGCTTGCGCTGCACCACTCAGACCCAACATTAAAACTGGAGTTGATGGGCCAGCTTCTACCATTTTATTGCCTCTGTGATCAAACATTGCCTTAACCTTCCCGAAATGTGATCCAGCAATAACAACATCCCCAACTTTCATTTTTCCAGCCTGCACCATCAAGGTAGTGACGTATCCTCTTCCTTTATCTAGTGTGGCTTCTACTACAGTTCCAACCGCAGGTTTATTTGGATTGGCTTTCAAATTCAACATTTCAGCTTCAAGCAAAACTTTCACTAAAAGGTCATCAATACCTTCTCCTGTTTTTGCGGACACATGCTGGCACTGGTATTTACCACCCCAATCTTCAACAAGTATGTTGATCTGTGATAGCTCCTCCTTAATTTTTTCGGGATTAGCACCTGGCTTGTCAACTTTGTTTATCGCAACAATTATAGGCACACCAGCTACTTGAGCATGGTTAATGGCCTCCCTCGTTTGAGGCATGACACCATCATCTGCTGCCACAACAATAATTGCAATATCTGTGATCTTTGCTCCTCTTGCTCTCATGGCTGTAAAAGCCTCGTGACCAGGAGTATCCAGAAATGATATTCTCTTGCCGTCTTCTGTAGTTACATTATACGCTCCAATGTGCTGGGTAATTCCTCCAGCCTCACCTTCGGTCACTTTAGAATCTCTGATAAAATCAAGTAGGGATGTTTTACCATGATCTACGTGACCCATAATAGTTACAATAGGAGCCCTGTCTTCTAAATCAGATAGTTCGTCTTTTTGCTCAATGACTTCTACATCTTCATCAGATGTAGTGAAACTTACTTCAAAATCAAATTCATCAGCGATCACTGTGATCGATTCAGCATCCAGCCTTTGATTTATGGATACGAACATACCCAAACTCATACATGTTGAAATTACATCATTGACAGATACATCCATTAGTGACGCAAGATCACTGGCAGATATAAATTCTGTCACTTTTAGAATTTTTGAGTCTTCGTGTTCAGCTTGAATTCTTTCTTCTTCCGCCTCAGCTTTAGCAGAACGTTTGTCTTTTTTATATTTCGATCTATTACCTGTTGTGGATGGCTTGCCACCACTCAACTTGGCCAATGTTGCCTTGATCTTATCCTGAATCTCCTTATCAGTAAGTTCCTCAGTTTTTCTAG
Source organism: Cyclobacteriaceae bacterium (assembly GCA_047632435.1). Taxonomy (GTDB): domain Bacteria; phylum Bacteroidota; class Bacteroidia; order Cytophagales; family Cyclobacteriaceae; genus JAMZMI01. Next base: position 4,270 of record JBLICU010000119.1, read on the forward strand.
TATCTCTTATATTGGCTCTTCCTCGAGCACCAGCGGCGCCAAGACCTGTTCCTCTAACTCTTGGAGGGCCTGCACCCGCCCCAGTTCTTGGAGGACCTGCAGACCTATTGTCTCCTTCAGCCTTGCCTTCTCCTGCACTAGCAATTCTTTTCCTAGGTCTCTTTTTCTTCCTTTCCTTATCCTGATCAGAAGATGCTACAGGTTTTGGTTTTTTATCCTTAGGCAGTTCTATTTTACCCAAAACTGTCAGCCCTTTCAATGAATCAGCCTTGGCCTCTATAACCTTGTCGACATTCTCAGTCTCTTCAATTGCAACAGGTGCTGGTGGCTTAGGTGAAGGTACTGGCTCCAAAGGCACCTCTTTTGGTACTTCTGCGGTAGGCTGTTTTTCAACAATTTCTGGAGCTTGATCTTCTAGCTCTATTTCTTTTTCTTTTGCAATTTCAGCTACTGGCACCTCAGTTGTTTCTGGAATGATTTCCACAGGGGGTACTTCCTTAATTGGCTCAGGCAGAGGTTTTTGCTCTACATTCTTAGGTTCAACTTTAGGCCTTTTTCCTAACTGATCCAAATCAATTTTCCCAATGACTTTTGGTCCCTCAAGAATTGTTTTTCCTGAAATTTTATCACTCTTTGCAGACCCAACAGAAGCGTTATTATCCTTGATGAGAATTTCTTCATCTTCAGAATTATCTCGAGCTAAAAATGGGCTATCGGACTTGATCACCAAATTTTCTGCATGACTTGAGCCTATGGTCAACCCAGAGGCCTCTTCTTTGTCCAAAGCAGATGAGGCAAATTCCTTTGCCAACAGCACGAACTCCTCATGTGTAATTTTGAAATTAGGATTCGCCTCAACTTCATATCCTTTATCGGATAGAAAGTCAACAATCGTCCCGATTCCCACATTGAGTTTCCTGGCTAACTGGCCTAACCTTTGAGTTCTTTCTTCTGACATATATATTTTTTGCTCTTATATAATATAATCGCTGTTATTCAAATTCTTGCTTAAATACTCTAAGCACATCGTCAATCGTTTCTTCTTCTAAATCCGTTCTTCGAACCAACTCCTCTTTAGTCAAGGTTAAGACACTCTTTGCAGTATCCAAGCCTATTCTTTTCAATTCATCAATAACCCAGTCCTCGATTTCGTCAGAAAATTCATTAATATCTACATCCTCATCTTCAAATTCACCCAGCTCTCTAAATACATCAATTTCAAGCCCTACTAATCTAGAAGCCAATTTGATATTTTGTCCACCTTTTCCAATCGCAAGAGAAACCTGATCTGGTTTTAAGTAAACCGATACTCGTTCTTTTCCCTCAGCGATTTTCATGCTTTGGATTTTAGCAGGGCTAAGGGCTCTGGTAATATACAATTCCAAATTATCTGTGAAATTGATCACATCAATATTTTCATTTTGAAGCTCTCGGACAATAGAATGAATCCTAGAACCTTTCATGCCGACACAGGCTCCAACCGGATCAATTCTGTCATCATAAGACTCAACAGCAACTTTTGCTCTCTCCCCTGGCTCACGAACCACCTTTTTGATGGTAATCAATCCGTCATAGACTTCTGGAACTTCACTTTCAAATAACCTCTCGAGGAAAGTCCCAGATGTTCGAGATAGAATAATCTTAGGATTTCCATTGACCATTTCTACCCTATGTACAATAGCCTTAATAGAATCCCCTTTTCTATACCTGTCTTTGGAAATTTGTTCCTGTTTAGGCAAGTTAAGTTCATTGCCTTCACCATCTATAAGCAGCACTTCTCTGCTCAAAGTCTGATATACTTCACCTACAATAATTTCACCTAGTAACTCCTTGTATTTATCAAATAGAAGGTCTTTTTCAAGATCCTTAATTTTTTGAATAAGGGTTTGTCTGGCAGTCATTACCGCCCTTCTACCAAAGTCAATTAACTTGATCTCTTCTGATACTTCCTCACCTATCTCAAAATCTGGCTCTATGATCCTGGCATCAGTCAAGCATATCTTATCATGATCCCAGATATCCTCAGAGTTATCGTCCACAATCTCTCTAAATCTCCATATCTCCAAGTCACCACTATCGGTATTAATGATGATATCAAAATTATCATCAACCTTGTATTTTTTTCGGATCATGGTGCGAAATACATCCTCCAGAATCCTGATCATTGTAGGGCGATCAATGTTCTTGTTTCTTGCGAAATCAGCAAACGAATCAATTAAAATCCCGTTATCCATATTATTTAAATGATACTAAAACTTTTGAACTATCTATTTCATCAAAGCCAATTTCAAAGGTCTCCTCCGTTTTCTTTTGAACTCTCAAAAGGGTGATTCCTGTATCATTGACAGTTTTCAATTCTCCTTCAACCAATTGCCCATCAAGCATTTTTATACTTAAGCTGCGGCCAATGTTTTTCTTATATTGTCTTAAAAATCTCAATGGTTGATCTAATCCTGCCGAAGTAACTTCCAAATAATACTTACCTTCAATAAGATCATTTTCCTCTAGGAAGCCTGAAAGTCTTCTGCTCACAGAGGCGCAGGCAGCAATGCTTACACCCTGATCACCGTCTAAATAAATCATGAGTCTTTGATTTCCGGAACTCCCTTTCAAAGCCACATCTACTATAAACAGTGATGGGTCTTCTGAAATCAAACCTTCCACCTGACTCTGAATTTCACTTTCCAACTTCTGCTGGTCAACCATGGATTAATAATAAAAAGAGGGGACTTGCGTCCCCTCGAACCTATATTCTATATTTGCGTTGCAAAGCTAACAGAAAAAAAACTCATTTCAAATTAGCTTAAAAACAAAGTATAAGGCGATCTGAGTCCCAGAAAGCCATAAAAAGTTAAGATTTATCTATGATTGGTAAACTACGTGTGGTTAATTCATTGACAAAAGAAAAAGAAGTCTTTGAACCACTCAACCCACCACATGTTGGCATGTATGTATGCGGCCCCACTGTATATAGCGATGTGCATCTTGGTAATGTGCGTACTTTCATTTCATTTGATGTTATATACAGGTATTTGAAATTTATTGGGTATAAAGTTAGATATGTTCGGAATATCACTGATGTAGGTCATTTATTGGATAATTCGGAAGAAGATAAAATTTCAAAAAGAGCCAAATTAGAAAATTTGGAACCTATGGAAGTAGTGCAGAAATATACCAATGATTTTCATCAGGTAATGCTTACTTTCAATGCGCTTGAGCCAGATATTGAGCCTACTGCCACTGGACATTTGTTGGAACAATTAAACATGATTGATCATTTAGTCGATAGCGGATACGCCTACGAATCCAACGGATCGGTCTATTTTGATATTGAAAAATTCAATAAAAAATATAATTATGGCAAGCTCAGTGGACGAAAAACGGAAGATTTACTGAACCAAACACGAGAATTGGATGGCCAATCCGATAAAAAGAATCCCTTAGATTTTGCCATTTGGAAGAAGGCCGCACCTGAGCACATCATGAGATGGGATACAAAGTGGGGCGATGGTTTTCCAGGCTGGCATCTTGAGTGTTCAGTTATGAGCACGAAATACCTTGGTGATTCATTTGATATTCACGGAGGTGGCATGGATTTGAAATTTCCTCATCACGAATGTGAAATCGCCCAAAATGCCGGAAGTCATGGGAAAGATGGAGCCAAATACTGGCTACATACCAATATGCTCACCGTCAACGGCATCAAAATGAGCAAGTCGCTTGGAAATTCATTTTTGCCAAGGGAGCTGATAAGCGGCAATCATGAGCTATTGGATCGTGGGTTTAGTCCCATGACCATTCGTTTTTTTATGCTACAATCGCATTATGCGAGTACTTTGGACTTTTCAAATGACGCGCTCACCGCTGCACAAAAAGGATTTATTAAGCTCACCAATGGACTTAGGTATATTAAACAAGCAGAATATAAAGCAGAAAGCATTGAAAACCCAGATGAGAATCAAGAGGAGCAAATAAGAAAGATTTGTGAAAATTGTCATCATGCTATGAATGATGATTTTAATACCGCCTTGACTATTGGTCATTTATTCAATTTGCTTAAAAAAATAAATTCGATTCAAACGGGACAGCTCAAAATGGAGCAATTGGGTAAAGTCATCTTCGATCTATTGAAAAAGACTTTTATCGAATTTGTTGAAGACGTGCTTGGATTAAAACTTGAGTCAAATTTAGAATCTACAAAACTGGTGGAAATAATTCTGGCCGAATATGCGCAAGCCAAGGAAGAACGAAATTACGCTAAGGTAGATGCCGTTCGTGTGCAGTTAAAAGAATTGGGAATTGTGGTAAAAGACATGAAAACTCGTGTGGATTGGGCTTTTGAAGAATAATCTTGTAGTCCAGGAAACAAAAAAAATGCGCCTACTAACAGTATTGCCTGTTTTGTAGCTCAAACTTAAATTGATTTTATAAATAGCTGGTCTGGTATAGCAGACCAGCTATTTTGTCTTTTGACAACATACTATTTGGCAGCTAACAACCAAATAATATAATCGCTTTCACTTAAAAGAAATAAGCATAAGCAATCGTAGCGGTCAATAAAACCACTAGGAACACGGCCATTGACTTGTAGTTTCTGTTTAAAATTTCCTTATCCATTTGATTATATTTTTGACGAATTTCACTCTAATTTTTCAATTGTATATACGCCTGTCAAAAAATTAGAAATTCTCAAAAACCAGTGGCTTATTAATGAAAGAGCAATAAAAAAGGAGCCTTTCATGAGCTCCTTTTGAATTTATTTCAAAGTATTGTTAATGTGCGATTAGCTTTTCT
>JBLICU010000120.1:0-9056 GCA_047632435.1 Cyclobacteriaceae bacterium
CATCTTTCCATCACAAAATGGTCCGTTCGTCTAGGGGTTAGGACGCCAGGTTTTCATCCTGGTAACAGGGGTTCGATTCCCCTACGGACTACATCTAAACCCTCTATATCATTGATTTAGAGGGTTTTATGTTTTTATATTCAATCAAATATTCATTATAATTGGTTATATGTAATGTCAATAAAACGGCAAAATAGAAACACACAAAACCTACTAAATGCCTAAAAATAAATATGGTGCGGCAATATCATCTCGAAAGAAATGAAGTAAAATCAAAGTAGACGGCTAATAGTCATAATTGTTTATGATTCACACGATCAATTATAACCTATAAAACCAACCAATTTTCAACCAAAGCCTTGTTCTCGGTTTGGTTACCAAATCACCATCCAAGCGATAGTCAGGTCCGATTTGAAACTTACATTGGTCAGTTAATAAAATACCTAGAGCTAAAACAAATCGATTTTCTAATACGCTTGTACCTTCCTTTAAAGAATAAATTGGTTCATCTGAAATCAGAAGATATTGTTGCTTGCCATTTGAAAGAGGGATCTGAACGGAGAGCCTGTATCTAATCCGCCACTGGACGAACTGGTTTAATTCAAAGGTTTGATCCGCTCTAATCCTATGGCTAACTTTCAAATACTCATTTCTTGACAACCATGAATATTGTTGAATGGAGCGATGATTATCAACATTTGGCTGCAAACGATATTGGTAACCGATAGTCCATTTAGAATCGTTTTTCATTTTGATGCCGATAAACCCTTGAAGATCTGTTCGGTCATGGAAATAGCCAAACCGATCCACTTCAGTTTGATTAATATTCAATAGGCTATGTTGAGATTCAATTTTAATTGCAGTATAAAATTTTCCCATTGATTTTATCACCTCTGCTTCAGGAAAAATGCCGGCATAAGAGGCCTTTTGTCCAAAGCACAACTCACATGAAACAATGAGAATCACAATTAGTAAAAATTTCACTAAGATGATCTTCTTAATCTTGATATTTCACTCGCCAAACTAATAATGGCAATATGGTAGAAATCATATTCCTCAATGCAGTGCTGTCATCATCTTTTGGTAAATCTCTGTGTTTTCATAAATGCCCTGGAATAACTCAGCATTTTTACCAAATGCAAAGACCGGAACCATAGAAGCAGTGTGCCCTCCAGTGGAGAAAGTATAACTGAGACCTTCATATTTTCCGGTTTCGCTCCTCAATGACAGGCCTCCCGTTTCATGATCTGCTGTTACTATCACCAATGTATTTGGGTTCTTTTCGGCATAATCCAAACATAGACCGACAGCTTTATCAAAATCAATCAATTCGTTGACTACATAGTTAACGTCATTATTGTGCCCTCCCCAATCAATTTGTGAGCCTTCTATTAACAGAAAGAAACCGCTATCACTTGCACTTAGATAATCGATAGCTTTACCAGAGAATGTTCGCAGGTAGTCCATCCTGTTCTCAGCCCTCATCATACCATCTTCAGCAAGTAGGTAGCATATCTTCTGGCCTACTTTTTCAATAGATTCTGGAAAATCCGCTGTGGTCTGACGAATATCAACCCCAGCATCAGATAACTCCTGAATCAAGTTGCGCTGATCCGATCGCTCCATGAAATAGGTTAGACCGCCTCCAGCTATGAAATCCAATGGAGCATTCAACAGGTCAAGCGCAATCTCCTCATTCATGCTACGAAAAGGTTGATGCGCATAAAATGAGGCTGGAGTGGCATGGGTTATTGAAGAGGTTACGACACAGCCCGTTTCATAACCATTTTTTGAACACCACTCCATAATGGTTTCTTTGGGAATGGTATCTGAATCTACACCGATGGCCTGATTGTAGGTTTTCTCGCCAATAGACAATGCCGTTGCTCCTGCTGCTGAATCCGTAATTTTGTGTGAGGAGGATGAGGTTTTGCTGAGTCCAATGGATTTAAAACGTTCGAAATTCAATGTTTGCTCCGACTCCATTACACCGGCACTTATCTGAGATAAGCCCATGCCATCTCCTATCAAGAGAATTATGTTAGTTGGCTTATTTTCAACTTCCTTCGATGTACAGTGCACCATATATACAGCAATCACTGATACACACAAAATATTGATAAATTTATTCATGTTTATTTTAGTTCGTGAGGAATTGGCTCTGCTGCTTAGTTATGTAAGCCCTGGCTTTTTAAATATTGCAGCAAAAGCTTAGGACGATCCGTCTGAATCATGTTAATTTTTTTACGATTATACCAGCCATAAATGCTGTCAGCATTGAGGACTGCCTGATCATCATCGAATCCGCCATTAAGTGAAGACCAGAGTGCATTGACCCACACTCTTGAACCAACATCCCGTATATTTCCGAACTGATTTATTATATGTGAAGAAGTATCACTAAATATGAATTCAAAAGCCACAGGGTTGAGCTGGTTTTGATAATCGAGAATAATCCTTTCCGCTCCTGGTTTATTCAAATTCACTACAGGCATGAATAAAATCGCATCCAAATACTTCGCAAAGTCATTTTTCAATTCTTCCACTGTTACCATACCCTTCATGAGAACATGATCCGTTGTTTCAGTTTTTTCGAGGACAATAAAGGCTTTATCAAAATATACATAGCATTTATCCAAGTTGACCATTATATTTCCTTTGGCGGCTATCATTGCCTCTTCCAAAGTAGGAATTAAATGCATTGTGGGTCTCCCTGTACCATTTCTTAAGCGCAACGCCCGCAAACTATCCAAGGTATAATCTGAAACATAACCTTTACCTGTAGTTGTACGATCCAAGGTAAGATCATGCATTAACACCAATATTGAATCTTTTGTCATTTGAACATCTACTTCCACGATATCGACTCCCATTTCTATACAGTTTCTTATAGCTTGAATGGAGTTTTCCGGGGCATTTCTCCAGTCACCTCGATGAGAGACAACAATGGTCTTATCAGCGTTGTGATCTAACAATAGGTTCCGAATGGTTTCCACTCTGGATTTGCCATTATACTCTTCAATTGCTGGTGGACTGCATCTGACACAGCAGACGAGCACCAAGAAAACAATTCTGTATTTCATGTTATATTTTTTTATTTATAGGTCATCAAGAATATCCGGACTGCAAATTCAAATCACCTTGCGTATTTTAGTTCAATATCCATAATGGTCTAGCGCGCTTGTTTTATGTACATTTCATTTAAAATGGATTGGGTTAAAATATACTATTTGGGTGACGCGCATACAAATAGAACTTCCTCATCAATTGATTTAGAAGTTATACCGGGCGGACAAGCGCCCGATATAAGAACAAACACTTATTGTGTGATTATTATTTACTACCCGAGTTATTAGAATTCTGTCTTTTCGTTGGCCAGGAAGAATTGGCAAGCCCTGTGGCCGCACCATAAACTGAGACGAACCGCGGATCAGGACTAAAGTCTGTGTCCACCAAAGTTCCAACATAAATGTTGCCATCGTCACCTAATGTTACTGTTGAAAATATTTTGCTCAATTGCAACTCCCAGATTATCTCACCAGAGACTTGATTCATTCCGTAAAGGACACCATTTTCATTGCCAATATACAAGTATCCGTTAGCATCCAGTGTTGCTGCAGAAAACAAGAAACGCTCTGAGAATTCCTGGGACCAAACCATTGCACCTGCAGAACTAATGGCGTATAGCTTTTTATCGCGTGCTCCAACATAGATTGTTCCATCCAATCCTATTACTGGTGCGCCGAGCGTTCTCTCTCCATCAAAATCGAATGTCCAACCTAAAGTTCCGTCAAAAGCAACAGCATACAATTTGTTATCCCTGGCTCCAAAATAAACTGTTCCATTATCTCCAATAACAGGTGATGAATCGACCACATCGCCCGCCGTATAATTCCATTTGAGTGACCCGTCTGGATTCAGTGCATATAAATTTGCATCCTTGGATCCAAAATATATGGTGCCATCTGTATCCACGGCCGGATTGGAGTCCCCTCCTCCATGAGCATAGTCCCATTTTTTGGTGCCATCAGAATTGATTGCATAGAATTTTCCGCCCTGATCGTTAATGTAAACTGTTCCATTGGAAGCCAAGGCCGGACCAGCTCTCATTCCGCTTTCAGCGGTGAATATCCAGTTAACTGATCCGGCAGGATTAATCGCATATAAATTCCCATTTTGACTGGTTACATAAATAGTTCCATCACTTCCAATCGCGGGTGCGCAATCATATATTTCCTGATTGCCACTATCGGTATTTAGACTGAGCTTCCATTTTTGCGTCCCATCAGGGTTAATTGCAAAAAACTGACCACCTGAATCACCAACATAAAGTGTACCATCATTGCCCTGAGTTGCCATTGACCCTTTAATATGGGTGGATGGTATGAACTCCCAATTAACTCCAATTACATGAATTGTCCTTGAATCACTAAACTTTGTACCACCGTCATCTGTAATTTCCAGTGTTACTTCATACTTACCAGCCGATGTAAAAGCATGATTCACGCTAGATTCCGTTCCCGCCGATCCGTCACCAAAATCCCACGCATAGCTGACAATATTGGAGTTAAATGTTGGATTGAAGGCGAAATTTATACTTTCATCCACATAAGCCATGGTATCTGACAAGAACATTTCCACAAAACCCGGTGTTGCGGTGCTGACAACCGGATTTCCCGAACTTTCAGCGTATTGAATTGTTAGCGTGGCAGTGTATTCGGAATCATTTGTTAATCCATTAATTGTGTAGCTAAGTGCATCTGCTTCTAAATCAACATCAATATTTCCCGGACTTAGTTTAACATTATATCCTGTAATATCCTGTCTATCAGGTTTGCTCCATTCTAACTGGATATATTCCGATCCTGGAAAGGCATTGAAATTGAGCTGATCAATCGGAGTTCCTTTACCTTCAAGTTTTTGAGAGCTGCCATCATCTCCATAATTAACTCTAACGTCAATGATATATTCCTGACCGTTTGTCACACCAAAAATCGTTGCGGTGACTTCTGAGGCATCAATTATCAAAGAATCACTATCGGGAGACCATCGCACTACATAACCTATGACATTTTCAGATATGGGAGCATCCCAGGAAGCTGTAAGCAATTCATGGCCAGCTGTGACCTCCAAATCTGTGGCAGGGTTCAAAATTACATTAGCCTTAGGTAATTTATCATCTTTAGAACAACCTGAAAATATCAGGAGACCGCCAATGAGTAAATTTTTAATCTTAGTTTTCATAATATTATTGTTTAGTTAAGAGTTTTTAGTTTAAAGTTGATTTATGGATCTAATGGGTCTGCCTCAGATGCTATCTGGAGTGATTTCCCATTGATAAAAAATTCGGCACTAAATTTTGAAATTCTTTGATCCAGTTGTACCGGGACATATCCCAGAATCTCAGTGTTTCGAGTCTGATACCGATTGCTCATTACATAGTCACAATGCCCTTCAGTTGTTGTAACCAGATATTTCTTATCAATAGGAAATTTGTACTTGAGAAGCAACCTTGATGCATTTCTCAAATTTGTAGTGGTATGACGCGAATGAGGCTCAATAAATATTACCTCATCGGGGATATTATCATGGGAAACCATCCAATTTTTCATCTCGATCGCCTCGTGATAAGGTGTATGATTAGGAAAAACATTAGCGCCACATATCATAATAAATGGTGCAAGACCCTGTAGGTATTGGTCTACCGCAATCCCAATACGAGTAATGGCTCCTTTGCTGATATTCTCAGCATCTCCCGGAGAATTTGGAGAATCACCTAAAAGGATTATTGCCCCATATTCAAAATCATCAAAATCCACATTTTGCATCTGGGCGATCGTGGTTTTATTTCTACCCTCGGATAGTCGCTCAAACCGACCCGCCTCATCACGGCCGTTCAAATTAAGAATAGCTATAGAAGCCGATAAAGACGGCTCAAAAAACCACTCATACCCATCACTAAATAGTCCCAATCCATTGACAATTTTCCTTAATGAATCAAGGTAAGTTTCTGATTCTAGATTATAAAGCGGACCATCGCTGACCTCATCCTGAGGTGTTTCGCCTTCTAAATATTCCCTGAAAATATTATTGATACCATAAGCCGCATCTCTCCAAGCAAAATAGACCAGTCGACCGTCTGTCAAATCGCTATATAACTCAAAGTATCCTGAAGGTCTCAAATGTTCTTGAACAACCTGATTCCAGGCTTCATTGGATTCAACTTCGTTTTGAAACAAAAGCCCTATCTCGTGAATCTCCTGATCAGAAAACTTGAAGTATGAACTTAGCACATTTGCAGGCCAATTATTATTAGCCACGGCGTAATTGATCAGCTGAATTTTTTTACTAAGCAAATCAGCCTGTTGCCCGAATATATCAGAATTTTCACTTATAATATCTAGCTTCAGAAGCACAGTGAGAAAGTAGAAGTTCTTATCCTGAACAAATGAACCGCTTTCTATGTGAATATAATCAGCATCGAAATCAACCGGATAAATCGGCCCTACAAATGTTGAATCTGTATCGCCATTCAACTCCCCATTATTCATGGTTGTTTCATTGCATGAGACAAAGCATGTCAGTACGGCAAGCAAAATGCCATTAATTAAATGCATCATATGTCAGCTAAATCTAGTACCCTGGATTCTGTGGGAAAATGGAAGAGTTGTTCATTTTCTCGATTTCCGTCTGAGGAATAGGATACAGATACTGATGCGATTGCATCGAGATCCCCTGATGAAGTGTTACCTGTTCAGACGCTGATCCTGTTCGAATCAAATCAAACCAGCGCTGCGCTTCAAATGGAAATTCGAGCCATCGTTCATGCAACACTGCTTCCCGAAATTCCTCCTGAGAAATCAAATTTGCCGAATTTAAGCTGGGCAATCCGGCTCGATTTCTTACTGCATTAAGTAATGAGAATGCCTGACCATTTGGAACGTATCCCACTTCATTCAAAGCTTCAGCCTGCATCAAAATTATGTCGGCATATCTTAAAAGGATGTAGTCATTTCCAACAGTATTGGTCACACCAGACTGCTCATCAAAAAACTTATTTAAGACAAAAGTGGTACCTGATTTTGTAAATGCAATTACTTTTCTTCGCGCATCTCCTACCTGATAGGCGGCCAACAATGCCGGAGTAGTAGGATTTGAAGTAATTGTATCCGGGGTAGCAAACCAACGTCCATGACCCTCTCCAACAATTTCCTTGTTAAAGCGAATGGCAAAAATGACTTCATTATTGAATTCCTGCTGAACATTAAAAACGTTGCTTATATCGTCAAGTAATTGAAATTGATTAGACGCTATAATTTGATACAGATCATAAGATGCTATATCCCAATTACTTAATGTTAGGTTTGTTTTGGCACGTAAAGCCCTAGCCGCATGAGAAGTAACCCTTCCTAAATCAGCATTTTCGTTTTGATCAGGAAGATTATCAACAGCATAGGTTAAATCTGCAATAATTGCCTCGTATACCTTGCTGCTCTGCTCGCGTCCGGTTTTCAAAGCATCGTCTGGTCCTAATGGTGACAGTACCAAAGGCACATTCCCCCAAAGACGCACAAGATTGAGATAGTTGTATGCTCTAAGGAATTGAGCTTCAGCCTTATACCTTGTTTTCAAATCCTCATCAAATTTCACATCATCAATTCGGGAGATAATGTCATTTGTCCGGCTAATACACTGATAAGAAGTTCTCCAGAAATCCAACACCAGTTGATTCGCCGTTGTTTCAACAAAATGATCCAGATTGTATCGATCTTGAGTACCGGCGGTTGGTGCGGACAGGAATAAATTATCTGAACGATACTCTATCAATTCAAAATAGTCATTTACCTGACCTTGTAGATTATCATAAACAACAAGCAATGCAGTGTTAAAGTCATTTGCATTCTTGAAGTAACTTGCGGAGGTTGCCTCCGATTTTGGTTCCAATTCCAATAAGGCATCTGCGCATGCTCCTGAAATAACCAAAATAATTATGAATATATAGTTGTTAATACTTTTCATGGGATCAAAATTTAAGGTTTATACCTAAAGATGCGGATTTTGCCAACGGGTAAGACCCATAGTCCGTTCCAGGTGTAAGTGCATTACCATCGTAAAGATTCACTTCTGGGTTGTATCCTTTATAGTTGGTCCATGTGGCCAAATTCTGTGCTGTTAAATAGATACGAAGCAGACTCAGATGCATTTTGTCCGTGAGTGGCTTGGGTAGTGTATAACCAACAGATACATTTTGAAGCCTGATATACGAACCGTCTTCTAAATGCCATGTGGAGGTACGGCCATTGTTTCCTTTGGCCTTTCTGTTAGCCCTATTTGTAGATCCATCACCCGGTTCCGACTCAGATCTCCATCGGTTCAAAGCATCGGTTGTATTGTTGAAATTTCCTTCCATGCTGTTGATATATCGATTCATTAGGTTAAGAATTTCATTCCCCTGAACTCCCTGTAAGTTGAACCCAAAGTCAAAGCCCATGAAGACAAAATTTCCATTTGCACCAAATGTATAATCAGGAAAATAGCTACCAGCAACATATCTATCCTCATTTACATCAATTTCACCGTCCTTATTGATATCAACAAATTTGAAGTCACCTGGCTGGGCATTTTCGAAATGTGGATAAGAATCAATTTCCGCTTGATTTTCGAATATTCCGTCTTCAATCAAAATATAATTTGATCCAATTGGTTTGCCCACCTGTGTGATGTAAAAGTTGTGATTAACTCCTGCTGTTGCAATTATTGGAGCATTCTCTGGTCCTAGAGCCAAAACCTTGTTTTTACTAAATGCAATGTTTGCACCAAAGGAGTACGAAAAACCACCAATTTTACGATCTGAAGTCAATGCAAATTCCCAACCTTTGTTTTGTACTTCTCCAACATTTTGTAAGGCTGTACTAAAGCCAGTATGTAATGGGACTGGTACTTGCAACAGCAAATCTGTGGTTCGACTATCGTACCAGTCAACTGTAAATCCTAGTAATCCATCAAAAAAACTGGCATCTAATCCAATGTCCAGCATGGCAGTCTTCTCCCAACTC
>JBLICU010000121.1:0-8979 GCA_047632435.1 Cyclobacteriaceae bacterium
TTGTTGCACCAGCACAAGAAAAACTGAAGATCATCCAATTTACAGGAGTGGTTTTCACGCCCGACAGCACATCTATTATTCCGGGCGTGCACATTTATGTTCCCGCAGTAGGAAGAGGTACTACCACGAACCCATATGGTTTTTTTTCAATGCCTGTGATTGAAGGTGATAGTGTTGTGTTCAGTGCCGTTGGCTTTAAGAAAAAACATTACATCATTCCTCATCATGATTCCGATCGCAGTTTGAAACTTCTCCTGACCATGGAAGAAGACATTGAATTTCTCGAAGAGGTTGAAATCTTCCCTTATCCATCTGAGGCCATGTTTAAAAAAGCAATATTGGCTATGGAACTTTCCAATCAACAAGATTATGACAACTTAGATGCATGGATAACCGCCCAGTATATGGCAAGTGCGCATAAAAATTTACCAGCTAGTGCCAATGCAAATTACCGCTACTTTATGGCTCAACAACAACAAGCTGTAAACGACAAATTTCAAGTTCCTGTCAATAATTTCGCTAATCCTTTCGCTTGGGCACGTTTTATTCGTGATTTGAAAAAAAATAAAGATTAAGCTTTCCTTATCAACTTTTTTCGGACGCTTCAATCACCTTATTCCAGACTCTAAATGTGTTTTTGTAACAGATTTGCTCAATCTGAGATTCGGTATACCCTCTTTTTAGCAATTCATAAATCACATTTGGATACATCGAAACGTCTTTTAAGCCATTGGGCAGACTGTTACCGACCCCATCAAAATCAGATCCAAACGCAACAGTTTCGATTCCTGCCAATTCAACCACGCGATCAATGTGATCAGCTACAATTTTCACATCAGCAAAAACATCCTGGTCTTCAGCATACTGTCTTGCATAGGCGATGTATACTGAGTCTTTGATATCAAGACCATTATCTGTTTTGTAATTGATCAAATGCTCTTCCATGCTATCAAATTTTTCTCGAGAGGCTTTGGAAAGAAAGGTAGAACCAAAATTAATATGAATTACACCGCCATTTTCGCCTAAGACTTTGATCATGTCATCGGACATATTCCGTTCAAATCCCGGAGTATAAAATCTGCACGAAGAATGTGATGCAATCACAGGAATTTTCACAATTTTCATGACATCATAAAAAGCACTGTCAGAAACATGGGAAATGTCTACCATAACTCCAACTCGATTCATTTCACGAACTACTTCCTCGCCAAACGGACTAAGCCCGTTCCATGTGGCTGTGGTGTCATAAGATGAATCACAAATTTGATTGTCCTTACCATGGGTCAACGTGATGTATCTGATGCCACGACTGTGGAAATATTCCACATTTTTGATGTCGTCTTCTATAGGTGCGCCATTTTCCATCCCTAAGGGAAGAGAAATCAGCCCTTTATCGAAATTGGCGCTAATTTCAGTTGGAGAATTTGCCAAGGCAAATAGATCTGGAAAAGTAACCGGAAGCTTGCCTACCATCGAAATCAAGGAATCTGCGAATCCTTTGGCTCCACCAGTAACCTGATAAGTAGACGGAATATAAATAGACATAAAAGGTGCATCCAGACCGCCAGATTTTGCTTTTACATAATCGAAATTACCAGTGGTTTCTGTGGATACATCCATGACCTCTTTTTTCAAAATAAAACCAGCCTTTTTCATGCGATATGGCAAATCCACATGGCCATCTGCGATGATGAATTTATGAGCCAGTTCATTGGCATAAGACATCAATTGTTCGTCAGTCATGGAATCAACAGATACTTTCTCGGCAACTTGAGTGCATTGAAAAAGGATAAAAATTGAAAAAAACAGGATATAAAGTCCTTTCATTGGTCTATAATTTAAAGGTTGAGTGATTTATTTCTGCACTTTGGCTTCAAAAGTCAAAGTAGCAGTTGAAGGAGAATTGCCACCAAGGTCAGTAACTCTCAGAATTCCTTTTTTTGAACCTTGCACTGATGCCAGTTGAAGACCAATCATTTGACCGACCTCAATATTAGTCAAGCTGTCAACAACATTGTTTTGATTGGCTAAGACATTTGCAATTTCCTCAGCTGTAGAAATAACGTCAAAATCAATACTTGAACTCAATGTATAAATATTAGTAATATTTTCTGCTCCGAATAGTGGCCAAAGTGCATTTGACTGATCCTTCCAGGCCGTCTCTTCGATATATTTATTACTTGGGGATGCTAGTATCCTTTTATCAGCCATGGTATAGCAAAAAACCAAATCAATGCTTTGTTTCAGTTGAGTGCTTCCCTGGATGTTGGCATTAAAATATACTGTGTCTGCTGAAAGACTAAGGAAACTACCTTTATCAAAATTATTGAACCCTGATACTTGGCGACTTTGAATAAACTGGATAGCTGATTCTTCAATTGCAAGGGACAAAGTATCAACAGCCATTCGATCTAAAATATCTGTAATCGAAAAAGTGAACATAAGGTTCTTCCCTGAATAATCCGGGAGGATCGCAAGCGTGTAATTCTCTGAAAAAGAGAAAAGCAACGAATCTTTTAGCCCGGTATATATGGTATCCAGGGCAGCATCATCCAACCATATCACTGACATTCCGGCTTTTAGCCCCGCGGGAAAACTCGCTTCCAAACTGAACTCAAGCGTTTCAAGTACTTTTATGCTACTGCCAATTTCACCAAGGTTTATAATCACCGATGGCTCAGCTACTTCCTTTTCTTTGTCTTTTTTGCACCCCATCAAAAGTGTAATGAATAGGGACAAACATATTATGATGGCTTTTTTAATCATGGCAACTAAATTACTACACTATGGGATATAAAAAAACCCCACTTTTCGGGTGGGGTTTTTTTTAAGAATTTTGATTGAGCTTAATCTTGAACAATAACTTCAATTTCAACATAGTCAACTGAATCAGCCATGGAGCCATTAGAATTCCCGTCAACAATTGATGTAATTTTAACTACAGCATATTTTCCTCCTTTGTTTGTCGCATCTAATTGAAGAGCGAATACGTTTCCAACAACAAAATCAGTCACCCGATCAGCTGTTGTGGCTGTACTACCAGTAAAGATTGCCGCCACATCTGCTGAAGAATTAATTGCCAGATATGCTTCATTTGTCAACTCAACCTTTTTGAAAGTAGTGGTGTTCTTGGTGGTCCATATACTCAAATTATAAGCCGCGAATGTTGGATAATTCGCAGGAGACGCCAACCAAACTGAACCAGATACTCCACCTGCAAAACCGAAATCAACATCAATAGATGAAGGTTCCGCAGAAGCATCTACTTCATTTTTGGTAATCGTTGTTCCCAAATTTGTTGAAAAGAAGGTCTTTGAATCCTCACTTGCCAATTGTGCATATAACAAAGTAGCTGAATACACCTTAGCATCAGGGGATACAATATCAACCGTAACTGTAGTAGAATCCGCCTGATTTACCTCATCCACTACAATAAATACAGCTTCCCATGTCGATCCAACATCAGTTGATACGGGGGAGCCAGTAAGACCTAGATTGATCGAAGTATTGGTATCACCGGCATCCAATCCAAGATCAGTGCGATTTTTATCAAATCCTACAAATGACTGTGAGGTGGTATAAATTCGATTAATTCCACCAGTGGCCTGGGCCGTAATGACAAATGATATGGAATCTCCGTGCTGAGCCGTCGTGGCACTTTGACCATTCACTTGTAATACAACTGAAATTGATGGTTGAGCAACATCAGGAGTTGTTTCGTCATCTTCCCCGCAGCTAATTACAGCCACTGTTGATACTAATAAACCTGCGAAAAATAATTTTTCTAATAATCTTTTCATTTCAATTTAATTTTTGTCCTTAGTTTTAATAAATGTTTGTTTTTTGTTTTCGATTCGCAAATATCACACTAAATGGTTGAAGTATTTCCAATGTTATCTCCATTTTTGCTGGATATTTACATTTAGAATTACCTCCATTTTTGTTTAGATAAACGGTTATTTACGCTGACACTTATTAAATGTTAATGGTTGTAACTTAGATGGTGCAAATTTTAAATAAAGAAGCTTATAGGCTAAGAACTAATTTTTTAATATTTTACGATAATATTTTAGAACTAGTATAAAATGAAACTTGCTAAATTTGAGATATAATTATTGAATTATATAAATTGTTCTTGATTCGTTTAACTGCTTAATCTATAAAATGCTATGACTGAAACTATTTCACCTAGTCTACTTGATTCTTGGAATTTCTATGGACTGATCATTGCGTTAGCAATTGTCGGAATTGGTGCAATCATTTTGTTAGGACATTATCTTAAACTCCTAACCACCAGTGAATATAAAACAAGATACGATTACATAAATATGCATGAAATCAACCTCCTTTGGTATGGTTTTCTTTTGATATTGATTGGAGCGGCACTGTATACCAATACCATAGTGGATAAAACAACATGGTTGTGGTTCTTTGTGAGAATATTCATTTCTGGAATGCTCGCCATGATCATAGGAGTCGTAGTACAGAATATACTTAAGTTTTATTATCCCTTCTTCATCGAAAAAAGATTAAAGAAATTGAGATACACGCCAAGAATTTCTCCTGATGGAAGGAAAATGAAATTATTGAGTGAAGAGGAAGAAGATGTCTACTTGGATGAAGGAATGCAGGCTGAAGAAAATGCGTATTCAGTCGATTACGATGTTTGGATTGATGAGATATCTGGCGCTACTAAAATTGAAAAATACAATGGCCGTCTTCATGCGTTAAACTGCTCAGAATGTAATTACCAAACCTTGAAGGTTGATAGAGAAGAGGTAATACAGGAGGCTTCAGAAACAGAAGATGGAGAATTGATGAAGTATCTTACTTGCGGCTATTGTGGTCATAAGGAAAGAAAATCCTTCAATATTGCCAAAATCAGACAAAGCACATCTGCATAAAACTTTTTTGACCAATCTAACCAAAACCTCGATCTAATTAGTCGAGGTTTTTTTATATACTTCCGGTTCTTCCGCCATCCACACGGATACTCTCCCCATTTACATACGCCGCAAAATGAGATGCCAGAAAAGTCGCCGTATATGCCATCTCTTCAGGCAAACCAAATCTTCGCGCCGGAATTGAATGTTTCAAACTACTAATCATCTCCTCCTCATTCATAAGTACATCATTTGCTAATTTGGCCACCAGCATATTCAATCGTTCAGTTTCAGTCAAACCGGGTAAAATGTTATTCACTGTTATTCCAAATTGAGCTACTTCATTCGAAAGTGATTTTGCCCAAGACGCCATCGCGCCGCGAGTCGTATTGCTAACGCCTAATCCGTCAATCGGAATTTTAACACTCGTAGAAATGATGTTTATAATTCTTCCAAAATTCGATGACTTCATGGCGGGCAAACAGGCCATGGCAAGCTGATGGCTCACCATTAAATGTCTGTTGATAGCTTTTTCAAAATCAGAAATATTCGCAGAGATAATAGGCCCTGGTGACGGCCCTCCTGAGTTATTGATGAGTATATCTGGATGGCATTCACTTATATATTCAATCAAAGCGCTAACATTTTCAGCATTGTCGAAATCTGCCACAAAGATTTTATGACCATCTCCTTTTAGTTCACTCAAGATTTGTAATAATCGAGATTCATTTCTTGCAACAAGGGTGACTTTTGCACCTGACTTAGCCATTTGCATCACAATGGCAGCTCCAATGCCCTGAGAAGACCCACAGACCAATGCATGATGACCCTTCAATGATATTTCCATAAATTGATTTAATAAAGTAAAATCCTAAATACATATTATCTCAAATGTTAAAATGGAAAATTCTTTTAAAACATCGCATGATGACATTTGGTTGTTTTTCATGATTGATGATCTAGTTACAAGAACCAAAAAAAACATTAATCAAAATACCAACTTAATAATTATATGGCAAATATATCAAAAGCAGATTATGCAAAATCAATGGATCATGATGATACATTGAGCCACTTCCGATCCAAATTTCATATTCCCAAAAGAAACAACAGAGAATCGATTTACTTATGTGGAAATTCACTGGGGCTTCAACCTAAAAATGTAGTAGCGCATTTAAACATAGAACTTGATTCCTGGAGGGAAAATGGAGTTGAAGGTCATTTTTCTGGTATTAACCCATGGGTGGGATATCATACTAGAACAAAGAAAGTACTTTCCAACATATTAGGTGCAAGGGAAAACGAGGTGGTAAGTATGAACAATTTGACTACCAATCTCCATTTGATGTTGGCATCATTTTATCATCCAAAAGGCAAAAGAACCAAAATTTTGATTGAAGGAGGTGCTTTTCCTTCTGATCATTATGCGGCTGAGTCTCACATCCAAAGACTTGGCTTAAATGCTAAAGATCATCTTGTAACGATGAAGCCATCTTCAGGCGATATTTTTAAAACTAATGAAATCATCGAAAGGATACATGCTCTTGGCGATGAATTGGCCTTGGTTCTTTGGCCAGGTATTCAATATTACTCCGGGCAATTCTTCAATATTAAAGCTATCAGCAAAGCTGCTCATGAAGTAGGTGCATTCATTGGATTTGATTTGGCGCATGCCATTGGGAACTTACCTATGCACCTGCACGATGACGATGCGGATTTTGCGGCGTGGTGCAGCTACAAGTATTTGAATTCTGGCCCTGGGGGAATAGCGGGTGTTTTTGTACATGAAAAGCACTCATCTAATCCGAATTTTCCGAAACTCACTGGATGGTGGGGTCATGAGCTTAAAACCAGATTTAAAATGGATAATATGTTTGTACCTGCAGATGGTGTTGATAGCTGGATGCTCAGCAATATGAACATACTTTCTATGGCCGTCCAATGCGGATCTCTTGAGCTTTTTGAAGAGGCGGGAATTGAAAATTTGCGAAATAAGAGTATCAGATTAACCAATTATCTTGAGACTCTTTTGCTCAAGGATGAAATCATTAATAACAGAATTAGAATTATATCTCCACCCAAACATGACGAAAGAGGCTGTCAACTTTCCATCTACCTGATTCAAGATGGAAAAGAGATATTTGACCAACTTATTGAAAAAGGGGTGATTTTGGATTGGAGAGAACCGAACGTAATACGGATAGCACCCACTCCACTTTACAATACTTTCATGGATGTATGGGAGTTCCACTCAATTCTGAGAAGCATTTTTTTGAAATGATCTAAAACACAGATTTCAACACCTGGAATCTGTGTTTTTTACTCTAATGACTGTATTAGTAGTTCAATGATAATCGCTCAGACAGCATGTCAATGGCATCTTGTTCGACCTGAGATATTCCGTCCGCAGCATTTGCGAACAAATACATGGATTCAAGAACAAACTCCTTGTCTAATTTGCTGTCTTCTATATGGCTTTTAAGAGCATTCAAAAATTTCTTTTGCCACTTTTCAATATTTTCAAGTAAATACATAAATTCTGTTCTGAATTTCTGTTCCATTTTAGCAACTTCTTCTCCTTCCATATCGTCGCTAAATTGAAGTGTGAGTCCTTTTGCCAACTTATCAACGCTCTCCCATTCTTCCTTGTCAAGTACACCATCGCTCATACAAACAATTAGTGCGGGATATAGATTTAGTAAGTAAGTAAATTGTTGCAAAGTGAGGTCGACATGTCGAACCTTCTTGTATTCATCAAAAAGTAGTTCAGCCTGAAATTTCATTGTTGTTGATTGAGAGTTCATCTATATTCTTGTCTAAGTTAATACAACTGTTTTATCTTATTTATGAATACAGTCACAACTTAAATAGTAACCATTTAATTGCATTATTTATGTTTTATTTATTATTTATCTAATATATTTTGTCGGAAAAATCTTTAACAATTGCAATTATTGGTTCGGGTATAGCAGGTATCGCTATTGCCATCAGACTGTCATCCAAAGGTCATAGGGTCACTGTCTATGAAGCCAATGAATACCCAGGAGGAAAACTCACAGAAATAAAGTCAGCCGGATACCGATTTGATGCAGGTCCTTCTCTTTTTACTTTACCTTCTTTGGTTGATGAACTTTTTGAATTTTCTGGTGAAAATCCAAAACTGCATTTCGAATATGATAAACTAAGTATCAATTGTCACTATTTTTTTGAAGACGGCACCTTCCTAAAAGCATATAGTGATCCAGAAAAATTCATGGATGAAATCACAAACAAGACTGGTGAAAGAAGATCAACGATCATAAAATATTTTGAAAGATCAGCTTTACTCTACGATAGGCTTAGTGAGCTTTTCATGTTCAGCTCGCTCAATGATCCGAAGATCTATTTTTCTAAACAAGCGATAAAAGCCTATTTAGCTATGCCGAACCTTGGTTTCTTTAATACTATGAACGGCTCAAATAAAAAGCTCTTCAATAATCCCAAGATGATCCAACTTTTCAATAGATATGCCACATTCAATGGGTCCGATCCATATCAAACACCCGCAACAATGAATATCATTCCACATCTGGAAATGTCTCTGGGTGCCTATTATCCAAAAGGAGGAATGCATACAATAACCCAATCTTTAGTAGCCTTAGCTGAAAGAAATGGAGTCAAATTCATGTATAACAGCAAAGTAGATGAAATTGCTATTGAGAATAAATCGGCTGTCGGGGTTGTTGTGAATGGAAAAGTTGTGTCGGTAGATCGTGTAATATCCAACATGGACATTGTCAATTCTTATAAAAAGCTTTTGCCAAAAATTAAGCCTCCGCGATTTCTTCTGAAACAGCCAAAATCGAGCTCCGCTCTTATTTTTTATTGGGGGATGAAA
Organism: Cyclobacteriaceae bacterium; assembly: GCA_047632435.1. Lineage (GTDB taxonomy): Bacteria > Bacteroidota > Bacteroidia > Cytophagales > Cyclobacteriaceae > JAMZMI01. Next base: position 8,761 of record JBLICU010000121.1, read on the forward strand.
AAGACATTTCCAAAGCTTGACCTACATAATATCTTTTTCTCTGAAGACTATAAAACAGAATTTGATCATATTTTTAAAAAAGGTAGCATCTATCATGACCCTACTGTTTATGTCAATATTACTTCCAAAATGACACCCTCCGATGCTCCAGAAGGATGCGAAAACTGGTTTACGATGATCAATGTACCCAATAATCAGGGGCAAGATTGGGATCAAATG
>JBLICU010000122.1:0-8979 GCA_047632435.1 Cyclobacteriaceae bacterium
TGATACCTTCAAGTGTGCCTATCGGATTTGGAGACTCGTAAACGAAAATGGCATTTTGCGGGACAAATGACCAACTGGTGAGATTGGCATTCTTTACCCATGTCATATAGGTGAAGTAGCCAATGCCACCAAGAAGAAGAATCGCAATAAGGATAAGTAACTTCTTCAAGGATCGCTGGTTTTTACTTGCAAGATAGTAAGTATTGGTTTTTTATTTCAATTGAAAAAAAAGTTCGCAATAGAACAATGATTCAGAAAAATTGAATTTTGTCTTTAAAATATTCTCCTAAAAATAATGCATCTGATACATCTATCAAGTCGACAGCAGGAATATGAAATCAGAAGCTCATTAGATCATGCATATGCACGAATATATTTTACAAACCAGCCAGAATGGCCAAATATGAATCGAAGGCGAGAAAGAAAAAAGAACATCTAACTATTGCAGACAGTGACAATCCACAAACTGGCCGATTGATTAATTTTATAACTGCTTTTCACTAGCGTGAGGTAATGCCGAGTGTTTTACTGTCATACAAGATTTTGATTGGTATGACAAAAATGTAATCCGTACGTGATCTCACCAGAGGGATGGATAAAAAAATAAAACCCCGATCATTTGGGGTTTTTTGTTTTTAGTTGAAGCTGGAATTCAGAAACTCCCGATTGAGTCTCGCAATATTCGTGAGACTGATTTCCTTCGGACATTCGGCTTCACATGCTCCTGTATTGGTACAAGCACCAAATCCTTCGGCATCCATCTGAGCCACCATCTGCTCAGCACGCATCTTGCGTTCCACTTGTCCCTGTGGTAATAGTGCAAATTGTGAAACCTTGGCAGAAACAAATAACATCGCTGATGCATTTTTACATGCTGCCACACAGGCACCACATCCTATACATGTCGCCGCGTCAAATGCGTGATCAGCATTATCTTTGTTGATTGGAAGGGCATTGGCATCTTGCGTATTTCCTGACGTATTGACGGAAATATAACCACCGGCATGTTGAATCCTGTCAAATGAACTTCTATCGACAATCAAATCCTTGATCACAGGGAAAGCCTTGGCTCGGAATGGCTCAATGTAGATGGTATCACCATCTTTGAACTTTCTCATATGAAGCTGACAAGTCGTGATGGCGGAATCTGGTCCGTGGGGTTTACCATTGATCTGAAGTGAACACATCCCACAAATACCTTCCCTGCAGTCATGATCAAATGCCACAGGTTCACCACCATTTTCAACGAGCCCATCATTGAGCACGTCCAGCATTTCGAGGAATGACATATCCGGAGATACTTCTTTGATATCATAGTCAACGATCTGCCCCTTGTCTTGAGCATTTTTCTGACGCCAGATTTTAAGTTTAAGATCCATAGTTCTCTATTTTCATCAAAGCCCTAAGGCTTTATTTATAACTTCTTTCTTTTACTTCAATATTTTTATAAACCAATTCTTCCTTGTGAAGAACTGCGTCGCTTGGTTCACCTTTATATTCCCATGCGGCTACATATTGGAATTTAGGATCTCTCAATGCTTCACCTTCAGGTGTTTGATGTTCTTCTCTAAAATGGCCACCACAAGATTCTTCTCTGTGGAGCGCATCTTTGGCAAATAGCTCACCCAGTTCCATAAAATCAGCCACTCTGGTTGCTTTGGCAAGTTCTTCATTGTATTCATTGATTTTTCCAGGAACCTTCACGTCTTTCCAGAACTCCTCACGGATTTCTTTTATTTCCTTGATAGCTTCAGTTAAGCCCTGTGCATTGCGGGCCATTCCTACCTTATTCCACATTACTTTGCCAAGTTTCTTATGGAAATAATCAACAGGCTTTGTTCCTTTATTGTTAACAAATTTTTCCAAAATTTCACGCACGCTCGCTTCAGCTGCATCAAATTCAGGCGTGTTTGTAGGGATTTTGCCAGTACGGATATCAGCTGATAGATAATCGCCAATGGTATACGGCAAGACAAAATAACCATCAGCTAAACCTTGCATCAGTGCGGAAGCTCCCAGTCTATTTGCACCATGTTCGGAGAAATTGGCCTCACCAATAACATAACAACCAGGAATGGTGGACATCAGGTTATAATCTACCCAGGTGCCGCCCATTGTATAATGTACAGCTGGATAAATCATCATTGGCATTTCGTATGGATTATCATCTACGATCTTCTCATACATTTGGAATAGGTTGCCATATTTTGATTTGATGACCTCTGTACCCAATTCTTTGACAATTTTGCTGTCATTTTCATCAAGACCCTTTAAGTGCGCCTGTTCTTTTCCATACCGTTGAATCGCTGCTGCGAAATCAAGATATACGGCTTCTCCAGTGGCGTTCACACCATAGCCAGCATCACATCTTTCTTTGGCAGCTCGGGAGGCCACATCACGAGGAACCAAGTTTCCAAAAGCCGGATATCTTCGTTCCAAAAAATAGTCCCTGTCTTCTTCTGCTATTTTTGTGGCATTCAATTTTCCTTCGCGAATGGCCATCACATCTTCTTTTTTTCCTGGAACCCAGATTCTGCCATCATTTCTCAAAGATTCAGACATCAATGTCAATTTTGATTGATGATCTCCAGATACAGGGATACAAGTAGGGTGGATTTGTGTATAACATGGATTAGCAAACCAGGCACCTTTTTTATGAATTTTCCAGGTGGCAGATACATTGCTACCCATGGCATTTGTTGAAAGGAAAAATACGTTTCCATATCCTCCAGAAGCAATCACCACTGCATGCGCTGAATGTCTTTCCAGTTCTCCTGAAACCAAATCTCTAGCAATAATCCCTCTGGCTTTTCCATCAACCATCACCAAATCAAGCATTTCGTGGCGGTTGTACATTTTGATTTTACCTCGAGCAATCTGGCGATTCATGGCAGAATAGGCGCCAAGCAAAAGCTGCTGTCCTGTTTGACCTTTGGCATAAAAAGTTCTGGAAACCAATACGCCACCAAAGGATCGGTTGTCCAATAATCCACCATAATCTCGTGCAAATGGCACACCTTGCGCCACACATTGATCAATGATATTGGCAGATACTTCCGCCAATCTATAAACATTGGCTTCACGTGCGCGATAGTCACCACCTTTTACAGTATCATAAAATAGGCGGTAGGTAGAGTCACCGTCACCTTGGTAATTTTTAGCGGCGTTGATTCCACCTTGTGCGGCAATGGAATGGGCGCGGCGTGGAGAATCCTGAAAACAAAATGCTTTTACGTTATAACCAAGCTCGGCCAATGTTGCCGCTGCAGAGCCACCAGCCAGACCCGTACCGACAACAATCACATCTATAAGTCTTTTGTTGGCTGGATTAACAAGATCGATATGGTCTTTGTAATTGGTCCACTGATCTGCAAGTGGGCCTTCGGGTAATTTTGAAGGAAAATTAGAACCTATTTGCATGACTTAGATTAATGATTGAAAAAGTGATAAACTGCGATCAAAACAAATCCTAACGGAACGATAATAGCGTAAGCATTTGTGAATTTCTTGAAGGCTGGGGTGAATTTATTGTTTTGCCCCACAGATTGCAGTGAAGACTGAAAGCCATGCAAAAGATGCAAGGCTAGGAGCGCAAACGAAATGACATAGGCCCCAACCCTAATTGGATTTTGAAACTTATGAACCAATTCGTCATAATACCTTCCAGAATCGGCAGGAAGTTGCTCTACATATTTATAATTGATTTCCGGAATCCAAAAATCCACAAAATGCAGTCCAAGAAAAGCAAGAATGACAAGTCCGCTGTAGATCATGTTTTGAGAGACCCATGTGGCATTGCCTGTATCTTTTTTGGCATATTTTATCGGTCTGGATGATCGATTTTTTAGCTCAAGAACAAAACCCATGAGGAAATGAAACACCACAGCAAAGATCAAGATAGGCTGCATGACAAATTGTACTACTGGATTAGTACCCATAAAATGGGAAGCTTCGTTGAATGCATCAGGGCTAATGACCGACAGCATATTCGTCGTGAGATGCATTAATAGGAAAAAAACCAGAAAAAGAGCCGAAAGCGCCATAGCAAATTTCCTTCCTATGGTACTTGAAAAGGTATTGGAAAACCAACTCATATATTTATTTGAATTTCAAATTTTTGTGCGGAATCAAAGATAATCCCCAACGCCTACCCAAACAATTCAAATTCATATTTTGATTGCGTCTAAATAAGAAAAAAAATGTTCATCCAAATTGTTTGATAATTCTTTGAAAAAAAACAAAACTTTTCTGGTCTTGACTTCATTGTATTTGAATTGGTGATTAAAAGTATAATCCATGTGAGAAGCTGATTAAGATTATTTTAATTTGAGTTGATTCTACATCGTGAATCTCTTTTATTGATATTATTGTTTGATTTTGAACGTTGTGAATTGGTGCTAGCGCATTTTTGATCGTTTGTTAAGATGGTGAAAAAATTGAAAAAGGCTTTAAAAGGGCTTTTAATTGTATCAGGATTTTTTTTATTTGATGTGAACGTAAACGCTACCCACATCAGGGCTGGAGAGATTACGGCAGTCCGGGAAAGCCAATTTGCACTTGAGTATGTTTTTACAATAACCGGATTCAGAGATTCAGGCTCGTCAATACTTTTTGGAGGAGGTACTTTGAAGTTAGGTGATGGCACTGAAGCTCAGGGGCCGTTTGAAACATCAGAAATAGATGTTGGGAATAATATTGCGCTTGTTACTTTTAAATATACTCATACCTATACAGCCCAGAATGGCAATGGATACCTGGTTAGTTATGAAGAAGATTTCCGCAATGATGGCATTATCAATATGTCTAATTCTGTAGGAACATCTTTTTATGTTGAAACACTCATAATTATTGATTCGTTTTTCGGACTGAACAATACGCCTGTTCTTACTGTGCCCCCAATTGATTTCGCTGCGGTCGGAGCGCTTTTCATTCACAATCCTGGGGCTTTTGATCCTGACGGTGATAGTCTGTCATACAGACTCACTACTCCCAAGCAAAGAAGAAATGAAAATGTAAATAATTATAGGGTGTTAAATGATCCGTCTTTTTATTCGAATTTTTCTACAGGGAGTGAGGAAGGAGATCCACCTACACTTTCTATCAATGCCATTACCGGAGATTTGATATGGAATGCCCCTGGGGATGCTTTTCTGGATGTCAGTGGGAACGATGAACAGCGAGAATATAACGTGGCGTTTGTTGTGGAGGAATGGAGAAATGTTGCCGGAAGGTGGTATCGGATGGGCTATGTGGTTCGAGATATGCAAATAATAGTTATTGAAACAGATAATGAAAAACCTATCATAACAGTTCCCGAGGATATATGTGTGGAGGCAGGCGAAAGTGTAAGCGAAAAAATATTTTCTACAGATCCGGATGGTGACCCTATTAAACTTGAAGCATTCGGTGGCCCGTTTGAGGTGTCAAATTCGGCGACTTTTTCTCCAAAAGATTCATTTCAAACCAGAACACCTGCGGTACTGGATTTTGATTGGAATACCAATTGTTCAAATGTTAGAGAAAGACCCTATGAGGTACAATTCAAAGCAACGGACAATCCTGAAATTGGCCCGAGTTTAGTAGAGTTCGAGACGTTGCTCATCACAATAGCAGGACCAGCACCTACAGGTTTAATATCCGAGGTAAAGCAAGGAAGAACAATGCAACTTAATTGGGATGGTTATTCTTGTAGCGAGGCACAAAACATGCAAATCTGGCGAAAAACAGGTTCTTTCGATGTTGAAATAGGCGAATGCGAAGTAGGCATGCCTGGAAATACTGGCTATCAAAAGATTGATGTGGTTGACATTTCTACAACTTCTTATTTAGATACCAATAATGATCGGGGACTTTCTCCTGGCGCTAATTATTGTTATCGTTTGGTTGCCGAGTATCCTTTGCCCGGTGGTGGCTTAAGTTATGTTTCTACAGAAGCCTGTGATAGTGTGCTTATTGATGTGCCCGTAATAACAAACGTAGATGTACTGGCAACTAGTGAAACGATTGGCCAAATATTGGTTCGTTGGGTTCCGCCTTACCAGATTGATCAAACTTTGTACCCGCCAACCTATACTTATGATTTGTTTAGAAAATCAAACGAGTCAGGAAGTACCTACACTTCAGTGGTTGGTAAAACCATCGATACAGTGTTTACTGACTCTGGACTCAATACAAAAAATTTCCAATACACCTATTTTGTCAGATTTTATCAGAGGTCAGGAGCTCTGGTGGATTCCTCTGCCACAGCTTCTTCCATCCGGTTGACTTTGAGGCCGCTGGTTCAGGCCATAGAGTTGAACTGGAATGGTGATGTGCCCTGGTCATTGCGTTCTGTCAATGATCCATATCATTATGTGTGGAGAGATCGAATCAACCCCAATGACATGAGCGAACTGGTCTTAATTGACTCAGTTGATGTGACCAGATCTGCATTTAAATATGTGGATGTTGGTGCTATTAATAATCAACCACTTCAGGACAGTCTGGAGTATTGTTATTTTGTGACCACATTTGGCACCTACGACAATTCTTTGATTCCAGAACCATTGAAAAATAACACTCAGATTTCATGTGCTCAACCAAATGACACCATACCGCCGTGTTCGCCACCGATGCTCAGAATTGATGCCGCTTTTGAGTGTAGTGCTTTTCTGGCAGATAAGCCTTGTGATTATCAGATCTACCAGAATAGAATCTTATGGGATGTAGATATTGATCCGGATTGTGGTGACGATATTGTTTTTTATAATATCTATTTCTCAGTAGCAGGAGATGAAGACTCATTTGAACTTATTGATACCTCTGTTGGCACTGATTACATAGACTATAATTTAAAATCTTTCAAGGGATGTTATAGAGTAGGTGCAGTGGATCGATCTGGGAATGAAAGTATCTTAACCGAGCAGATTTGCAATGACAACTGTCCAAATATTAGCTTCCCGAATTCTTTTTCTCCAAATGGAGATGGCTTTAATGATGTCTATACACCAAAGTTCTCAGGGCAGGATATTGTTGTGGCTAATTTCAATTTTTCCAATTGTCCAAGGTTCGTGCTTGACTTGGATTTCAGGGTTATGGATCGATCCGGTAATCAGGTTTTTCAATATTCTACCAAGGACCAAAACGAGAATGATTTTTTAATTCGCTGGAGCGGAAAAAATCAACAAGGTCTGGAATTGGAAGCCGGAGTATATTTTTATGAGGCTATTGTTATTTTTGATGTATTTGACCCGAATTTGGTCAAAAAGGAATATAAAGGATGGATCAAGCTACTCAAGTAGAATCCGATCATTCCATTATCCTATTTGATGGTGTCTGTAACCTGTGTAATTTCTTTGTTAATTTTATCATTAACAGGGATCCCTCGAAGCAATTTAAATTTGCATCACTACAATCTGAGAAAGCTTCGGTCTTATTGGAGCAGTTGGGTTATGATTCTACCTCTTTAGAGAGCATTGTGCTGATTCAAAAAGGAAAGATTTATACCAAAAGTAGAGCGGCGCTTGAAGTGTTATTGGCATTGGGCTACCCTTGGAAGATCAGTTATATTTTTTTAATTATACCCCGATTTATAAGTGACTACATTTATGAAGTGATAGCCGCAAATAGATATTCTTGGTTTGGCAAACGAGAGAGCTGTCGTGTACCTACGGCTGATATATCAGAAAGATTTCTAGATTCTTAACTATGTTTTCTAGTTTTGCCCCCCAAATCAAACAGCACTTATGAAGGCATACGTATTTCCCGGTCAGGGAGCACAATTCCCCGGAATGGGCAAAGATCTGTATGAAAGTTCGCCAATAGCTAAGGATCTTTTCGAGATAGCCAATGATATTCTTGGATTCAGAATTTCAGACATCATGTTTGAAGGCACGCCCGAAGAATTGAAAAAAACGAAGGTGACACAGCCGGCGGTATTCCTTCATAGCGTCGTTTCGGCCTTGGTTTCAAATGATTTTGATCCTGAAATGGTAGCGGGTCATTCTTTAGGCGAGTTCTCTGCTTTGGTTGCCAATGGTGCATTGAACTTCGAGGATGGGTTAAGACTGGTATCAAAAAGGGCCCAGGCGATGCAAAAAGCTTGCGAATTGCAGGAATCTACCATGGCCGCTGTAATAGGTTTGGAGGATAATGTAGTAGAAGATATTTGTAAGGGCATAGAAGATATAGTTGTGGCAGCAAATTATAACTGCCCAGGACAATTGGTTATTTCAGGATCACTGAGTGGGGTAGAGCTGGCCTGCGCGAAGCTTAAAGCTGCTGGTGCAAAAAGGGCATTGATTTTACCTGTAGGAGGAGCGTTTCATTCGCCAATCATGGAGCCTGCACGTGAGGAATTAGCTGAAGCCATTCAATCAACTATTTTCTCTCAGCCAAAATGCCCAATTTATCAAAATGTAGATGCGAGACCACACACAGATATTCAGGAGATCAAAGAAAATCTTGTATCTCAACTTACTGGAGCGGTGCGATGGACCCAGATTATACAGAAAATGATTGCTGATGGAGCCTCAATTTTCACCGAATGCGGCCCTGGAAATGTACTGCAAGGGTTGATTAAGAAGATAGAAAAAGAAGCTGAAACCAACCACATCTAATGCGACAGTCAAAAAACTATATCGGTATTTTATTATTGGCTGTTGCCTTGATTTTTTCTGGTTGCAGACAAGGCCTACATAGTTCTAAAAAACAAATTAAAAAGGGCAAACCAATTCCTTGCCCTATAAAAGACTGTTAATTTGAATAAGATCAATATTGCCATAGATGGATACTCAGGAACAGGGAAAAGTTCTACCGCCAAGTCAGTAGCTAATGCCCTCAACTATACCTATATCGATAGCGGTGCGATGTACCGGGCGACAACCCTATTCTTTCTTAGGAAAAAAGTTGATTGGAGTGATTTGAATCAAATTAAATTAACGTTGGAAGAATTGAAACTTAATTTTTTGGGATCAGAAATCATATTAAACTCGGAAGACG
>JBLICU010000123.1:0-8945 GCA_047632435.1 Cyclobacteriaceae bacterium
GTCGCCTTGTATTTACCATCAATTGCTGTATCTCCCATTTTAACAGTGCAGTCTACATTTTCTGATGGGTGACGGTTCACCAATGAAAATGCCCATTTATTCCCTGTTTTGTCAACAGTGGCAATGGCATCAATCATAGCGACAGTGTCCTCCTCATTCGTTAATTTATCGGCCATCACTTTTGCATCAAGTACATGTGCTTCGAGCTCATTGGCATACATCGCTATAGTGTGGAAATGTGTACGTTTGACAACCCCCGTCGGGTGAGCGAACAGTGGCCCTCTTGTGTTCACAAGTGGTGCGATATTGGCCATGGTTACATCTTCCGAATGGCGCAGACAAGCATTGAAGAATGAAGCTGCAAAGAGCGCATCAGCCATAGTATACTGGCTTGCTAAATCATTGCCCTTGATCCTTTTGTCAATAAGTTTTAGGATTTCAGGGTCTTGATAATCATCAACTTTATTTCTGGGAAATCCCGGATGTTGCCAAGCTCTAAGATTCCATTCATCAAAAGCAATTTTAAGCTTATCTCGCATTCCTGATTCTTCAAGAGACTCAACCACAAGGTTGATATAGTCTTCAGGGTATTCAGATTTTGTAATGGCAGTGAGGTAGTCATATTTTGGCAGCTCTTCGTTTCCTCGTGCCAACCAATAATTATGGACTGAGATATAATCTAAGTCATTCCCTGCCTGCTCCAATAAATAAGGAGATATTTTAAAACCAAGCTTTTTCATTCCTCCTTGCGAACCAGCACAAGTTGTCAATACATTTGGGTCAATTTCTTTCATGGCCTTTGCTCCGTCCCGTACTCGATGAACATATACGGAATCGTAGCGTTCATTTCCTACACTCCAGAACTTGACATTGTAAGGTTCCGAGTGGCCATTCTCTTTACGCATTTCTGCAAACCTGCCTTCTGTTGCATTACAGTATTCCACCCAACCTGCCATCTCCTGAACATCGGCCAATCCATTGTGACAAATATATGGTTCGGCTTCCAGTCGCCTACAAAGCTCAATAAACTCGTCAGTACCGAAGGCATTGGATTCAATTACACCCCAGCGATATTCACCATAGGGCTCACGATTATTTCCTACTCCTTTTTGCCAATGGTAGCTGTCTACAAAACAGCCTCCAGGCCAGCGAATTACTGGCACTTTTAATTCTTTAAGCGCTTCAATGACATCTTTTCGAAAACCCTTGTCATCAGCCAATGGCGACCCAGGCTCAAACACACCACCATAGATTTGCCTACCGAAATGTTCCATAAACCCACCAAAAATCATTGGGTTGTAGGGTTTGGCGGTGGCATTAGAGTTAATAATAACACTTGCCGTAATAGATTGGGATTGTTCTTCAGCAGGCGTACAAGACAAAATCAAAAACCATTGGCTAGTCAGTAATAATGTTGTTTTCAGATGATTGATTTTTTCCAGGTTCACTTTTATCTATCTTTTATAACAATTAAATCTAAGTAGAAATTTGACTCAATAAAAATCCTCTCCTATATCATAGCACTATACAGCACGATCTAAAAATGATTCCAACAATTACTTCCCTTTCGGCATAGACTCCCACCAATCGACAAGTTGCTTCGTCATTGAATCAACAATTGGGGAATTAGACTCAGCTAAGTTTGTAGTTTCCCCAGGATCAGCGATAATGTCATAGAGCTCTGGGCGGCCTCCATCATAATCACACAAGAGTTTCCATTTCCCTTGCCGAATAGCAAGGTCTGGCAGGTTTTCAAAACCATAATAGTTTTTTCTATCCGGTGGTCGACTATAAAAGAGGGGTTCCGTACGCGATGAAGTTGATTCACCAAGTATGGTTTCTATTTTGTTTTCACCATCGTAATTTGCATTAACTGGAGGTAAACCACCTGCAAAATTTAGCAAAGAGGGCACTAAATCAATCGCAGAAAAAACCGATTCTTTGTTGCGTGTTCCCTTTACTTTTTCCTTGATGAAACCGGCCCCCCAGACTACCAAAGAGGAGCGGATTCCGCCTTCATATAAATGGGTTTTATAACCTTTCAAATTCCCTGCTCTTCCAGCTCCCAATTCTGGCCCATTATCAGAACAAATCAGAATCAGCGTGTTTTCCCTAAGGTCCTCATTATTCTTAATATAGTCGAATAGTTTACCAAATTGTGCATCCATTGCTTCCAAAACAGCAAGGTACAACCCTCTTTTACCCGCTTCCTTTGCCAGGCCATAATCTTCATATGGTGGCCAAAACGGACTGTGCACATCATCTGGCCAGATATTTACATAGAACGGTTTTTTCTCTTTCTGCGCCTTTTCCATAAATGGTATTGCCGCATCGATAAAACCATTTGTTATTTCTGATCGCTGCATCCAAGTAACTGGCCCTCCAAGGATTTCAGCCTTTTCCCAAACTCTTCCAACCTCACCTGTCTCATCTTTTGTAAGTGGTAGTAATTTGGGCCCCATTCCTTCGAAATTCGTAAGCGACTCATCAAAACCATATGCTGTAATCTCAGGAGCTTCTGTCACATCCCTTTGACCTCCCATGTGCCATTTACCGAAATGACCTGTTGCATAGCCTGCTTCTTTAAGGCTTCTTGCTAACATGGGCGCTTTTGGATCAAGCCAGTTTGCTATACCTCGATCAGTATTTTGTTTTCTATGCGCTAGGTAGGAAGTTATATTGTACCGTTGCGGGTATTGGCCTGTAGAAATCGCCACCCGAGAGGGAGAACAAATTGGAGCATTTACATAAAATTGTTCAAAAGAAATACCCTCGGAAGCGAGCTTGTCAATGTTAGGAGTTTGAGCATCTGTGTTTCCAAAAGAGGAAAAATCTGCCCAACCCATGTCATCGATGAAGACTAGAACGATATTAGGTTTTTGTTTACTCTTTTCATTCGTACAGCCCAGAATGAGTAAAGAAAAAAGTCCGATTAAAAACGACTGTTGTATCTTTTGCATATTCTAAATATTTAATCCAAGTAAAAGACTTCTTCCAACGAAACAGAAACAGGTGAATTATCAGGGTTGGTTTCCATGATCTCTGCCATGTATTTCCACCATTTTTGTACAACTTCCGTTTGCCCCAAATCCTGTGACCCGCCTTCACTTGACACCTTCTGAAAAGCAAATAAGGTATTTGTCTCTTCGTCAAGAAAGATGGAATATTCGCTTACTCCTGCTTCTTTAAGCAATTGTTTCAACTCTGGCCAAATTTCATCATGCCTTTTGATATATGCTTCCTTCTGACCTTCATTCAGGTGCATTTTGAATGCCACTCGCTTCATTAGTATTGATATTTAGTTTGTGTTAATAGGAGAATAAAATATGACCTTCACCAGGTTAAAGTCTGGCTTTCTTAGGCTTAGTGGGCTTTTCAAAATTGTTGGCGCCTTGCACTTTTACTTTTCTTCGAAAAACTTTGTCATGGCAAGTTACATAGAGCATATCAAAATTTGCCCCTCCGAAACAAAGGTTGGATACCTGACCTTTAGTTTTCGGAGTTGGAATAATCGCATTCACTCTTCCTAGCTGATCCATCACCTGTATCCCACTTTGGCTGCTGACATAAATTCTACCGGCTTTATCACACTTCAGACCATCACTCCAGGCATTATCATCTACATCTCTTACATGCAACCACCCATATTTCTGCTTGTGGGCCAATGATCCATCCGACTGAATCTGATAAACCCAAACCCAGTGTGTTGCTGACTCAGTCACATAGAGTTGTGTTTGATCAGGTGAAAAACAAAGTCCATTAGCAAATTTCAACCCCTCATCTACTATACTTCTTTCACCATTTGGTTTAATTAAATACAATTTACTCGGACGTTCTCTACCGTCTGGTGAGGTAACATATATATTCCCATTGTAAGCAATAGAAACATCATTTCCAGGCGTTTCATCAGCTACCACATCATAGGCATTAGTCGTTTTATAACGGTGGACCTGTTTGGTCGGTGGTTGAGACCATGCACCTGTAGCCACAATCATTTCACCAGCGGTAGAAAAAGTAGTTCCGCTAGCTTTTTTTGAATCCGCCAAGTGTATTTGCACCTCGCCACCAAGTCCAATTTTATAGGTCTTGGACTTTGGAATATCCTGAAAGAAAACTTCACCATTTGCGTTTACGGCAATTCCTTCTGTGAACCCATAATCATCCCCTACTAGTTCCCAACCTTCATCATCAATGAGTATGTCGTTCAGGAATGGATTTTTAGTTTTACCGGCAGTAATCGCATTTGGATAATCTCTCCACATCCAACGCATGGCTTCTGGAAATAATGAAGTGCCATGCTTCCCACTGTGTCCACCCTCACCCCAAACATGTTTTACATCATAACCAGAAAAGGTCAACGCTCTTTGCATGGCTTCATTTGCTTTCCACCAATCACCACCATAAATATTCAAATCATTGGAGCCATCTTGCATGAAAATTCGGATGGGCTTGGGCTCATGTTTCCTTACCAATATGTCATATCTATCTGCTCCTCGTAAACCGACATACGTGCCAATAGCACTGAATACTCTTGAAAATTCTTCTGGACGCTCCCAAGCAGCCGTGAATGCACAAACAGCTCCACTACTTGAGCCACCAATGGCCCGGTCGTTTCCATTCTTTGATAAGATGATGGCGCGACCATCTGTTGTTTTTTTACTTTCTACAAATGGAAAAATTTCTTCTAACAGAAATCTGGCGTAACTATCTCCAAGTCCATCGTACTCAAAGCTTCTGTTGTACCTGTCTACGGCTTCTTCATTATTCTTAGCCAATACCTTTCCGGGAGAAATGAAAATACCAATAGTTACCGGCATTTCATTTTTGTTTATCAGGTTGTCAAAGACAGTAGGTGCTTTCCACTGAATACGGTCTTGATTGACATATACACAAGCGGCTTTATCGCCTTTATATTGAGCGGGGATATAGATATTGACCTCTCGTGAAGTACCTGGAAATATTTTCGCCGTATCAAAAGTGAATGTTAAAATCTCACCCTTAGGTACTCCGGCTTGTTCTTCAGAGTCTGGGTCTACTGGATAGATTTCTGGATTAGACTGTGCCATCACCTCTCCAAATAACAGAAGGAGCAACATTAGTAAACTGCTTTTCATTACTTTAAATCTTAGGTTTGAAAAAACTTACAAATCTCTTACCCAAATATTCCTAAAACTGACAGGGTTTCCATGATCTTGCAAAAGAAGGGGCAGCCTTCCATGTGGTTCGTAATAAGGCAGGCCAATAAACTTAATGCTTCCTTTTATCTCTGCATGGTTTTGAACCAATATTCCATTGTGAACAACGGTAATGTATGCGGGTGAAAGCACCAATCCGATTTCATCAAATTTAGGAGCGGTATAAAACACATCATAGTTTTGCCATTCACCTGGTTTTTTACAGGCATTTACCATAGGTGGGATTTGCTTGTAAATGGAACCTGCCTGACCATTCACATAAGTAGCATTCTCATAATTATCCTGAATCTGTAATTCGTATTTTGACTGAATGAAAATACCGGAGTTACCTCTTCTTTGTCCATCTCCTTTCACTTTTTTAGGTGACCGCCACTCGATATGCATTTGCATGTCCCCAAAGGACTTCTTTGATGCAATAGTGACTGGGCTTTCCAGTTTTTCCTTAGAACCTCTCACAGTAACTATATCATCTTTCACATCCCAAAAAGTCCCTTCTGGAATAATCCATTCATCCATGTCAGAACCATCAAATAACATGACGGCATCTGCAGGTGCCTGATCATTTGTTTTAGCAGGCGTCACCACTTTTGGTACTGGTTTCCAAACTTCAGTGGCTTCCGGTGTGTATTCTTTTTTTTGTCCGTAGCATGTTGTTATTGCCAACAACAGTACAATTAGCATTAAGTCTCTTTTCATTGTATCGTTTTTAATTAGTATTCCAGCAGTCCTGAATTCATTAAAACGCTATGATTCCGGTTCAAATCGTTTTTTTGCTGTTTCCAATATTGTGGTAGTTGCCGTAGCGCCTATTCTAGTCACACCTAAATCTATAGCAGACAGCATTTCATCCAAGGTACGAATGCCCCCAGCCGCCTTAATCTGTACTTGAGGCGAACAGTGTGCTCTCATGAGTTGCAGGTCGTGATGCGTTGCTCCCTCGTAGGAGTATTTACCGTCGATATCTTTGACCATGCCATATCCAGTTGACGTCTTGACAAACTCCACGCCCAACTCAGAACATATTTCACAGAGTTTTATTTTGAACTTATCAGTAGGCAAAAAATCATTTTCAAAGATCACTTTCAATATTCCTCCATGCTCATGGGTAGCTTCTAATATCACCTTAATCTCCTTTTGGACATAGTCCCAATCTTCCTGCAACACTTTACCGATGTTTACTACCATGTCAATTTCGGTGGCACCCTGCTTACAAGCTTGAATAGTCTCTGCCACTTTCACTTCCGTAGTAGAACTTCCGTGAGGAAAACCAACGACAGTGCAAACCAACACGCCCGTATCTTTCAATGCTTTGGCTGCCATTTCAACTGCATAGGGTTTGATGCAAACTGAAGCAACTTTGTAATCTTTAGCAGCCGCAAATCCATTTTCAAAATCTGTATCCGTCATGGTTGGATGCAGCAATGAATGGTCTATCATTTTAGCCAACTCTTCTACGCTATACATTTTAAGGATGTGGTCTAATTGTAGACTTGTGAGATCAAAATACCTATTGTAAGCTTTTGATTAAATCACCAGATAGAGCTGTTGGGCTCCAATACTTTTCTATGTGTTCAATTACTTTCTGTGTGCCTTCGTGATGGCTGACAAAGGGTGCCATTTCATGATTGTACATGGCATCAGTCATATCACGAGCCAGCACCACATTCATTCCTGCTGCCGTTTGCCCCCTAATTCCGAAAGACCTACCCAATACACACATATTGGTGTGAACCCCTGTGATAATTACATTTTTGATGCCCTCATGCTGGAAATAGCTCACTATCTCATTGCCACTATCAGAAATTCCATCACCATCAGCTATTTCTATCGAACCAATTTGCTTCTTCCAGGCCCTATAATTATCACATTTAGGAGAGCAATCACAACCGCCATCTGAATCATCTATTGGCAGGCCTGATTCCTTGAGACTATCCAAATGATACCATCCTGGAATGTCAGAAGCCGATGCTGTTATCTTGACATTTTTCATTTTATCTCTCTGAGGGGTACCATCATAAAAATTAACTACATCGCTAGGCGCGTGGATAATGGAAACTCCTTTTACCCTGGCAGCCTTTATCAGTTCATTCAGCTTTGGAGCCATCTCCCCCACTCTTTTTGTTGCGCCTTCACACCAATGTTTATCCCACATATCACAAATAATGATAGCAGTTTCATCAGCTTTCCATTCCTTATTTTCTTGCTCTACCTGCCACTCAGTATCAACTTTAACCCGTTTTGTTCCAGTAAACTGAATCAAATGACTTGAATCTTTTTTCTCTTCTTGCTTCGTCGAACAGCTTCCAAATATTACTAACAGGAGGAATACAAAAATTACATGCGGTGGCCGGGTAATACGCTTCATAATACTAATACTTTATGTTTTTCTAATAAATAAGAGTTTCAAGATATCGATAATTCGGGGTAAATTCTAATTCAAAAGCAAATCCTCTTTTTCAATCAACTTTTGCAGCATTTCCACCTCGTCTACAGTAGGCATTTCAAGCGGGTAACGCACATCACCTGCACTGTTGCCTATCAGTTTGACTCCTGCTTTGATCAGACTTACCGCATAGCCTTGCTTTCTGTTTCTCAACCGCACAAAAGGGATGAAGAATTCTTTAATGATCAGGCTAACCTTTTCTTTATTACCTTCTTGCAAGCACTTATAAAAGTAGTTAGCCAGCTTGGGAACAAAATTGAATACGGCTGAAGAGTAAGTATTCACCCCAATGGACATGTATGATTCTGATATGATCTCTGCAGTAGGTACCCCACCTATGTAGGCCAGACGATCGCCTACTGTCTTGATGGTATCATTCAACTCTTGCATGTTACCAGTACCGTCTTTCAAAGCGATCAAATTTGGACAAGCCTCTGCAAGTCTCCTCACATACTCACTCGATAGCGTACCATTAGCGCGGTTGTAATAGATGACTGGCAGTCTAGTGCTGTCTATTATAGTTTTGGCATATTCATAAACTCCGCTTTGAGGACTCTCAGTGAGGTAGGGTGGCATAAGCAGTAAAGCATCAATTCCCGCTTCTTCGGCAATACTAGCAAACTCGATTGCCTCTGGAATACTACGACCTATACTGGAAATAACGGGTGTCCGTCCATTAATTGTTTTGATAGAAATATTCACTATCTGAGTGTATTCTTCCTTGGATAAAGAAAAAAATTCTCCGGTTCCTCCTGCTACAAACACTGCTGACACTTGATGACTGATAAATTGCTCTAATCGCGCTGCAAAAGTAGTAGTGTTGAAATTTCCCTGCTTATCCAAATCCGTGACAGGAAATGAAAGCAAGCCATTTCTAAATGCCTTATTTATAGTTTCTAAATCTGATTTCATAGTTAAATATAAGTTTATGCTAAAATAACAATTTAGGTATTGAACTGACCGGCAGATGGTATGTTAAGTTTTCTTTGAGTTGTTACGGTAAATCCCAACATTCAAAAAATTGTTTTTTGATTAAATACTCTAAGACTCCCGATGAAAGATCTGTACAGGCTCTTTCGAAAGGGGATTAATGGCATTTTTAGAATATTGGTATTTTTTAACATGCAATCCTCTGATTAACCTTACTCTTTATCGAAGCTCAAAAAATATCATATAAACTTGCTCCATAATGTTTAGATTTAATTCTGTAACTACTCAGGACATAGCGACTGCTTGAAGGTTGGGTAAAATTTCTAGTGATTGTTTGATTAGCGTATCGATCACTGATCTGAGCGTCACAAAGTTCT
>JBLICU010000124.1:0-8927 GCA_047632435.1 Cyclobacteriaceae bacterium
GATGTCGGCTCGTCACATCCTGGGGCTGGAGAAGGTCCCAAGGGTTGGGCTGTTCGCCCATTAAAGTGGCACGCGAGCTGGGTTCAGAACGTCGTGAGACAGTTCGGTCTCTATCTGTTGCGAGCGCAAGAAATTTGAGTAGATCTGACTTTAGTACGAGAGGACCGAGTTGGACTAACCGCTGGTGTACCAGTTGTTCCGCCAGGAGCATTGCTGGGTAGCTACGTTGGGAAGGGATAAGCGCTGAAAGCATCTAAGTGCGAAACCCACTACAAGATGAGATTTCTTTTAAGGGACGTTATAGATGATGACGTTGATAGGCTATAGGTGTAAAGGCAGTAATGTCATAGCTGAGTAGTACTAATTACCCGTAAGCTTTCTTGTAATCGGATTTTATATTCGAAGCGATAAACTCGTTTTGATTTTACCAAGAAAACCAATGAATCTTTCACAGTTAATGTCATAGAAGTACAGCCTACTCGGTAAGTAGTATAATTTAAATTGTACTACGTGAAAAGTATTGAAGTACAAAGAAATTGAAGCAATTGAGCTTCGAAGAATTTATAGTGTTTTTGCCGACCCGTGTAGTGGACAGAGTTCAGATTGGACTTCCCTGCTATAATCACAAATCAAGCTTAGAACTTGTTTGGTTATATGAAAAGCGGTGAGAGCAAATCATTAAAGAGTTTATGGTGATTATAGCGACGGGGTCCACCTCTTCCCATTCCGAACAGAGAAGTTAAGCCCGTCAGCGCTGATGGTACTGCCGTAACAGGTGGGAGAGTAAGTCGTTGCCAGATTTTTATTAAACCCTTGTAGCTAATGCCACAAGGGTTTTTTTATGCCTTGTATACTCAGCAATTGGTGGAATGAACAATTTAGTTTGAGCGTTAATGATACTTGTATATGGGTTTTATAATAATCACCTTAACTTCGTTTATTCCATAGGAACTCTGGCGAAAATGAACTTTAAACTTCTCAATGACATTTATTAATTCTGGGGCACTTTGGGGCTTATGTCTTATTATTATTCCTATTATTATTCATCTTTTCAACTTCCGAAAAGTCAAGAAGTTATATTTTTCCAATGTCTCATTTTTGACTTCTGTCAAAAGTCAATCGAATTCTAAGAATTTAATCAGAAAACTTCTCATTCTGACTTTAAGAATTTTATCAATTGTCTTTCTGGTAATCGCATTTGCACGGCCATTTAGTGTTTCTAATTATTCAAATGCTGATATAAGGAATGTGTCTTTTTATCTTGATAATTCGCTCAGTATGGGAAGAAATGCAATTGGCGGCAATGATCTACTTTCAGGCGGCTTGAATCTGTTAAGTTCAATGTTGGAATCCTATCCTGAGAATCTTTCCATTGGCTTCATTACTAATGATTTCAACAAGAACAATAGGCCTGTTTTTATTAAAGACATAGAGGATCGATTGACGGAAGTCTCTTTATCAAATAGAACTCAGGAAATAGCGAAGGTGTCAGCGAGAATGGAAAGGGTTAATCTAAATACTGATCAGCTTTACATCTTTTCTGATTTCCAGAAAAACGCATTTAATGGTTTGCCGCAATTGCTTGATGACACTTTGAAATACTTTCATTTGTTTCAATTGGAGGCAGAGTCTCAAAGTAATTTATTTATAGATTCACTAAGTCTCGAAAACGCAATTGGGTTTCCAAATAAGAATAAACTTCAATTGTCTATAAAGAATTGTGGAAAAGAGAATTTTGAAGATGTTCTTATCAAAATATATAAAGACGATAAACAGATCACTTCATTCACTAAAAAATTTACAGGGAACACTAAAACTTGGGTTGACGTGGACTTATCTGGTTCTGATAATTTGGAGGGACGTTATCAGATAGAAATTGAAGATGGGACATTCATTTTTGATAATAAATATTATTTTGTCATTGATGAATTCAGAAAACCAAAAATCTACCAAGTCTATTCTGATAAGCCAAACACATATATCAAAAATGTTTATTCTAATCCTTTGTATTTCGAACTAAAGTTGAGTTCTATTAATAATATTGGCACAGAAGATTTAATGGGTTCGGATCTTATTGTCCTGGATGGATTATCTGAAATACCTTCTTGGTTTAATAATTTGCTGGATGACTATAAAAATGCTCTACTTGTAATTCCAAAAAAATCTGTAGACATCATCTCTTACTCTTCTCTTTTAAATGCTGGAATACAACTAAATAAAGACACTACCATTTATTCGATCAATCCAGAGTCTCTAAAACATCCATATTTTACTGATGTTTTTAATGAAAAAAGTAGTGAAACTAATCTGCCATGGATGAGAAGACTAATAAGTGTGAATGGTTTATCTGATGTGATTTTGAAATCAAATACTGATATACCATTATTGTTTGCTATTAAACAAGATTTTTTTGTTTTGGCATGCCCACTAGATGATGTCAATACAAATTTTCACAAACATGGGTTGTTTCTTCCCCTCATGTATAAATTATCAATGTATAATAGGATTAATACGGATTTGTCCTACTCACTTGATGAACAGGTTATTTCAATAGGAAATGACTCGCTTTTATTGTCTGGTAACCTTCGATTAGAATCAAAGACGGATCAGGTTATTCTTAATACTAGAAATATAAATGGAGATTTGTTTTTGGAAATTCCTCCTGTCCTTGAGAAACCAGGTTTTTACAGCCTTGTGAACGGTACTGATACCCTTAGAACTATCGCATTTAATTTGTCTGAAAAAGAATCTGAAATAGCAGTTTTGACCAATGATGAAATTCGACAAATTATCGATGGAAGGAAAAATGTTAGTTTTGAACAAATTAGCGATGTTCAGATTTATTCCGAAAAATTTGCTGATAAAAATGAAGGGCTTCCTTTATGGAAATATGCATTACTTTTGGCGCTAGTCTTTTTGATTACAGAATTAACCCTGCTCAGAGTATTTAGATGAAACTTAGATTAGCAAACGCCACAATCTTTGACTCAACATCAAAATTCCATTTACAAAAAACCAATCTCCTTATTGAAGACGGGATCATCACAAAAATTGGTGATTTTTCAGAGGGTAAATCCATTGATTTAAAAGGGAAATACTTATCTCCAGGATGGGTAGATATGTCAGCCAATTTCTCAGAACCTGGATTAGAGCATAAGGAAGATACTATCTCTGGATCAAATTGTGCGGTGAAAGGGGGATTTACTGATGTTTGTCTTGTTCCAAATACCTACCCGCCAATTGAATCAAAAGGTGACGTTCAATTTGTTTTGGCTCAGTCAAAAGCAGTGAGCTTGTGGCCATTAGCGGCTTTAAGTGAAGGGTTGAAAGGTGAAAATCTGACTGAAATATTGGATTTGCATAAACATGGTGCTGTTGGATTTACAGATGGTTTAAACCCAATATGGAATTCGGAACTGCTATTGAAGGCACTTCAATACATGCATAAATTTGATGGATTGGTGATTGACAGACCTAAGGACTTGGCTCTAAGCAAATATATGCAAATGCATGAAGGTGTTATGAGTACATCCCTTGGTTTGAATGGAGAGCCATCTTTGTCTGAAGAATTGATGATTCTTAGGGATATTGAAATATTGAGATATGCGGGTGGAAGGATTCATTTTTCAAACATATCTACTAAGAAATCTGTCGATTTGATAAAAAGGGCAAAAAAAATTGGTTTGAGAGTCACATGTGATGTGGCTATAAATAATCTCATTTTCACCGATGATGACCTGGAGACATTTGATACCAACTATAAGGTAGATCCTCCATTCAGGACGGAACGTGATAGAAAAGCATTGATTAGGGGCTTGAATGAAGGGGTAATTGATGCCATTGCTTCAGCACATCAACCGCAAGACCAAGAGTGTAAAGATCTGGAATTTGATTTGGCTGATTTTGGTACCATCTCTCTACAAACTGTTTTTTCTTCTTTGGTTAGTATTAAGGAAGAGTTACCGCTGGAAGTTTCTTTTCAAAAATTAACAACTGGCCCACGTGGTATTTTGGGTTTTGACAAAATATCAATAGCTGAAGGTGGTGTGGCTAAGTTGGCAATATTTGATCTAGAGGCCGAATGGACATTTGATAACAAAACCAATCAATCAAAATCAATAAATTCACCATATTTTGGAAAGAAGTTGAAAGGAAAAGCAATAGGAATTATCAATAAAAGGATTGTATCCTTAGAAGGTTATTAAGCATGTTTAAAACATCCATGAAATATGCTGCCATCTGCTGCATATTTCTAATCGTCGTATTTCATTTCTCTTTTCATCTTGGCATAAATCCGCTAATCAACATTATTTATAACGCATTTGATCTTGTGATTTTTGCTGTATTTATTGTTTTCGCCATTAAAGATTTTAAGACTGATCAAAAAGATGGAGTATTATATTTCTGGCAAGGAATGACGATGGGTTTTAATATCTACTTTTTCTCTACCATCGTCTTTATTATTTATATTTCAATATTTCTTTTTTACAGCCCTGATGTTGTAAATTCATACAAACTGCAACTCCACAATGTTACCCTCAGCAGTAAGGATTTTTTTATTCAGGAACGGGGTGAGGCTTATTTTAACGGAATTTTAGAGGGAATTGATAAATTAGGTATTGCGGATTTGGTCGTGCTAGGTTTTTCCCCACCAAGTGCTTTATTTAAAAAAATACTTATCGGATTATTCATAACCCCATTTATATCTATAATTTTAAGAAAACAACCCAAATAATACCATGGAAGAATCAAATAATATAACTGTGAAAAGTGTGTCCATAAAGTATGGATTAATAAGTGCTTTGGTTGGGATTATATTTTTTATCCTGCTTGACTTCATGGGACAAGCAACGAATCGAAGTTTGACCTGGATTGGAATAATCTTCTCAATTGCGATCATGTATCTAGCTCACAATGAATTCAAAAAGGAGGGTGATGGCTACATGAGCTATAAGCAAGGATTGAATATCGGAACTTTGATGTCGGTTATTGCTTCAGTAATAAATGGCGTTTTCACTTTTGTTTATGTTAAGTTTATCAATCCAGAATTCACAGATGCTATCAGAGAGCAGCAGTTGTTAGAAATGGAAAAGAGGGGAATGAGTGATGCAGAAATAAGCCAAGCGATGGAAATTGCTGAAATGTTTATAGGGCCTGTTGCGATGTTAATCTACAGCATCGTCTTTGGAATATTAATAGGTTTCATACTTGCACTTATAATCTCAGCGGTCACGAAAAAGGTAAATCCAGAATTTGTTTAACACGTGACTAAATACTCTTTGGATGTGTCTTTAGTTATTCCCGTCTTGAACGAGGAAGAATCCCTCCCGGAATTGTTTGATTGGATTGTGCGTGTTGTAGATGAAAATAGGCTCTCGATGGAGGTGATTTTTATTGATGATGGCAGCACCGATGATTCGTG
Organism: Cyclobacteriaceae bacterium; assembly: GCA_047632435.1. Classification (GTDB taxonomy): domain Bacteria; phylum Bacteroidota; class Bacteroidia; order Cytophagales; family Cyclobacteriaceae; genus JAMZMI01. Next base: position 5,423 of record JBLICU010000124.1, read on the forward strand.
GAATGTTATCAATCAGCTTCACATTAAAGATCCTCGTGCACGGGGAATCAAATTCAACAGAAACTATGGCAAATCTGCCGCTTTGCATGTTGGCTTTCAGCAAACAGAGGGTGAAGTAGTCATTACTATGGATTCTGATCTTCAGGACAGTCCTGACGAGATTCCAGGATTAATTAAAATGATCAAGGAAGAAGGCTATCAGCTGGTTTCAGGTTGGAAAAAGAAACGTCATGATCCGATTGGTAAGACGCTTCCGTCCAAGTTTTTTAATAAAGTAACCAGTTGGGTTTCAGGCATAAAGCTTCATGATTTTAATTGTGGATTAAAGGCTTATCATCATACTGTGGTGAAAAACATTGAAGTGTACGGCGAAATGCACCGATATATTCCACTCATCGCCAAATGGAATGGGTTCCAGAAAATAGGCGAGAAAGTAGTGGAGCATCGTGCAAGAAAATATGGAACCACGAAATTCGGACTTGAGCGATTTTTGAATGGGTTTCTGGATTTGATTTCTGTAAGCTTCGTCTACAAATTTAGGAAGCGTCCCATGCACTTTTTCGGGCTCTGGGGTACCTTATCCTTTTTGTTCGGTACCATCGTTACAGGGTGGATTATAGGAGATAAAATTTATCGACTGCACTATCATCTACCCGTTCGGGATGTTGTTGATCAACCATTATTTTTTTTAGCGCTGGTGGCAGTCCTGATCGGGACTCAGTTGTTTTTGGCTGGTTTCTTAGCAGAAATGATCATCCAGGTAAACCCTAAAAAGAACGATTATCTGGTAATTGAAAAAATTGGAGGCAATGCCTAAATATTCGATAATCGTTCCTGTATTCAAAAGGGAAGATGAAATAAAGGAATTGCTGGATAGTTTGGCTTTATTGACAACTCAAAATTTTGAAATAATCATCGTTGATGGCAGCCCTGCAGATGATTTGATAGCTGTCAATACCTATGTGAATAGCCAGTTACCTGATTTGGCATATCAAAGATTATATTCGAAAGGACTCGGTATCAGTGATTCTAGAAACCTAGGTGCGGATCATGCGAAGGGTGAATATCTAATATTCATGGATTCTGATGTAATAGTGCCGAAAGATTATTTCGATGAATTGGATCATGCGCTGGAGCGATTTGGTTATGATGCTTTTGGAGGGCCAGATGCTGCACATGAGTCATTTTCAGCGATTCAAAAAGCGATCAGCTTTTCGATGACTTCCATGCTTACTACAGGTGGAATCAGAGGTAAGGAAGGTCACGTTGGGAAATTCAAACCTCGTGGCTTCAACATGGGTATGAAAGCAGAAATCTTCAAGGTATTGGGTGGATATAATGCACTGCTGCCAGTGGGCGAAGACATGGATTTGAGTGCAAGAATTGTCGCTGAGGGATATAAAACTGGTTTGGTCTCAAGAGCATTTGTTTATCATAAACGCAGAGTTTCTATATCCAAATTTTACAAACAGGTTTTCAGATTCGGTGCGGCAAGGGTAATGCTGTCACAAATGCATCGCGATGAATTGAAAGTCACCCATTTATTTCCTTTGTTTTTTGTGATTTACCTGCTTGGAGGTATTGTGTCTCTATGGTGTCCAGAACCATTGGTTCGGATATGGCCGATTTCCATTGGTGTATATTTTTTGCTTCTTTACCGTGGCGCTGCTATTGAATCCGGATCTGTAAAAGTAGGTCTTCTAAGTGTTCCAGTGACCATTACCCAATTTGCAGGTTACGCAATTGGGTTCTTAAAGAATGGTATGGCAGTTTGGATTTTGCGAAAGCCCAATGGTATTTTTTCGAAAAAAGAAGGCGAACCAGATAGTCCGATTTAAGTTACTTTAACCTACTCACATATTTTTCACCCATGTCATCCAAAGAGCCGTTTTGTTCCTTGATGATGGCTTGCTTCATCATGTGAAAAACCATCAGATGCAGATCTTCGGTGATTTCCATGTCGTTCACAGGAATGTGAATGACCAAGTCGGCCATCTCCTTGATTCTACCACCGGAATATCCACAAATAGCTATGGTAGTGGCTTTGAGTTTCTTAGCTTCGTCTAGACCCCTCACAACGTTTTCTGAATTGCCACTGCCAGATAATCCAATAACCAAATCTCCTTCTTGGGCAAAATTCTTCAGTTGTTCACTAAAGATGTGATCGTAAGAAATGTCATTTGATATGGCACCAATGGCTGAGAAGTTGTCATTGAGGCAAATGATTCTAAAGCGATTTTCCTGTTTATAACTTGCTCCTTTGATGAAATCACCTGTAATGTGCGATGCGGTACCACCGCTTCCCCCATTTCCAAAAATGTATATGGTTTTTCCAGCACTTCTTGCCAGAACCAATGCATTTTTCACTGCTTCAAGCTGTGAGTGATCAATTTTCCCAAGTGTTTCAATCACTTGGGCCGTATAATTTTTATAGTATAACATCAGGCATCTTTTTCATCTCCAAAATAAATAACTTTTGATCCCTCATGTTCCAATCCGAACGGGAATCTTCTGAATCTTTTCATGGCTTCAATAAGCTTGGTTTGTTTTTCTTTTATACAATAGAATAGCAGAAAACCTCCGCCACCTGCTCCCAATAATTTGCCTCCCAATGCGCCATTGTTCATTGCCAAAGTATAGGCATCATCTATGTCATTGTTGCTGATTTTGGAAGCCAGTCCTCTTTTTAATAACCAGTTTTCATGAAGCAATTTTCCGAAATCATCAAGCTTGTTCGACGTGAGGGCAATCTTTAATTCATCTACAAGGTGAGTCATTTCTATCAACGTGGCTTTTTTGTCCGCGCTCTTTGTATTCGACTTTTGCTCAGTTAAAATCTCATTGGCTTTTCGCTGCGAACCCGTATAAAACATGATCAAGTTATCTTCCAAGTCGGATAAAATGGTTTTGTTAAGATAGACTTTCTCAACACTGACTGTTTCGTCCGTATTGAACCTGAAGATATTTAAACCACCGTAAGCTGCGGCGTATTGATCTTGCTTGCCAATGGGTTCACCAAGTCTTTCAATCTCAATTTCGCATGCTTCTTTTGCTAATCTCTCTTTGGAAACATGTTCACCTTTAATGGCATATAAATTATGAAGTAGTCCAACTGTGAAGGAGGATGAAGACCCCATGCCTGTTCCTGAAGGAACGTCGGCAATGGAGGATAACTCCAAACCGCCTTGAATTTGAAACATCTTCAGCGCCTCTTTGAATATAGGGTGTGTGATTTCATCAATTCCCTTAACAGTTTCTGTTTTCGAATATTTCATGCGAATCTTATCGTGCTCAAAAAATTTATGAGACGATATATACATGTATTTATTGATGGTGGTGCTCAGTACGGCACCCGGATGCTCACGATAAAATTCAGGTAGGTCTGAGCCTCCGCCTACAAAACTTATTCTAAAGGGTGTTTTTGTGATGATCATGAGATCATATTGTATTTATAATTAGGTCTGCAAAATCACGTGTTTTTTTGATTGGGTCTAACTCGTCAACG
>JBLICU010000125.1:0-8705 GCA_047632435.1 Cyclobacteriaceae bacterium
TCTGTTTTTCAGGTCTTGTTCCAGCTTTCATTTCAAAACTCGACGCACCAAAAATCTCTTTCATTGCAGCATCGAGTTTGGGATCGTTGTTTCCAATTCGGTCGCTAGCTTCAGGCAAAGACTCAACCGCAACAACAATACCTCCGCTACGATAGAATTTTAAAGCTTGCTGAACAGTAGACCAGCGAATTGATTTCATTGACGGTAAGACAAGTACTTTGTAAGCTGCATCCGAAACTGTAAATTGGTTTTTATCAATTTCAGCACGAGCCAGGGATTGATGATCAATAAAAACAAAGTCATACCCATTATTGAACAATTCAGTCCCAGAATCAAAAGCCGTTTTAGTGAATTGCTCAGAATTAACATGTAATACGCCTTGCTTATTCTGCAATACATTTCGATTACTATATAAACCAGTTTCTTTTGGGGATTTCATTTCGCCCTGTAAGGGACTTACAGGATACATTATTGCAATATCAGACTGCAATACTCCTTGACTCAGTAAATAAGACATTCTCTCAAAGTATTTTAGAAATACTCCCAGATGATCCCAATACGGCATTCTGAAATGGTAACTAGGAGGAGCCCATTCCCAAAAACTACCGTGGGTAGTATAGTATAAACCATGCAGGTTGAGAAGGTTACACCCGTAGAGATAATTTTCACTTGTGGCAAACATCAGTCGTTCAGGGGTGGCACCCCATCCTAAACTGTGATAACCTTCCAGCCAAACCCGAGGACGCTTATAGAGATTTGCAATGGAACTTGAAACTTTACCTTTAACTAGATCAGCATTTCCTCCAGGGGTGTCATGCCCAGGAGCGGTGTACCATCGTGTGCCTCTAAAATAATCACCATACTCTTCGGGTTTTTTACCCCTGCTGCTGGGGTCGCAACCATAAATCATCCCCCGTGACCAGTGCCAATCAAAAATTGGTTTAAAATATCGTTCTTCCGAAAGATGAACTTTTACATCCATAAAATCGAGACGGGCCTTAACCGTTATCTGTCCCATATCCGTATAAAGCGCAGGAAGAACCTCGAATACATCATATCCTTTAAACTTTTTGAACTGATCATTAAAATCGTTAGACCAGATGAGATCCCCTACACCAAACTTTAGTTCATCCTGAAAAAAATAGTTCAATCCTTTTGATGTCTTGTCTACTGTATTGTTCTGGAATTCCTGAAAGAATTTATCGATTACAGTGCTTCCAGCATGTGGGTGCATTGGGTTGATGGTTCCGGGGTGGCTGGCAGTACTAAAAACATATATCTCCCATTCCCCTTTTTCAACAGTCCAATTAAGATTAGAATTTTTAATGAATTTTTGCAAATCAATACCCCCTGAACTTATTGATTCGTTTAGAACAGGATACGCCCAAACACCGATACTTTTATCAGAAACATTGATTGAAACTTTGTTACTTGAATTAACTCGTAGTGTTGTATCAATTTCAATAGTTTGCCCATTGATTTCAGCTATTGAGTAGATAATACGACTAAATAAATTAGTGGCTTCTGAGTTTGGTTTGGGCCAATCAATGGTATAGCCGCTCAGTCCAATACCCATATTCCGTTTGCCACATTCTTCTGCGACAAATTTCCAAATGTCCCACCATTCTTTAGAAAAAAGCTCTGGATCTGCCTTATCTGTTGGCCATCCTTTCTCTTTGGTGTGCGAATAATTAACCTGCATACCATTCACTCCCTTCTTATGCAGTTCTTCTATTTGCCATAGCAGCCGATCTTTATCCAAAGGATCGCCCGTCCACCACCAAAATGGAACCTCTCCATATCCATGAGGAGGATTTTGAAAGCCAGGCAACACATCTAAATCAGTTGCACGAGACGGAAAACCGGGTGCGTCATTGATCGGTGTAGAAAGATTATTGGGATTGCTTAACTCCAATAATTCATATCCCGAAATTTCATTACCCGAATTCTGTGCTAATAATAAATTAGAAGCTACTATTAGTAACCCAAAGCACATTAATTTATACTTAATCATAATTATTATCTCGTTTAAAAACTTGCTGAATACATTCATCTCAATTGAAGCTTTATTTCCATATTATTTTGCTCTCCCTGCTATCGGTATTGATCCAAACACTGGCATGCTCGAATTCCCGTGTAAAATCCCAGCCTTGAGGATCTGTTCTTTTGTAAGCGCCTTTGGGAGCTCCAAGCGGTTTTAAAAGATTCGGATGATCCACCAGTGACCCATCAGACAAATTCCAACCCCAACCATACTGGAAATAAGAATAAGGCTGTGCGCCTATCAGGAAACTTGCCAAATAAAACTCCAGGTTTTCTTTAGCCAGCTTTTCCATTTCTTTAGAATATGATTTCTTATCTGTTCGATCTGGAATGTCTATTTCATGTTCGAAACCAAAACGGAAGATTGAAATTTTACCTTGCTTTGCGTTTTTCAATAGGTCATCCCATTCTTTCATTAGGTTTTCTTTGGTGGTAAGTTTGCTGCTGTAGTGTTCAAACATGGTAGCATCAATATGCGGATACACATCTTTGGCAATATCATCGTTGGCGTTGTTTCCAAGAACGATTTTACCCGGTCCCAGTTTCTTTTTTAATTCTTTAAACAATTCGCCCTGGGCCTTAAGCACTTCTTCTTTCTTCTCTTCACGAAGAAAGAAAAAGCCATGCATTTGATCTATAAAAGCGCCATCGCAACCCGATTCTTCAACTCCTTTGGCAACTGTTTCAACCCACCACTTGCGGAATTCTGGGTTTAAAACATCAAAAAAGTACACGAGCTGTATGTAATGATCTCTATAGGCAAGTTCTCCTGTCTCGGAATCAAGAATCAAGAATTTTTTAAGCTCAGGATGATCATTTATTTTTTCAGGAGTAAAATTCTGATTATAGGAAGTATATGGCCAAGCATAAGCCGAGTTGAAATAATATAGAACCTTTATGTCGGGTTTTATCTTTTTAAATGCGGCAGATTCATGTTTGGCACCAAGCTCGGCGGTCCCCAATTCATTTAATCCATGTGATTTTTCAATGCATAAAAAATCTGTTCGTTCTGCAATAAATTTCACCTCCTCCGTACTCAATACACGTTCCGTTTCACCAAACATATAATACATAGGTGTGGTACTCCAGCTGAAATTCGGGAAGTATTCCTTTGGTTTAAAAATAGTCCCATCACTAATAAGCAATGCGGGCTTGTTCTTTTTGCAGGAAATACTTAACAGAATTAAAAGAACGGTACTTAATATTTTTGAACGGTTTCCCAGTCTGATCATTTTGATTTAATTTTTGGGACTAGCCATTTAATTTACTTTCTCAGTAGCTGATAAAAGTTGAATACCTGTTGATGCTTTTTGTTTTTCGAAATCAATCCAAAAAGGTCTTTCTGCTAATAATGGAACTGTCTCGTTCACCATAAGAGGCCTGGCTTCACTCCACCATTGATCGTAAGCATTTTTCATTTGCTCCACTATTTCAGGATGTTCTGCCGCCACATTTGTTGTTTCACCAGGATCAGAGAATAAATCATACAATTCAGTATTATTGACAAATCGATATTGTTCATTTCGTACCGCGCATCTTTTATATTTATAATTATCGGGATTTGAACTTTCTGCAGTACCCACCCAATGTTCTTCAATCTCAACTTCACCAACATTTTCAGGGTTTAACGGCCATCTTCCATTATGAAAAAAACGGTATCTATCTTCTCCCTTATAAGACTCGTCTTCTAAAAATGGTAGAAAACTTAAACCATCTATAGCAGGCATATCTGATATATCAATTTTGGCAATGTCTGCGAAAGTTGGGAATATATCGTAATGATTTTGCATGGCTTCAACCACTCTACCGGCTTTAAATTTTTCGGGCCATCTTATAAAAAATGGTACTCGGCTTCCCCCTTCATTCAAGCTTCCTTTAAACCCTTTCATACCTGCATTGTACACCTTACCACTGGAGCGAGATCCTGCTCTGGTTTTTCCATTATCTGACATAAAAATTAGGACGGTGTTTTCTGCGATTCCTAACTCATCAATTTTTAGCATTAAGCGTCCTAGATTTTCATCAATATTCTCAATCATTCCATAGAAACCTTGAGCGTTTTCCGAATAGCCTTTTTCAATAAATTTCTTTTTGTATTGTTCTGGAGCGAGGAAAGGGCCATGTGGAGCATTGGTAGTTATATAGGCAAAGAATGGTTGATCTTGTTTTGATTTTTCTTGAATCCAGGACATGGCTTGTGTAAAAAAAACATCGGTGCAAAAACCTTCTGTTTTTACAAATACACCATTATGTTTGACTGTTGGATTGAAATAACTATTATCAGGAACATCGGCACAGGATCCCGGATAAGCCTGCCCAATACCACCTGCGCCATGTATGAACACCTCGTCAAATCCACGATTCTCCGGTTGATATTCGGTTTCGTCTCCTAAATGCCATTTTCCAAAAATCCCAGAAGTGTATTCAGCTCTTTTGAGCACTTGTGGTAAAGTAATCGCATTCAATGTCATCCGCTCTCTTTCCAAAATAGTATGGGTTATTCCATTTTTGAAAGGAGCTCTGGCTGTCATAATAGCCGATCTTGTTGGTGTGCAAGTAGGGCTCGCTTGAAAGTCATTAAGACTTATGGCTTGTGATTTTAACCTATCCATATTAGGTGTAAAAACATCAGGGCTATTGTGAGCAGAAATATCTCCATACCCTTGATCGTCCGTCATTACTAGAATGATATTTGGTGGGGTGTAAGATACTTCCTGAATCTTAGTCTTGCAAGAACTGATAAAGACAATCAGAAGTAAAAAACTTATTAATTTATGTTCATTCATTGTTTAATTATTAAATTTTTCTTGTTAAAAAAGTTTCTGCTCATCCTTATTTAGGTCCAGATGATTTCACATCATTCAACATAACCTAAAATTCAATTGAGTATTAGCACTACCTGAAACAATTCTTAAATGATAATTAGATAGATCATTTATTTTCATGTCTATTGTCCTTTTGTATTCTTTAAAATAAAATCTCCAATACGTTTTGGATTTTCAAGAGAGTGGGGATGATGTCCCAACCCGGACTTATGGATGGTTTTCATTTCCCAACCAAGTTCCTTGAGTCTCTTTTCAACCAAAGCCGTATTTTCAGAAACAGGCACCACTTCATCTGCATCTCCAACCACACTTAGGATAGGTACTTTTTGGCTGGCAATGTTCTCTGAAAAATCATATTGCTTCAAGCAGTTTTTCCAGGCATTCGGTGAACCCTTTCCAATACCTTTTCCAGCTGGCCAACTTTTAAAATCACAAACGGGTGCATCTACATAAATGCTTGATACTTTCTCTGCATTGCGGTTAGCCCAGTTGAACACAATCAATCCTCCACGGCTCATACCTTCCAGAGTGACTTTGCTATTCAATTCGTACTCGCTTGTCATCAAATCATAAAACTCATCCCAAATCTTAAGCGCCTTTTCATTTCCGAACAAGCCCGCAACATCTGCATATGCCACATGAAATCCTTTTTCGAGGAGTGCCAAATCCGTTTGTGGTTCATGTGCCCAAAATCGAGCTCGCCAAATCCAATTTGAAGATTCTTTTGACAATATACCTGAGATCATCACTTCGGCACTATCGGTCTTATCCCTTGCATAAAGTTGATAGTCTTCCGGAATTTGTGAAAATCTCAATTCTTGACCGAAAACACACTTCAAGGTGAGTCCTATAAAAAATATCGTTAAGTAAATTGAATGCTGTTTCATAATTGTTCTTCTTGTGATAAAGACGGTATTGATTCCTTCTTTGTGTCCAATTGTTTCCTATTAATCTTTTTCTAAAGTAGCTTTTAAGACCTATCCAATTTTACTTTCAAATAGTTCTGGTAATTCTACAAGCAACCCTTCGGAATTTCTATTTTCATTAGAAACCCATTGATTTTGATTATTTCAATTTTAGCTCTATTTCTATTTTTTGATTTTTATTCAGCGTAACTTTGCGATACCGATTTCCATAACTTGATAATTTAATAGCCGCTTGATCATCGCACTCAAATGCATTGATTTCAGAAGGAATTTTTAGATCAAATGAAGTATTCCTACCAGCGACAAGTGAAATATTAATTTCTTTTTTACTAATATCCCATTGAGCTGACGTACTCACACCGACCCGCGTCAATACATCCCTAAACTCCCCTACGGACCATTCCGCAGGCAATGCAGGCAATATTCGCAGCATATCGGCAGTAGAACTGCAGAGCATTTCGGTGACCGCTGCAGTAGTTCCAAAATTAGCATCCATCTGGAAAGGTGAGGTTCTACCCCAAGTGACAGACATGGTAACCCCCATTTTTCGCCAATCATTGTGATAGGTAAATAAGTTTTGACCCAGGCAGCTTCGAGAAAGGATGTCCAATGCTTCTTTTGCTTTTTCGCCATCACCTAATCGAGCATAGACATTGGCCATATGTGCCAGGGACCAACCTGTTTGTGATTTCAATCCGATCCTCAATCTTTTTTCGATGGCTAGTTTACTAGCTTCGTACAATTCAGGACTAGACTCTTCGGTGATCTCCATACCAGGGAACAGAGGATAAATATGAGACTGATGGCGGTGCTCATAATTGTCTGCAAAATCAGGATGCAGCCACTCCTTCAGCGCTCCATCCTCATTGATTTGGTATTCAGGCATATCAGCCAGGATCGCTTTCCATCTTTTCACTCCGTCCTGCTCAATTCCTAACAACTCACAAGCAGTAATCAAATTGGTGAATACCTCTTTTGAAATAGCGACTGCAATAGTCGAATTGATCTGTACTTTGATGTTTTTTGTTCGACCTGTTTTTTCATCCCTGACAGACATATTGGGGGGTTGGTTTTCAGGTGATTGTGATGGAAAAAACATGTTTTTTCCACTGGAATCTTTTACTATAAAATCTTCATAAAACAGAGCCACTTCCTTTAGGAATGGAACAGCACGATTTTGGAGAAATTCCTTATCTCCTGTGAACAAATAAAAATCGTAATAGTATGAAGCCAGCCAACCTGCAGCATCTGTCCAATTAACAACATGGGAAGCAATAATTCGCAGCTTTGCGGATTCCGGTGACATAAACGGTGGAATGTAAATTCCTCTTGTTCCCCAAAGTCTTTTAGCATTTTCTCTAAATTCAGGCAGATGACTTTCAAAATAATCATAAAAAGCCATCATGGATTCACTTAAATTTCCAGATAAACCTTGCCAATAAGTCATTTGCAGGTTTTCATTGATGCCAAAAAGGGAATTCCATGGTGGACGGTAGTCGCCATTCCAAATTCCCTGAAGATTGGCAGGATATCCGCCAGCACGACTGCTGGAAATTAATAAGTAACGGCCATAATCAAAGAGTCTTTGGGTTAGTTCTGGTGAAACTTTCCCCTTGTACGCGTCTAACAACAAATACTCATTGGGCGTATCATTTAGCCCGTTTGGATTGATATTGACAGCCATTGAATTAAATCTTTCAGCATGGAGTACTTTGTGGCGATTAAATAAGCTATCATATCCTTCATCGATTTCTGCGAGTTTTTTCTTTACTTTTGGAATTCCCTCACTGGCAGGTTCGTTAGCAAAAAAACCAATTAAAAAGGTTACTTCATCTACATTCTCGAAAGTAATCTTACCGTTGGTTTCAGCTATATATCCCTTAGCTTTTCGGTTATTGGACACTTGTGAATTTTCTGATTTTATTTTTCCGTTGGTTGGAATTACTTTCAGTACTCCTCCGAATTCTCCACCATCAGTTCCAGTAGAACTAAAAGTTACAAAATCACCTTCAGCTGAGGTTTGAAACCTAAATCCCGGATCGAAGGGATCACCGTTTTGCTGAATGGCATCCTTCAGGTCGTGAATATCTAGTGTGACATCACCACTAATAGCACCCATTTTATCTGCTTGAATCGTCATAACAGAGATGTCATCAGGAATGGATACAAACAGTCGTCTGGAAAAACGGGTATCTCCGTCTCGCCAGTTGACAACAACTTCGCCAGTTTCAAAATTTAATGTCCTTTTATAATCTTGAAATATAAGTTCGGTTTTGCTGGTAAGTACTAAGTCAAATGCAGGATGGTAAACACCGTTTCTGCCAGAAAACCCTTTTTCTCTTAATTTATTGTTGTAATGATCATTGGCTTCCAGGTAATTCCCGTCCAACATCAATTTTCTCACAACGGGAAGTTCATCAGACACATCTGGCACATCAGCAATGTTGCCTCCATACCAAAGTTCGTTGTGATTGAAAAGCACCCGTTCCTCATGAATGGAGCCATATACCAAAGCAGCGATCATTCCATTGCCAGATGGCAAGCCTTCCCGCCATTGGTTGGCAGGGGTGATCATAGTCATGCCACGCCAAGAGTTATCATGGGCATTTTTGTTGTCTTCATTTTTATCTTCGGTAGCGCAGCCCAGAAAAAGGGTAAATACTACTATCACTATCAGATTGTTGTAATTTATTTTCATATTGTTCGATTATTCTAATGATTCACAAAACCTTCCACATCGTCCACAACAATCATTTCTCGCTTGTCGTCTTCACGGATGGTCATTCTTACATTCTTAAATTCTATGTTCTTAGCATGGCGGATATAAGCTCCCCATGATGGCAGTATTCCGAAGAAAAATTGCTCAGGGTATCGTGCTCCGTCTTCAGCTACCTCTCTTTTTGTATCTTCT
>JBLICU010000126.1:0-8693 GCA_047632435.1 Cyclobacteriaceae bacterium
CAGCCATATCTATGCGTACCCTATCCGGACAAACAGAATTTACTTTTATTCCATGCTCTTCAGCGGCTAAAACAGCCTTGAATACATTCAACGCAGTTTTTGAAATGCGATAAGCTCCATTGCCTGCACCCATACTGTGAAGTGCTCCCATCCCATATGAAATATCTATTACTCTGGGATCCTGACTTTTATTCAAAAAAGGAAGAAGCATTTTGGTCAATTGCAATGGCCCACGAAAATTGATCTTCATGGTGCGATCCACGATTTCCATAGGCATATAACGCAGATGGTGACCTGAATCCAAAAGTACGCCAGCATTGTTGATTAATACATCTATTGAATCCGTGTGGCTGGAAAGTGCATGAACAAAGGATTCCATACTGGCAACCACCTCCACGTCAAGTTGAAAAAACTCAATATCAAAGTCGCTTAACTTTTCTTCAGTATCAAATCCTTTAATGGTATTCCTGGAAGTAAAATTATGTGATGTCCTAGTGCTCCTAATTGTTTGCAAATCTCCAAGCCAATACCGCGATTAGATCCCTTAACAACTATTTTTTTGGTCATCTTTAGCCGATAAAATTATACACCAGTTATTCCGCAGAGCCTTTCAAATTCATGGCCCATGTGATAATTTTTTGTTTATCCTCCTCTGTTAATTTTGCCTCCTCATGGATAACCGTATATATTTTCATGGGCATCTCATCATCATCTACCATTTCTATGATCTCTTCAAGCTTGTGATTTTTTCTTTTCAAAGTATATGGAATCCACTCCGAAAAATTAAGCTCTTCACGTCCCTCATTGGTGTCATGAATGACCAACCATGAAATAGGGGCGATACCTGCATACCATGGATATACGGTTTCATTTGAATGGCAGTCATAGCAGGCATTTCGCAAGATTTTGCTAACTGTTGGATCAATCAAAACTTCCCTATGGATATCATTCGGATTATCTAAGGTTACTGTAGGTTTTTCTCCTGGGAAAAGCTGGATAAATAGGAAAATACCAATCAGTGGCATTAATACGTAAAAGAACAATTTTTTCATTTCAAGAAAGATTAGGTTCAATCTGGGATTTCAAATAGCAATTTAACCCAAAAATGAGATCAAAACACCTGCCGCTACCGCAGAACCAATTACTCCAGATATATTGCTAGCCATTGCATATTGCAAAAGGTGATTATTTGGGTCATGTTTCAACGCAATCTCATTTGCCACCCTTGACGCCATAGGCACAGCACTCAATCCTGTAGCGCCAATGAGTGGATTGATTTTCTTTTTTGAGAACAGGTTATAGACCTTAACTGCAAAAATTCCTCCGGCTATGGATATGGCGAAGGCTATGAATCCCCCAACAATGATCATGATTGTTTCCTTATTAAGGAATGCCTGAGATGTCATAGTGGCGCCAACAGCTAATCCCAGAAAAACCGTCGCGATGTTGAGAATGGTATCTGATGCGGCTGTATAAAGTCTTCCGGTAGAAGCACCTATTTCTTTAACGAGATTGCCAAACATCAATAGTCCGATCAATGGAACAGACGAAGGAACCAATAATGCAACCATTGTTCCTACGGCAATAGGGAAAAGTATTTTTAATGTCTGAAGGTTCTTAATGGGAACTTTGGAAGGATATAATTTATCCTGCTGCTTCATGTTGATAAGTAATTCCTTTTTGGTCATGGTAAATTTCACTACTAATGGAATAATAACCGGAACCAATGCCATATAAGAGTAAGCCGCTATAGCTATTGGCCCTAATAAATGAGGCGCCAACTTAATGGTGGTATAAATGGCCGTTGGCCCATCAGCACCACCAATGATCCCAAGAGCTGCTGCTTCTTTCAAATCAAAGCCAAGCAAAACCGCTGAAATCAAAACTGTGAAAATTCCTATTTGGGCTGCCGCTCCAAAAAACGCGAGTCGCAAGTTTCGCAGCATGGGGCCAAAATCTGTCAAAGCACCCACACCCATAAATATGATTGGGGGCAAAAAGCCTGTTTTAATTAATGAGTAATAAACGAAATTCATAATTCCGTGGTGCTTGGCTATTTGATAAAGCGTCATGCTTTCATCCACGTTTTCTACACCCATGGCTCCTCCCGGGAAATTAGCCATCAGCATACCAAAAGCTATTGGAACCAATAACAGAGGTTCATATTGCTTTTTTATTCCAAGATAGAGTAGAAAAAATGCTATCAAAAGCATCAACAAAATCTGAGGCTCATCTACAATGTTTTGCAGAGCCGTCATTCGGTAAATTTTTTCCAGTAGCTCCACTTAATTTCCCAGCTTAATTAATATATCATCATCATAGACTTCTTCTCCTTCTTTTACCATGATCTCAACCACTGTCCCCTCAAATTCTGATTTAATGGCATTGGAGACTTTCATCGCTTCTATGTAGCAGACCAAATCCCCTTTCTTCAACTTGTCACCGACTTTAATGGATTTTTCACCCGTATTTTTCGTAAAAAAAACTTTCCCTTCCAGTGGTGCTGCGATATCATTGGTGGTCCCATTAAATGATTGCTTTACGGGCTCTAAACTTTCACTTTGACCCTTCGATTCGTCACCATAAGAAATGGAAACCTTGAATTTTTCGCCATTCACTTCAATATTCAACTCTTTCGGCTGACCAACAAAATCCTGTTGTGCCACCACTTTCGGCACTTTTTTAGTAGCTAAATCAGCCTCAAAGACTTCTTTGGCTTTACCTGACATAAATGCCTCGTATTGCTGAGGATGCATGGCATATTCGAATAGTTCCTCATCATCTTCACCAGTTTCCCAGCCTTTCTCCTGCATTTCCTTTCTTTTTTCTACCAGACAATCCTCATATAGTTCTTGTGGATTTCCTTCGAAAAATTTCCTGTCCTGATCGGCGGCAAGCTTTTTAAGCTCATCGCTTATTTTTCCGGGTACTTTGCCTGATTTCCCCAAAAGCATGTCCCATGTATTGTCATCAAGTAAAGACCATCTTTCTTTGCCCTTCTCCATTTGCATCACATTGACGAGAGCAGCGTTTTTTACATACTGGCTGAAAGGGGTGACCAAAGGAGGGTAGCCTAACATAGGCCAGATGGCTTCAACTTCATTAAAAAGTTTGATCAGTAGCTCATCCTGTGTTATAGCTGGCTTCCCATTTTTTTCTTTCCATTTGTTGACGCTGCTCAGGTTATTCTCAAGATCAGACATCAGACTTCCCATCATTCCCCCCGGCAAGCCTGGGCCGATGAGCAATGAATTCATCAATCTATTTTTCGGATTGATATAGTACCCTAGAAAATCATCAATAAATTCCTGTGTGAGCGAACGTGCTTGCATATACGCTCCCATGTTGATATCTGGTAGGCTGAAACCAGCATCCTTGAGCATGGCATGAACAGTGAGCAGATCTGCATGACCTGTTCCCCATGAAAGCGGCTCCATCCCAACATCAATAAAATCAGCTCCTGCGCGCGCGGCTTCCAAAGAAGAAACAACAGAGAATCCTGGGCCTGAATGGCCATGGTATTGCACTATTATATCTTTCTTAATATCCTTAATTCCTTTCACTATTTTACCAATCGAAACAGGTCTTCCGATACCTGCCATGTCTTTGATCGCTATCTCATCTGCACCCATGCCAATAAGTTTGCCAGCCATCTCTACATAATAATCTACTGTGTGAAGTTTAGAATGTGTGATGCACAAACATGTTTGAGAGATCATCCCGCCAGCCTTGGCATATTCTATAGAAAGCTCAAGATTATCGATATCATTGAGCCCATCGAAAGATCTGGAAATATCCGTTCCTTGCAGCTTTTTGAGCTTAAACATCAGTTTTCTCAAATCTTTCGGAACTGGATACATCCGCAAACCATTCAATCCCCTTTCCAGCATTTGGGTCTGTATTCCCGCATCGTTGAACGGCTGAGTCCAATCTCGAACTGATTTGTTTGGATTTTCTCCATATAGTAAGTTGATCTGTTCAAATCCACCACCATTAGTTTCAACCCTGCGAAAACATCCCATATCAATGATGGGTTGGGCTACTTTTACAAGTTGATCTACGCGTGGCACGTATTTTCCGGAAGATTGCCACATATCACGATAGACCAGACAAAGGCCAATTTCTTTTGCCATGATAATATTATTTTACTCGTTCTACTTTTGTGATTTTTCCTTTTCCTGCTGTAACGATTTCGACTGTTGCGCTAATTGCTGCAAGTTTTTTAGGATCTATTACGTGGGATGTTGTTTTTATGGGCTCTTCTGTAGCAAGTGTGTTAACAAGTCGGATAAGCACCTTTCCAACCAGAACAACCAATGCCAATACGACAAAAACGGTGATCATCCCGACTACCAATAAAGAAAGGGCTGAAGAAATAGTAGGCTCCATATGTTTTAAAATCCTGTTTGGGGTGTACCCCGCCATTCAAAAGATCCTAACAAGGTAACAATTTCCGTGAAAATAGGTCAAAAGATCATTATTAGTGTCAGTGTCTATCCTGATAATCATCACGAAAATCAAATAATTTCTAGTTTGATTTTTTTTTCAAAAAAAAGGTGGCCAAATGACCACCCTTAACTTTATAAAAAACTGTGATGCATATTGTCGAAACCAACTTTTGAATTAAATCACTTGGAAGGTTATTTTCATAAATTACACTTCAGCGATCCATAACTAATTATTGACCTCAGATAGTTGTAGAACTATCCCTTGACGTGGTTCAAGTTTTAGTTTTTGTGTTAGATCAAATGTGCTGTTGCTTAACAAATCTTTACCTAAAGTAAAACCATTCAAAATTTCATGAAATCTTGTAAGGTCGATGGTCTGGTCTACATCCTTATTATTTAAAAATACGGCAACTTTTTCTCCATTTAATTCGCGACCATAGACATATATATTATTGACAGGAACAAAATGTTTAAGGGTGCCCTCCTGTAAAACAGGACTTGATTTTCGTAAATTCAATAGGTTTTGTAAATGAAGAAAAGCCTTTTTCTGATCAGCGCTTAACTGATCAAAATCAAAGGCATCAATCTTATCTGATGGCCATCCACCTGGAAAATCCTCTCTAAGGGCTCCATGCTCACCAAAATTTTCCATGAGGATTTCTGAACCATAATAAATCTGAGGTATGCCCCGGGTCGTAAGCATAAAAGTCATTGCCAGATTGAAGCGATCTACATTGTTACCAATGATATGATAAAATCGATCCATGTCATGGTTATCGTTGAATATCAGATTAACGAACGGTTTATCATACAAAAAATCCTGGCACAGTAATTCATAAAGCTTTTTGATATCACCATCTTCCTTAAAAGCATTGTGCATGGCATAACACAAAGGAAAATCTGTGATGCTCGACACTCCTGATTGAAATTCTTTACTGTCTTCATTTTTAGGTGCCCAATATGATTCTAAGGAAACATCAGAAATCCATGTTTCACCCAACAGATAAAAAGCTGGATATTCCTGATATATTCGATCCGCCCATAGTCGCATCACCTTGGGATTATTGTAAGGATATGTATCCATTCTGATACCGTCAAGCAAGGCATATTCGATCCACCAAATGCTGTTTTGAATGAGGTAAGTGACCATAAATGCATTATCATGATTCATTCCAGGCATAGATGTCACGAACCAACCTTTTTCCATTTTATCTAAATCGGCTGTGGATCTATAAGGATCACTATAGCTCGAAATGGAGTAGTTGGTCTGTTCATATTCATCAAAATCATGAATCCAGTTTTTAAACGGATAATCGGCCATCCACCAATGCGACAAGCCACAATGATTAAAAATCATATCCATTACATTTTTCATACCTCGCTTATGAAGCTGAACTGTAAGCTCACGAAACATTTCATTGGTACCATATCGTGGATCAACCCTGTAAAAATCTGTGATAGCGTATCCATGATAAGAATACTCAGGCATGTCATTTTCCACAACAGGATTGAGCCAGAGGGTGGTTACTCCTAAATTTTGTAGGTAATCTAACTTTGATAAAACCCCTTCCAAATCACCGCCGTGTCTGCCACCATGAAATTCCCGATTAGCACTTTCTTTCATGCCATCTACCGTGTCATTGTCCGGGTTTCCATTTACAAAGCGATCAGGTGTGATCAGGTATATGGCATCACTCCGATCAACAGTTGCATTGATGTCTTTTTCTCTTACACGAAGTTCATATTTTATTTTTTGATTTTTAGAGCTGGGCATTTTGTATTCTATATTGATAACCTGAGCTAATGCATCAGAAGAAATCATTAAATCCAAAAACACATAATTAGGGCTTTCAGCAACATTTACTTTAACCAGTGTTACATCTTTTTCGGAGATCTTGAACTGTGCTTTGGAGATATCCTGTCCATGTATCAGAAGCTGAAGTTCCGTGTTTTTCATTCCCACCCACCAATTCGGAGGCTCTATGCGATCGACTGATTGGCATTGCGCGTTTATTGAAAAAAACAGAAATAAAAGTGTAGTTATCAAGTGTCGCATGTCATCTTTTTGAATTGTGAGGAAAAAATTTGGCAGGTGCTAGGGTGCACACCTGCCACTTTAAGGATTAGTAATCTTTGTTTTGGACTAAATTCGGATTGGCACTCAAATCTGTTGCCGGGATTGGGAATATTTCGAATTTGCTAGGAATGCTCAATCCATTGACGTCATTACCTTTCCATTCCCACACCATTTCGTCCGCACCCGCCCTAGCGGAATATTTATTGAATCGGATCAAATCCTGACGTCTTGTTGCTTCAAAATACAACTCTCTGCCTCTTTCCTCAAGAATAAAATCCAATGTCATATCAGCATCGACAATATTGCCGGAGACATCACCATAAGCTCTAGTAAGTAATTCATTGATATATCCAAGTGCAGCAGCCCTTGTGCCGCTACCACCACGAAGTACTGCTTCTGCATACATCAAATAGGCATCTGCCAGTCTAAACATGGGATAATCAGTATCAGGAAAAGTATTGTTATTCCCGGCTGAACCACCTGAGCCAATGTTGCTATACTTCGGAGATGGGTATCCATTATCTTGTCCTAGAATATCTGGAACATCTCTGGTTCTTCCTGGAGTGAAAAATTGCTGTCTGCCATCTGCAGTGAAAGTCCCGGGAGCTGTTTCAAAAAGAGAGACAAAATTTTTGGTACACCTGATACCTAGCCAGCCACCTGACATTCCCCAGTCAGCCGGACGCATATGTCCAACATCAGTTGTGTCTTCTTTGGAAAATATCATTCCACTTATTAAGAAAGTGGTAGAGCCCCACGATTGACTATTAGTGCCATCTACCGTAAGTGGAAAAATCATTTCGGGCGAAGTGTGATTATCTGCATTGAAGTTGAACAAGTAGTTTGGATTCAAAGAATACCCCGCACTCATAACAGACTCTAAATCCGAAACTACATCATCATATATCCCATCGAGCTCTACTGAACCTGCAGGTAAATAAACAGGAGCATTTAATTTTAACTTAGCTCTCAACATCCAGAGAGCGGCTTTATCAGCACGTCCATAATCTCCCTGATTTGCATTAGTCATTAACGGCTCGATCTCATTTAGCTCGCTGAGAATAAAATTGTAAAGCTCGGTAGGCGAAACTTGTGAAGGAAGGGCAGAGCCCACCTCGGTAATGAGTGTAACATTTCTGAACAAATCCAAAGCATGCCAGTAGGCCATTGCGCGGATATATCTCGCCTCAGCTTTAAATTTTTCCAGTTGGTTAGTGAAATTTTGATCAAAAACGCCACCATGTGTTTCCGCCACTCTTAGAAAATCATTTGCCAAAGCCACAGTGAAATAGATCCTGTAATAAAGCACCCTGACAAACTGGTTGTCAGATGACCATGAATTTGTATTCAAATCCTGAATTCCCGCATCTGTCCATCGAATTACAGCCTCGTCGGTAGTAAGTTCCTGTGCTTTCCAATACACACGGATATAGCTGCTGAATCCTTCATCGGCAATGATGGTTAAATCAGCAGAACCGGCCGGGCCTTCCTGACCCGTCAAAGTCAAACTTGCGTATACTTTAGCCAGATAAGATATATATGCATCCTGTTCAGCAAACACAATTGATTCCAATGCCCTACCATCTTTTGGAATGACATCAAGATCTGTACAGGAAACGGTTCCTATCAAGATCACAAGGGTTAATACGATATATTTTTTCATCTTCAATTGAATTAGAATGTTAGATTAATACCACCGATTACAGTGACTGATCTTGGGTATAAATTATTATCAATACCAGTAGATATTTCTGGATTCAAGCCTGAATAGCCCGAAAGAGTTAAAAGGTTTTGGCCTGTTACATAAATGCGTGCTCGCATCCAATCCAGTTTGTCCAGTGTATATCCGATGGAGATATTATCTAGTTTTAAGAAGGATGCCTTCTCTACATAATAATCAGATTTTAATTGAGCTGCTCCAAATTTTGTCTCCAAAACAGAAGTATGCATGTTGTAAGGAAGGTCTCCATTGATTCGCTGAAAATGACCGTAATTAGAAGCTACGTTGTTGTACACATAGTTTCCAATATTGCTTCTCAATGTAAAAGCCATATCAAATGCTTTGTACCTCAAATTAGAAGTCATTCCAAGAATGATTTTCGGATCTGAGCTAAGTCCAGCTACCAGATCTTTTTCATTGATCAGTCCATCATCGTTTTGATCAACAT
>JBLICU010000127.1:0-8676 GCA_047632435.1 Cyclobacteriaceae bacterium
GTTATTTTCCTTGACAGCACTCGCCCGCTCCTTAAAGTCTTTGGCATATTTCTTTTCGAACTGCACCAATGTTAAAGTCTTTTTGCCACTGGCCAATTCGGTTGCTCCCTTTTTCCAATATAGCACTTCATATGTATTTTCAATTGAGCTGGACAGATCAAACGTATCTCGCTTGTCAGGTGCCACAAGTAAATGCAAATCAGTTGCACCAATTTCGATCATCCGATATTGAGCTGATTGAAAACCAGAGGAGGGGAGAAGGGCCATCCTAAATTGCAAAAACTGCTCTTTGTTCATCCCGTCTATCATGATGTCAAAAGAGTTGATCAGATGATCTAAATATCTATTCATTCTGTTGATACCACTTTTGAATTGATCTCTCGTTGATTCTGCAAAAATCAATTGATCCTGCTCATGGATGATGAGGTTGAAATATAATTCCGTGATCTGATGGTAAAGGATGAATATTTTTTCGTCCGGAAAACTGGTGCGTGGTGACTGTAGGCTCAGTAATGTATCCAGATGGATATAATCCCAATAGGTGAGGTAATCAGATTGCACCAAACCATCAAGATAGGAGGAGAGGTCCTGACCTGTTGCCTCATATTTATCGGCCAACTTTTCCAACTGTTCTAATATCTCAGGACTAAATGTTCTATTTCCCATTCTTCTTCTTTAGCTTCGACCGTAAAATTGATTGAATATAGTTTATAATACAAAAATGATGTCCAGCACCCCAAATACACATGACAACAATCAGGCAAAACGAAATTTTGTTGACGATTTTGAATCACCTGACTTTTACCAAATTGATGACTTGCTCACCGATGAGCATAAATTGATTAGGGATTCCATCCGTAATTTTGTGAAAAAGGAAATCACTCCTTACATCGAAGATTGGGCGGAAAGAAATCACTTTCCATATGAGATAGTTAAAAAATTCGGAGATGTGGGTGCATTTGGACCGACTGTCTCAGAGAAATACGGTGGAGGAGGACTTGATTATATCAGCTATGGCTTGATCATGCAAGAGATTGAGCGTGGTGATTCTGGTATGCGTTCGACGGCTTCTGTGCAAGGATCGCTGGTCATGCACCCAATATATGCTTATGGCAGTGAAGAGCAAAAGATAAAATATTTACCCAAGCTGGCCGCTGGTGAATGGCTAGGATGCTTCGGACTGACAGAACCCAACCATGGATCAAATCCATCTGGAATGGAAACACATTTTACAGACGAAGGAGATCACTTTCTGCTCAATGGTGCCAAAATGTGGATCTCGAATGCACCCAAAGCTGATATAGCCGTGGTTTGGGCCAAAGATGAATCAGGTAGAATAAAAGGGTTGATTGTGGAAAGAGGCATGGAAGGATTTACCACACCAGAAACTCATGGCAAATGGTCGCTTCGGGCATCCTGCACCGGAGAGCTTGTTTTTAGTGACGTGAAAGTGCCAAAAGAAAATTTATTGCCTGGAAAAGATGGTCTTGGCGCACCGATGGGTTGTTTGGATAAAGCCCGTTTTGGCATTGCCTGGGGAGTGATTGGTGCAGCAATGGATTGCTACGAATCGGCCCGAAAGTATTCCTTGGAACGTATCCAATTTGGCAAACCGATTGGGTCTTTTCAGTTGATTCAGAAAAAATTAGCCGAGATGCTTTCAGAAATTACTAAAGCCCAACTGCTAAACTGGCGATTGGGTAAGTTGATGGACGAAGGAAAGGCAACCACTGCCCAGATTTCCCTCGCCAAGAGGAATAATGTAGCCGTAGCACTGGAGATAGCCAGAGAAGCACGACAAATTCATGGTGGTATGGGGATCACCGGCGAATACCCGATGATGAGACACATGATGAACCTGGAATCTGTGCTGACCTATGAAGGGACGCATGACATTCATCTTTTGATCCTAGGTCAGGAGATCACTGGCATATCGGCGTTTAACTGATTTAGATTGAAAATAGACCGTTGACATAAGGGTTCCACTTTCTTATGTCCGGTTTGGCTAACTAGCAATTCTAAATACATATTCAATGAGAAAGTTTTTGCTCTCACTTTTTTTGGTGCCTTTTTTCTTGGTTAAGGGACAAGACACTTTTCCAATAAATGGTGTGGCAGACGAGCGATTAGAGATTTATGCCTTCACCAATGCGAAAATCTATTTGGATTTTCAGACTGTATTGGAGCAGGCTACTTTGATCATCGATCATGACAAAGTAGTCACTGTTGGAACTGACTTTGCCATTCCAAAAGGTGCGATTGTTATTGACCTGAAAGGGAAATACATCTATCCAGCGTTGATTGATCCATACACCAACTATGGAGTTTCATTTTTTGAGATAGCCGCAGGAGCTACTGCCAAACCTCAATACGACAGTGAGCGAAATGAAGCATATGGCTGGAATGACAATATAAAAGCAGATTTTGATGCAGATGCGGTATTCGTTTTGGACAAAACCGATGCATTGGAATGGAAGAAGCTTGGTTTTGGAGCCGTCAATTCATTCCGAAAAGCAGGATTGGTTCGAGGCACGTCTGTTTTCACTTCGCTGGCCACTCAATCAGTCAATGAGTCGATCATCAAAGGTCAGGCTGCTTCACATTTTTCATTTACAAAAGGCCACACCAAGCAACTTTATCCCAAATCCATCATGGGGTCTGTGGCCCTGATCAGACAAACTTATTATGACGCGGATTGGTATCAAACCTCTCTGAATTTAGAGTACAACCTTACATTGGAATCGTTCAATGAAAGCCGAGCATTGCCACAGATATTTGAAGCTAGCGGCGATAAGTTGCGAGTGCTACTTGCAGATAAAGTTGGTGACGAATTTGGGGTGCAATATATCATCAAGGGAAATGGAGATGAATATCAAAGAGCTGATGAGATCAAAGCAACCAATGCTTCTTTGATCCTTCCTTTGGAGTTTCCTGCAGCTTATGATGTCAGTGATCCTATAGCGGCTATGGATGTCAGTCTGGCTGAAATGAAACATTGGGAAATGGCGCCAAGCAACGCTAAGATTCTTGCAGATCAAGGTGTTGATTTTGCGTTTACTACTTATGGTTTAAAGGATAAATCTTCACTTTGGGCCACACTTAAAACGGTCAGTGAAACTGGGTTATCCAAATCACAAATCCTCAAATCGCTTACTTATAGTCCTGCAAAAATGTTTGGATTGGAAAATGAAGTGGGTGCGCTAAAAAAAGGAATGATTGCCAGCTTCATCATCACCTCGGGAGATCTTTTCGAAAAGGAGACCAAAATTTTGGAAACCTGGGTGCAAGGTGAGCGCAACCAATTTGGCGAATTGGATCAAGCTGATTATGCTGGTGTCTATCAACTAAAAATGGATACTACTTCCTTTAAACTTGAGTTAATCAAAATTGAAACTGGGCATTCGGCAGTGATTTACAAAAAAGACTCTACCATTTTGGCAGTCGATCTGCAGGTCAAGGAAAACAATGTCCTCCTTTCATTTACAAAAGACAGTATCAACTATCGCCTTACCGGTTGGATAGGAAATGATAGGTTTGGTGGAGTTGGAACGGATGAAAAAGGAGGTGATTTTAGCTGGAAAGCTGCAAAGGACGAGCCTAAGGATACAGTTGTGGAAAAATCCGAATCAGTAAAAAAGACAGAATTAAAACCTGACGAAAAGGGCAAGATGATCTATCCATTTGTTGCTCATGGATGGACGGAAAAACCTAATCAAGAAACCATTCTATTTAAAAATGCAACAGTATGGACACTATCCGGTGATGACAAATTGGAAGATGCAGATGTGTTGGTTGAAAATGGTAAAATCGCCAATGTTGGAAGTGGTCTTACCGCCCCAAATGCGAAAATCATCGATGCAAAAGGCAAACATCTGACACCAGGAATCATAGACGAACATTCCCACCTGGGTTTAAGTGCTGTCAATGAAGGATCGGTAGCTGTTGTGGCTGAGGTTCGCATGGCAGATGCAGTCAACTCTGAAGACATCAATATCTATCGGAATTTGGCCGGAGGTGTTACTGTGGCTCAATTACTGCACGGTTCTGCCAATCCTGTGGGTGGTCAATCAGCCATTATTAAATTTCGATGGGGTGCTGCACCATCAGAATTGCTAATCAAAGATGCTGACCCGTTTATCAAGTTTGCACTTGGCGAAAATGTAAAACAATCCAATTGGGGTGATCAGAATACGATTCGTTTTCCACAAACACGAATGGGAGTGGAGCAAGTTTATATCGAGTCATTTACCCGAGCCAGAGAATATGGTTTGGCGAAAGCCAAATATGAGACACTTAGCAAAAAGGTAAAAGCGTCTACACCAGCACCAAGGACTGATTTGCGAATGGAGGCTCTTCTTGAGATTATCAACAAAGAGCGCTATATCACTTGTCATTCATATGTTCAGTCGGAGATCAATATGCTCATGAAAGTAGCCGAGCAATTTGATTTTAGGGTAAATACATTCACACACATTCTGGAAGGATATAAAGTGAGCGATAAAATGGCAAAGCATGGAGTAGGAGCAAGCACCTTTTCCGATTGGTGGGCTTATAAATTTGAAGTGAAAGAAGCCATTCCTTATAATGCCGCGCTCATGCAAGATGCTGGGCTTACAGTTGCTATCAACTCTGACAATGCTGAGATGGCAAGGAGATTGAATCAGGAAGCAGCAAAATCAGTGAAATACGGAGGTATGTCTGAAGTAGACGCGCTAAAAATGGTTACGATCAATCCTGCTAAGCTGCTTCACTTGGATGATCAAATGGGGAGCATAGAAGTGGGGAAAGACGCGGACCTTGTGCTTTGGTCCAACCATCCGCTTTCTATTTATGCACGACCGGAATACACACTTGTCGATGGGACCATTTATTTCAGTTTGGAAAAGGAAAAAGAAGCGCAAGCCTATATTCTTGCAGAGCGCACACGCTTAATCAATAAGATGATTCAGGCAAAAGCAGGAGGTGCACCAACACAGCCGCCAATGAAAGTGGAGGAAGAGCTTTTGCATTGTGATTCTGAAGAACATAGTATCACACAAACAGAAAACGAACATGAATAAGCTGGCGATATTTTTATTTGGAATTGATTTTGTGAAAGCCATTTTTAAGAAAATAGTTCTTTTCTCGATCTCAATATTGTTTTTTTTGAATGGATATGCACAAGTTCCTTCTCCGGGAGCCCAACAGTCTGAGCCCATAGCCATCATGAATGGCTTTGCGCATTTGGGAAATGGTGAGGTCATTGAAAATTCTCTCATCACGTTTAAAAACGGGAAATTGGAACACGTCCTTGACGCCACAACTTCAAAATTTGATCTTACGAAATACAAGCAAATTGATGCCGCAGGAAAACATGTTTATCCCGGTCTAATCCTTGTAATGACTGAAGTAGGGTTGAAGGAAATTGAGGCTGTAAGGGCCACCCTGGACATGAAAGAAGTTGGCGATATAAAACCTCATGTGAGATCGGCGATTGCCTTCAATACTGATTCAGAGCTTATTCCAACAATGAAATTCAATGGTATCCAAATCGTGCAATCCATTCCTATAGGTGGCCGCATTCCCGGTACCTCAAGCGTGATGCAATTGGACGCATGGAATTGGGAAGATGCGCTCTATCTTGAGGATGATGCTGTTCATCTGAATTGGCCTTCAAAAACAAGAGCTCCCAAATCCGATCAGGGTGAAACTACCCGACAGCCCAATGAGAAGTTTGCAGAACAAAAAAAGGAATTAATTCAATTGTTCGAGGACACAAAAGCTTATATGGAAGTTTCGCCAAAGGTTTTGAATCTGAAATTGGCCGCCATGAAGGGTGTGGTTTCCGGAGATACAAGACTATTTGTTTGCGTGAATAGAGCCGATGATATCATTGATGCGGTGCAGACACTTACTGAATTGGCGGTTCCAAAAGTAGTATTGGTCGGTGTTCGGGAGATATTGCCTGTCAAAAATTTAGTAAAGGAAAGCGGCTATCCTGTGGTTTTGGATAATGTCCACAGATTACCAGGAAGTGCAGATGATCCCGTGGATTGGGTGTATCGCCAGCCTGCAATGTTGGTCGAAACAGGAATTCCATTTTGTTTGTCATATCTGACTTCCAATGATTATTCCAGCATCAGAAACCTCGCTTTTCTTGCCGGGACTGCTACTGCTTATGGTGTTGATAAGGAAACAGCACTTTCATTGGTCACATTAAATGCCGCCAAAATCTTGGGAATAGATGATAAAACAGGATCCCTTGAATCGGGCAAAGATGCCAATATTCTCATTTCAGAAGGAGATATTTTGGATATGCGAACCAACATATTGATCTATTCTTTCATCCAGGGTAGAGCCGTTGATCTGAATGGATTGCAGCAGCGACTATATCAGAAATACAAATAGACTGTTCCTGACTTCTTCACTTTTCGCTCTTTACATTTACTTCAACAGAGTGTCCATATTTTACGAATTAGTAACATTTTCTTAAAATATACCCTCTTCATGGTATACCAATTTGCGTGATTCAAGTGATCTAAATAGATTTTTTTCTCGTCTATTTTTGAACAAAAAAAATCGACCATGAGAAAAATAACACTAACGCTGACAATGCTCATGCTTGTCAGTTTCCAGTTATCCGCACAGGATGATGAAGGAAAGAAGAAATTAAATATCAAACCACCGAAATTCAATATCGGAGAGAAACTTGGTAAGCTGGCTGGCAATATAATGACCGGAAAAACTGCAGAGCTAGAAGTGGTATCAATCAAAATGGGAATGGTCTGCGGAATATACCCACCAGAAATCAAAACCTCTGAAGTTAAATTTTATCCAGAGAGCACAAGGGAAGGGGATTTTTCCGCATACATATCTTTTTTCAAGATGGAAGGTGTAGGTATGCTTGAAATTGACGGAGAGGTACTTTGTGACGGAGAACCAATGGGATATGTGGGATTGGGCTCCTACGCTAAAGTCTTCAATATACCCCCTTCCAAGCCAGTGAATATAAGTGTTAAAACCATTACGGGAGATGAGGCTTCCTTTTCACTTACCACGATTCCCGGGGTGGAAATCGTCACTGTCAATGGAGAAACAGCCTTGCCAATATTGGATTTGGACAATGATATCGAGCTGGTGTACACCAATCCTCCGGGATCTGAAAATACCAGAATCCGAGTTTCTTTAATTACCGATGTGATGGGGGCGCGTGCTTTAAATCATTTTGCAGATTTCCCAGTTACGAAAGTTGGAGATGCAAAAGTGACCATCCCCAAGGAAGCTTTGGCCAATCCTGAAATCGCTGGTCAGCTGAACGCCGGACAATTTAACAAAGGAGAAAACTGGATTATTGTAGAACGTGAGCGAATCCAAACCAAGGATGATTACAGCTCAGACCAAAAGGTAGGTCAGGTAGCTACCTCTGAGATAAAAACAACAGCTTATGCTTCTTTGCCAGTGATTGTGAAAGGAAAACAAGACGAAGGAATCATGGCAACCCTTAAAATCACAGGGCAATCCGCCAATAAAACGCTGGGATATGAATTTTACAAGCCAAATGCCACTACAGGTATCCCCATGTCAAAAGCGTCAAAATTCGGATTGGTTTCTTTTAATATGACTGCCAATACATTCAAAGAAGAAACAGAAAAAAGTTCGTCATCTTGGACCGTGGGAAATACCAGATACACCCAATCCACCACCACGACGACCACATTCGAATTTCCACAATTACCGAAGGAAAGCTGGGACTATGTGATGGATGTGATCTATAAAGACCTGGTGAGTTTTTTCAAATCAGAATACGACATTGTCTTTGTGCCTGTGGAAAGTGTCACAAGTACGCCGCAGTACGTTGGACTATTTCCCGCTCAGGAGGAGCTAAACAAATCTATGGTGAGAAACAACTACAAAGGAACCCAGCGAATAAACCCGCAAAAAATATCCGAGATATTGGGCGCAACGTCTACTAACCTTACCTCTGACAATCCTCAGGTTAACATGATGAAAGCCGCTGGAGACTTGGATGGACTGTTAAGTTTAGAATTCAATTTGCAGGTGGCTGCAAATCAGGAAGGAAATATCATTTTGATCCCAAGGTTGAGTATCAGTATATCGGGTCGTGATGAAACCAACAACAGTAAGCTAGGCCGCTACCTCGATGGATATGTGATTCGTACCACGGGAGAACCATATAATGAAGCAGCACTCAAGGCAAGTAAAGAAGAATTGCTGCGCGTATGCAGTCACAAACAAATGATTGAGTCACTGAAAAGTGGAATCGCCACACTGAGAGCAAAAGAAATAGAGATGGGTTACGACAAGATCTGGAGCATAGGGGAATAAAATACCATCACCGCCCATTTGAATAAGGTTCGGACTTGCTCCGAACCTTTTTTTTGTGATTGCTATCCATGGCTGTGCTAAGGATGAAAGTATGATGTCCAAAATAAAAGTTAGGTTATTGTTTTTGAATGGATATTCCGTTATTTTGGAGGAATGAATTGGAATGAGTATGATAACAAGTAGTGCACTTTATATCCGTGTGCCAACGCTTAATAAGCGTTGGCACACGGATATCTTGCTGATATTCAGTTTTTTACGAAAATTAAATAAGTAATGATACAACCCAAGTAAACACCACAAAAGGGTGTTTACTTAGATGTTATAGCCAATGAGCGGAACGGTGAGAAAATC
>JBLICU010000128.1:0-8666 GCA_047632435.1 Cyclobacteriaceae bacterium
TGATAAGATCAATCAGAAATTGACCATCAGATGGATTAGGGTATAGCACAATATTAGGTAAAACCAGCGCTGCTAAAACCCAGAATATCTTAACCTGCTCAAAATTATAGCTGTTCAAATTGTCCACTACGGTCAATCCATCTTCTATAAAAATACCACTAATAATGTCCTGAGCTCCTGCGCCCAGAAGTTCACCCCTCCAAATTTCTCCACTCCTGCAAGTCTCTCCGTTTCGCAAGTCAACGTGACCCGGTCATCCCGCAGTTATTTTTCCACCCCTGCAGGTCATTCTGAAAGAATCCTATCTACCCAGAAGTCCACCCTTGCAAGTCTCTCTGTCCC
Organism: Cyclobacteriaceae bacterium; assembly: GCA_047632435.1. GTDB lineage: Bacteria > Bacteroidota > Bacteroidia > Cytophagales > Cyclobacteriaceae > JAMZMI01. The sequence continues at coordinate 343 of JBLICU010000128.1, forward strand.
AGTCATCACGACCATGTCACCCCACAGTTATTTTTCCACTCCTTCAGACTGCTATTCTTCAATAGTATAGCCCAACTTTTCAGCAACCAAATCTGTAATATCAGCACTTTCATCTTTGATGAAGATGAAAGTAGATTTTTGAGCGATGTGGGTATAACCCTTTGCATTGGCTACTTGCTCGATAGTTTCCTTTAGTTTTTGCTCTATCGGTTCAAAGAGTGATCGTTCCTTTTTCTCAAAAGATTCATTGGCATTTTTCTCAAACTCTTGCAAAGAGCTTTGCAAGTGCTTCAACTCTGATTCTTTGTCCTTTAAGATTACTTCATCTAGCGTATCCTTAGACTTTTTAAAGTCAGTTAGCTTGGTTTGATAATCCTGATACTTTGTCTCAAACGTCGAGGATAATTGCTGTTTGTACGTGTCAAAATCGATCTGCGCTTGTTGGTATTCTGGCATATTGGAGACCAGCGCATCCATACGGACATAGCCCACTTTCATTTTTTGAGCTTGGGCTAATATGGTACTCAAGTTTAGAGTAACTATAGCTATCAAGACTACTTTCACAATTGTTGTTTTAATAAATTTCTGGTTTCTAAGATTTTGGAGATGTCTGATCAATCGGACACCAATAATTTTTCATTTCGATCAATACCAGCTCCACGGACTTTGATGGTGTAGAGTCCTATTGAAAATCCTCTCAAGTCAAGGGCGATTTCTGATCGTCCTTTTTCTATGTGCGTTTTTTGTGATTTAATAACCTTACCTTGAAGGTCGATGATCTCAATATTCAATTCTCCCATCTTGTGTGTATTGAGTATTAGTACTGCGTTCCCACGATTAGTGGGGTTAGGGTAGATCTTCAGGTTTTCCAAATGAACTTCTTCCTTCAAAATAGATACTAATTTCTCAGTAGACACTCGTCCATTGGGATCTGAATATTCACTTGAAGGATACAAATCAGCATCAGTTATGAGGTTGTCAAAATAGGCTATTCTATTCGGAATGACCTCTTGGATACCTATGTTGAATATATTGTTACGATCATTGAAATATCTAATTTTTAACCAAGCTATAAAACTCTCGGAATGATCCCATTTATGAACCTCTCGACTGAAATATGAAACATACGTTGGATCAAGATTGACAGCATTGTTCCAAGCGTTACTATTATTTTGAGAATCAAAAGCCATAGCGCTGGTGCACGATAATAGAGCTGACTTATGATCATCAACAGCAGCATTCACTGTATGAGTGGGTCTGACAAGCGTAGTAACATTGGCACGAACGATATCCCCATAAACATGCACGTTCCAAAGTGTTGACCTTGAGACCTTGGGTAACTGCCCAACTCTCATGGCAATGTCTTCCGCAATACCTTCTGCTTCTATCTGCAGGTATTCGTTGGGGTCTTGCTCTATGATTCGGATATTGACGTGTTGATTACCCCCATATGTCGCTCTAAAAGTGTGTGCGTTAGGGACTATTGTATTCTGTTTACCCAAGTATTCCATGTCAATCAATGAAGTCTTATCTTCAGAGTTTATCATATTTCCAAGTTTATGATAGACTGAGGAGAAAAGAGGTTTTCGTAACCCATCGGTATTCGCAAAGAGTTGTTCACGGTAAATAATCTCATCCTGATTCATTTCTTGATAACCGGGTAACTGTAATTTGTATAAAAAGTCCTCATAGTTTCCGGGTAGGTCATAATCTACTTCCACAATCATATCTAAAGTACCATCATTCACCACATGAAATGAGTCATATAGTCCATATTCTTGAAATTTTTTATTATACTGACGGATTGCATTCTTTTTAAACTGATCAATATTGTCACTAAAAAATGTGACATAAGAGGTGCTACCTTGAAGACAGAAAGAATTAATACCCCCTAAGCAATACCATGGCCAATATTCCTTTACAACCCACCCTGGATGCTCGTATTTATACTCAGGGTTGCCTGTTGAATAAAATCCCATTAGCAAATTAGGGTTCTCACGTTTATGATTAAATTTGTAATTTTCATAAGCATATACTCTCACTTCCACGCTTCCTCCTACTGTATTGCCCTTGATGCCTAACAAATCTTCTGCATTCAAATCAAGCAATGTTTTCATATCAGGCCTAAGCTGAAAGATTATTCGTCCTTTATCGGCGAATGATTGGAATCCACTTGTGAAAAGAACCCCTAAAAGCGTAAAATTCAATAGTAAATGTCTCATGCCTTTTTAATAGTTTAGTCGTGGTATATTCATCTCAAACGATACTCTACTTAATAATCACTCTTTGGGTCTTGTTCAGTCCTGGTGCAGCCAGTTCGATCAGATAGGTTCCAGCAGATAATTGGCCATTTACCTCTAGTGCCTGTTGAGGGTTTGAAGTTCCGATTCCAACTCTTCCATTATCCGTATCTAGGGTCATGAAAGCCGGAGAACTACTGTTTTTCCGGTAAATGATTTTGTTATTGGATTAACAACCACGTCTTGGGATTTACTCTGAAATACTACTGTCAACAAAATTAGTATGGTACCCAAAAGCCGTTTTATAGTTTTCATTTTTTGATTGTTTAGTCGAATAAATTGTTCTTAATTGAATAATTTTTACTCTCGTTATTATTAATTTGACTGCTTCATGTCCTTTTTTGATTAATTAGTACCCTACAATGTTGATTATATTACATAAAAACATAGGGGTTCGAAATGGTTTTTATAGGGTTGCGAAATCGTTTTTTGGTTTGTTTCTACCCATAATCTTGCGAATTCTCTTTTAATTGATCAACATCACTTGCAGTACTTTGTCAAGCTAATAGTGTAACATACGGATTGGGTCGTCTTCTATTTCCAATGATTGATATTCAAAAGTTAACAAGGTTTTTAACCCAGTAGTATTTTCCTTTTGTAATTCTAATTTCTCAGGCGAACCAAAGTCTTCCTCTGCATACCTTGCTTTATAGTTACTTTTACCTTCTGGGAGTTACTCGCAGAGAACTCCGGGATTTTATGCTCACTTACTCAATCCTCAGAGTCCCTTACAGGTGACTCTGAAGGAGATAACTTTTTGCTCTCGTTTTATTCGGATCAGCTCGTTGAAGATCTCATTTTTTTCGAGACCCTGTTTAATCAGATTATGATCTTGAATCCATCGATGCATTCACCTATTTCTTTATCAGGTACTCAACCCGACAGTACAATCCAACTATCGAAATGCTTCAATTACCGATCTGTCAATGAATCAGGAAATCTCGTAGAGCATACTCCGAGATTTCCTGAAAAGGATAATTTACTTAACGATTAATCTCCTGCTCTCAATCAAATCAGGTCCGGCAAACTTTATTGTATAAATACCAGTACTCAAATTTCCACTTTCATTGATTGACCATTGTTGGTTTCCTTCTTCAAAAAACGCTTTAGCCTGACTGATTAATCGGCCGCCAATATCCAAAATTTGATACTTGACCTCTCCAGATTCTTTCATATGAAAGTCTAATTGAAATTGACCAAAGGATGGATTTGGATAGATATTCACTACGGTTGTTAAATCCTCAACTATGAATTCATCAAAAACCGCATTTTCCTCGGCAACTCGCGCACCAGGATCACTTGCTCCTCCTGTGGTATTGGATATTTTGTCCAAGACACTTCCAAGCCTGAACAACGCATCTAAAGCACCTATCTTATGACTTCCGGACATTCTCCACGCCTTGGTTTGCTTTAACATGTAAACACGTCTATTGCTCACGTTATTTGTAAGTCCCATGAATTCTCCTGCGTGACTCGTAAAGGTGCCTCCAGCATTGGACTCCATTCCGAAAAATAGTGGCGCAAATTTGACGTTCGTACCTCCATCATCTACCGCTATTCCAGTGAAGTACTTGGTGAATATGAAGGAGAAATCACCATTGACACCCAAGTCTTCATAGACCACATAATCTAAATCTATGCTCTTTGTTAAAGGTGACACTCCGGTGGGTCGGCTGACATACCAAAACAAATTGCCACCAGTATTAGTAACGCCAACTTCGTAGACGAGCGTATTGTTCAATTCGAACTGATACACTGCAATCTTGCCTCCAACCGGTACAGATGGAAAATCTCCAGATTCAAAAGTAGCTGTCAGTATGAACAGATCGTATTGATTTGGTCCGAGTGCATTTCTCACGGCATTGAATGCATGGGTTGTCCCTCCTCCATTATGTATGGATATATAATCACTATTAGTCATCCCTAACATACGGGTTAGATTAGTCTGAGCCTGTACGCTTGCAGCGCAAAAAGCCCACAGTACCACCAAGCCTGCAATTCGATAAATATTCTTTATATATCTTTTCATCTCTTAATCTTTTAATTGTTTCCATACATCTGGTCGGTCTGTGGTGATGACCGAATGTCTCATATATTTTTGCTGGATTACAAAGATCTGATCACTTCTCCGGTCACCTTTACCTACAGGTATCTTCCACTTACCGAATCGATTAGGTAAGCCTCTACCTTCAATAGGCTCTCCTGAAAACAAACCAGAACGCCGACCACCCATCCTGTATATATACTCCATTATAGATGGATACGTAGCTTCGTTACCAACTTCGTTCATGTATGAATAACCTCCATTCAAAAACCTTGACGACTTGTTATCAAATGAGTTAAAAAAATTGGGCTCATAGTATAGTACATTAGCATTATGACTCATCCAATCATCAACATACTTTTGAATCTTCTTAGTGTCAAACTTCTTGTCAGTTTCAGAAATTTGCCATTTCGGGTCAGGAGCTAGTATAGGCACCCAAAGTACTTTATCGAAGAGTGACTGGCTCAATCCAAGTTCGAGTAATCCTTGTGAGAGGGTTGGCAAATCGAAATAGGTTTTAATCGCTAAATTTTTAAAATGATCTGCGCCAAGTCCATTAACAATTTCAATGGCCTTTTTATAGTTCTTGAGCCATGACAGGTTCTTTCGCTCCTGCGTATTGAATTCGCATAGGAAATTATCAATACAATTGCCATTAGCATCCAGCCCTTTACCTTGTAAGTTTTTCATGTCAACAACCACAATAGCATCATTGTTATGGGCATAAATCATCAACTCATCAAAGAATAATATATCATCAGTACCAACATCGGGGCTCCTTGGCTTTTTAAGCTTGAGTGTGTTCAGTTGTGCTCTGGTTTTATTAAAACTAAACCCCGTCCCATTCGTTGGCCTATCCAACTCTATATCATGCAAACAGGCCAGGCCAGATGGTGTAGCAAAGGTTGATGCGCTACCAGAGTTGGTCCAATTGGTAATACCGAAAGGCATGATGTCTGACTCCAATAAGTAATACCCCTGACTTATCGCATCAGTAAAGGCTCCAATGGTATTCTCCTGATGACCTCCAATCTCCCCCCAAATACCACGGTGTACTTGTAAAACTAGATCAGTAACACCCAAATTAATATTGCTAATTGGAATTGTAGCTACAGTATTAAGATTATTACAAATGGAAGAGCTAATACCATCACAACCAATTTCAGATGTCAATGGATTATTGACAAAATTCTCTGGATAGAGGGTCGGAGCTCCCGGAATTTTCACTCGCTTGATATCAGAAAGCTTTAAATCTCCTTCAAGTGTAAGTGTAACATATACATCTACTGGTTTATGCCACCTATGCCAGTTGTCCCCATTATGTATCCAATAAGCAGCAGTTTGCGCATTATTCCTAACATACGATTGCTCATCTGTTTTATGCGAGGTACCGCATCCCATAATTCCAGCAAATCCCTTTTTGTAAACCGTACCATTATCTGCAATATGCCCTAAACTGTTATTATTAGATGTAACATAAGATTCGTATAACAACATCGAACCTGTATGGCTACAAATCAACTGGTTATAGTGTACACTTGCTACAGTTTTTACTGTTACTGTAACCTTTTGCCAGGTTGCAGTACTGGATACTTCAATCCCATGCTCAATTTTATTACTGAATTTTCCGGCATCTTTGGTACTGTAAGCGAGCTTGGTTTTATAGATAATGGTGCTAGACCAACCTTGATACCCAAAAGCAAACAGTAAATAAATTAATAGATATCTAATATAATTTTTCATGTTGCATAAATTATGTGGATGATTATTTACTAGAAAAAGCTTCAAATTGAGCCATTAGCTCTTCAATAATTACATTCTGAGCCTGTATCCTCTTTTCTTGATCGATAGCGTGTAGCGTGAGTTCTTCGATGGTTTTCACCATACGTTTGCTCAAATCATCCAGAGAATAACCATTCGCCTCAACCTCTTCAGCAGAGGGCATTGTATGAAGATGACCCTTTTCTGCGATGTGTGATTCTACTTCTTCCAATGAATAAAGTTCATATGATTCATCAAATACATAATCTGGCCAGTCTGAAGTCTCAGAAATCGCATAATCTGGACTCACCACTCCTTCTTCCACCCAAAGTAGGTAGTCCTTGTAATTGTCGTTGGTTGTATAACCAGAACCAAAACCTTCTTCTGCACTAGTAACATCATCCGAAATGTAGACTCTGCCATCTACAGTCAGTGCAGTTCCAGCTATTGGAGTAGCATCACCAATGACCATGTCGTTTTGGACGACTAACCTTCCAGTCGGCACATCTGACCAAGTTCCATTACCATATGCTCCTATAACAACTCCACCATCATAATACATCCAAGCTCCATCACGTGCTAGAAGACGATATTTGGAATCGTTTCCGCCAGTGTTGTCATCCCAATCTTTTAAGTATAATCCGTGTATATCCCTAACATCTCCATCATCCATATATAGGTTAGATCTAATCATCGCATGACCATTTACATCCAATCTTTGCGATGGAGATGTGGTGCCAATACCTACATTTCCACTACTCCCATTGATAAACAAATCTGAGCTACCACCTGTCTTTAAACTAATATTTCCAGTCCCACGGCTTTGAAAATTTAGTTCTTGACTTGAATTAGAACCAGTTGCATAAATTGTATTGTAACCAAAGCCTATTCCTTGCGTTGCGTTATAATGACGAAATTCAATACCATTATATGAAGGTCCAATAGGTCCGGTAATGTACATGGGCCTGTTGATTGCGTGAGAGCCAGTTCTTGCATTTCCGTGGTTAATGTCTAGGCCACTCATTGGCGCTACATTAATTCCTAATTCTCCAGCAGTTCCATCACCAGGAGCAGAACCATTTTTGAAAGTAAAGTATTTTTCACCTATATCATTTTCATTAGAATTAGAATGTGAACTGCTACGCCAATTTGAGATATGCAAATCACCATCACTATTCTCATTATAAATCATCCAATCATTAAAAATATTGCTTTCTTTACTTTGAAACCTTAAAGCTGCATCAGTAGCAGTTTCGTCGGCATTAATTATATATCTATCATTGTTTGTGCCTGTTGCACCGCCACCAACTTCTGTTTGAGCATAACCGCTTTGGCTGGCTAATAAGAGTGCAAAAAACAGCAGGTATGCACTACTGTTAATTGTTTTTTTGTTGCTTGTTGTTTTCATAATTAGAGTTATTTTAAAATGATTAAATGTTTAAGTTTATTTTATAAAAGGTTAAGACGTTGTAAGTAAATCTTCATTTTTTTTCAAGAATTATATAGTCCAAAAATAAAAACAAGACTGTATCTTATTGGCTTATTATTAATTGGTCCTTAAAACTACCGGAACCTCATTCTGAGACCATTCATCTGTGATCTTTTGGTCGCTAACAACCGTATCTACACTATTGCCTGTTGTAGAGGCTTCAGATACTTGCGCGCTAACCCCCCAGCTGAGCAGTAGTAAAAATAATATTGCCAAGGTTGATCTTGACAAAGAGGGATTCAATTTGGGTTTCATTTTCATAATAGAAAAATTTGTTAGTTAAAAATAATTTACACACCGCTATTCACTATTAAAATCATATAATGAATCATAGATGATCACTGATCAGTCATTTCAAAGATTCATGATTGATTTAAAATTTACTTGCAAGCGATGATTTATAGCAGTTATAACTACGAGCAACTTACTATTCGGGCAGTGAACTTGGATCACGGTAAGATGTGAAAAAAATGAAAATCACATCCATCCGTGATTATGATGTTTTGTAACCTCAATCACCCTTAAATAGGAGTATTCCACCCAAAAAAAAATAATATTTTAACTACCTTTATTTCGACCAACAACAATAATTCGATGACTAACGCCCTTATATTATCGATCTATCTATGTTTACCTTATCATACAGAAATCGATAGCAACGCAAATTTTAATAAAGCAGAAAAATCTAGCCAGCAATCCATTGAAGTACTATTTAAGTCGCAAAATAGTA
>JBLICU010000129.1:0-8564 GCA_047632435.1 Cyclobacteriaceae bacterium
TCCACCATAGAATAAATTGAATCGGATTGGCTCAGTAGGGATATTGATCATATCAATGTTGGATATATAGATATTCTCAACTATGCCACCTCTGCCACGAGTACTTTTAAAGCGAAGGCCAGTATCTGTACCAATGAAGGTGCAGTTGGAGACATGAATATTCTTAACACCCCCTGACATTTCACTACCTACGACAAACCCTCCATGACCATGATAAACGATGTTGTTCTTAATAATTACGTTTTCTGTTGGAATACCTCTGTTACGTCCATCTTCATTTTTACCTGATTTAATGCAAATCGCATCATCCCCTACATCGAATGTATTATTATAAATCAGAGCATTTTTGCAAGATTCCAGATCCAAGCCGTCTCCATTCTGAGAGTACCATGGATTGCGAACGTTTATATTCCTAATAATGACATTTTCACACATGAATGGATGGATATTCCAAGCAGGTGAATTTTGAAAAGTGGGGCCGTCCAATAAAACATTCTTTGATTCTACAATACTGATCAAGACAGGGCGCAGATAATCGCGAATTTCAGAGAAGTCTACTTGAGTGATATCCGGAACATTGAAAAAACCAGATGTTGCTTCAGCTCCCTTCTTATAACTTTCAGAAGGGTACCATATTTTTTTGTCATCGCTAAGTAATCCTCCACTCTTGATTAATTTTTTCCATTGCGAATCAGAGACTTTACTTTGCTTCACCAATCTCCAAGCATCGCCATTGCCATCTACAGTACCATTTCCTGTAATGGCGATATTTTCTAATCCTTTCCCTGAGATTGGGGACTGACATCTATAGGTATCCAAACCTTCAAAGCTAGTCGCAACAATAGGATAGTCTTCCTTGTCTGATGTAAACAGGAGCAATGCACCATCTTCCAAGTGAAGATTAATATTACTTTTTAATACAATTGGCCCAGTTAGCCACATACCTCTAGGTATTACCACTCTCCCACCTCCTTTAGTAGAAAGATGTTCAATTGCCTTGAAAATGGACTCGGTGTTTTTCGTTTGTCCATTGGGTATCGCACCGAAATCGGCAATGCTCACTGTGTTTTGTGGAATCGATGGTTCGGTAACCATGGGCATTTCAAATTCAATGCCATTATATAGATTAGTCTTATCAATATCAGATTCAGCCAACTCTGAAGAGTTTGTGACTGTATTATCTATACATCCCACTGTAGAGAGTAGAAGAATAAAATATCCCTTAAAAATCTTCATTTGTTATGTTTAAGTAGTTGGAATACCGAATTTATAGAACGCATATCAAAATTAAGTAATCGATTGCACAAAAATATCATTAATATTTCTAATTTTGCATTGAAGCACTCAATTTAATTTATTTATACTTTACTCTTCCATATTATTTATATGTAATCGATTACATATAAATGCAATGATTGATCAAATTACATTTCGAAGTTGATGCTCTAGATAATGTGATTAACTGATTTATGAAAATTACTGATTTGAAAAATTCAATTTAATTAAGAATCTTGATGGGTATCAAAATTTGTTTTTGGACTTTATACGGTTATGGAAGATGCGGAACTGTTTCTAGGAGTGGAAGTAGGCAAAACTTTTATTATTAAAATGAGGAAGTTATTATGATGCTATTCATTTGAATGTCTCTGGTAAGACTTCTTCTGATAAGGTGTCTTTTGTAAATTATTTATCCCTTGAATTGAAGATATGATTAAAAGATTGATATTGAATCTTACGTTGATACTTCCGATCTGTGTTTTTGGTCAGACAGTGACTATTACAGAAGAAGGTGGTTGGTTAGAATCGGTTTACGTTAAATGGGAAGTAACAGGAAGTGCTCAAAAATTTAATGTTTACTACAGCGGGGAAGGAATTACAGACCAGAAAATAGACGACCAATTGATCCGTAAATATGAGGATTATTATCGTGCGGATATATTAGGTCTCAAAGCTGGAAATTATAGCGTTAAAGTTGTTCCGATAAACGATGGAATTGAGGGTATACATGTTTTATCAAGTACCAGAGTTGTAAAATCTCATGATCGCGTTGGGTTCTCCTTTAGTAATAATAGAGTGCCCGGGGCATATAAAGAGGATGGCACTTTGAAAGCTAATACAGTCGTGCTTTATGTTTCGGAGACCAATAAAAACACCATTTCTCTCACGGTAACAGGAGCCAATTCTAATCCATGTGTAGGTCTTCAGGAAATTCTAGACGGCTTTAAAAAGGGTAACGATAGTAGACCGTTGAGCATTCGCCTTATTGGTCAGATTTCTGACCTCAATTATATGTTGAATGGAGATATCGTAATTGAAAATAAGAATTTAGCATCAAGTTATATCACAGTGGAAGGCGTGGGAGATGATGCCGTTGCTGATGGCTGGGGAATTCGAGTAAAAAACGCCACTAATGTGGAAATCAGGAATATAGGCTTGATGAATTGCAATAGTGATGAAGGGGATAACATTGGTTTACAGCAAAACAACGACTACATCTGGGTGCATCATTGTGATTTTTTTTATGGTGATGCGGGAGGAGATGCTGATCAAGCTAAGGGTGATGGAGCATTGGATTGTAAAAAGTCAACTTATGTGACATTCTCTTACAATCATTTCTGGGATTCAGGCAAGTCAAACCTACTTGGTTTGAGTGAAGGAACTACTGAAGGTTACTTCATTACTTATCACCACAATTGGTTTGATCATTCGGATTCCCGACATCCAAGGGTTCGCTATTATTCAGCCCACGTTTACAATAATTACTATGATGGCAATTCAAAATATGGTGTAGGGTCCACCAAAGGATCTTCTGTGTTTGTGGAGGCTAATTACTTCCGCAATTGCAGATATCCAATTTTGACTTCTATGCAAGGAACTGATGTATATGATGAAAACACACAAAGCAATAACTATTCAGATCAACCAACATTTTCCGAAGAAGACGGTGGAACGATCAAGGCCTTTAATAATTTCATGACTGGTTATCAGCGATTTGTACCTTATGGAGATTCAGGTTACCCAAATGCTACCAAAGACTTTGATGCGTATGTTGCTGACTCACGAGATGAAGTTGTCAATAGTTCTATCACCTCAGCTTATGGTGGTAATACGTACAATAATTTTGACACCAATTCTACTGTAATCTACTCATACTCCCCTGATAGCCCTGACAATGCAGTAGCCAATGTAATGGTGTACTCAGGCAGGCTAGAGGGAGGAGATTTTAAATGGAGTTTTGATAACTCTGTCGATGATAGCTCCTATGACGTGATTCCTGAATTAAAAACCGCTTTAAAAAGTTATCAGACTTCCCTTATTTCTATTCAAAGTGATGATGAAGAAGGTGTCTACTATGAGCTGAATGTCAATGTAGTTGGGGATGGCTCGGTTGATATTTCCAGTGCCAGTTATCTAGAAGGTTCTACAGTTACGCTTACTGCTACGGCGAATGCCAACTGGATTTTTGATAATTGGTCAGGAGATGTGAGTGGTGATGCAAATGCTGTAACGTTCACAATGGACTCTGATAAAGAAGTAACTGCTAATTTCTCTGAATATGCAGGAGAGTATTATTCGTTGAGTACTAATGCTACAGGTCAAGGGGCTTTAGATCCTACAGAAGGAAGCTATCCGGAGGGCTCGATAGTTTCGATAACAGCCACGCCATCATCTGGTTGGTTATTCGTTGAGTGGACTGGGGATATTACAGGAGCTTCGAATCCTATAAACCTTACGTTTAATACTGATAAATCTGTAGGAGCTGTTTTTGAAGAAGCCTTCAATGGAGGAAGGGATCGTATAGAAGATGATGATTCTCGTCTTATTTCATTTGACGGATCATTGAAAAGCTATCCAAATGCAGATAATGGTAATGCGATTAATCTGAGTAATTCAGTTGGAAAGCGCATAGTATGGGAATACGAAGCAGATAAGTCAATTCCTTATCAAATAACATTGCGCTATACTAGAAAGCAAACTATGTCTAGCAGAGGTAAACTTATCGTCAATGGGAGCTCAGAGGAGATATCTTTTGCGACTACCCAAAGTGGTGATTTTGCAACAACTACATTGGTATTCAATTTAACCACTGGGACGAATACGATTGTTTTTGAGACCATTGATGATGGCGAATCTGCGGATATTGATTGGATTGAACTGGTAAGCAACGAACCTGATCCAGTAATGTATACCCTTACCACTTCAGTGATTGGTGAAGGCAGTGTAACACCAAGTGAAGGCGTTTATGAAGAAGGTACTGAGATTCAAATCTCAGCAATTCCCGAGACAAATTATTTGTTTGAAGGTTGGTCAGGAGATTTGACAAGTGATTCAACAAATATTTCATTAACAATGGATAGTGATAAAACATTGTTAGCAAGTTTTGTCAAAGAGGAGGAAGTGGAAGAAGAAGAAGAGGAGGAAACGATCCTTATGACTGAAAGAAACGAAGTGTTTGAAATTTTTCCAAATCCCGTTTTAAGTGTTTTGACTGTGAGTATTCGAAATCATAATTCTGAATCTTCATCCTTGAGTATTCTAGACTTGAGTGGTAGGTTGATAAGACAATTCTATCTCCAGGAAAGAAGCGAAATGGTGTCATTGGATGTTTCACATCTAGATCCTTCATTTTATATTTTAATGGTTCAGCAGGACGACTTTATGCAAACAAAAAGGTTCATTAAAAAATGATTTTCAAGCACAAATATGGTAGAAGCGCTATCTATTTCAGTAGAAGCACCACTGGTGTATCCAATGACAGTATAGCTTAGATGAAGTATTATTGCTAGTTTTTGAGCCCTCCGCTTGCATTTGAATTGGCTTTGCATCTCCGGCCTTACTGAGATCGCACTTTTCGGAAAGCCTAGAACAGGTTCATGTTTCCATTCCATGTCCTTCCATCCAAAATCCCCCCACGCTCCAACCATGATCCCACGGGACACTATTGCACTGTCAATTCAGAAGTTTTGATAACTAGAGCAAACCCATCAAATGATTCGAATACTTTTAGGTATTTTATTGCTATTTCCCGTCGCTTCACAGTCTGCTACAGGCGATTGGGCCAGCAAAATCACTAGGCGGCACGATCGTCTACACCACGACGGAATCCGATTCTCCTATAAAGGATTACGCTGGTAATTACAGCACAGTCGTCTATCTTGAAAATTTGCACATTCGTAAAATAGGAAGAAATAGCAGGGAGACAGATGTGGCATGGTTGCTGTCTCAGGGCTATCGTGTGATCGAACTGGACTATGCCCACCACGCCCAGCGCCGTTTCGCCAACGATCAACGAAGATATCATCGCGATCAATAACGCCCTTGCCGCAGGCTCGTTTTATGGAAAGACGAACAGCTCCCGTTACAAATCCTACGTCCTTTTCGAAGGCTACCGGGTTTCGTGAGACGTATCCTACTTCAGGGATGATCCTACCGTCTACAATTATCCTTCTCAGTACACCGTTGGGGATTCCCTTCACATGGACATTATCTATCCTGCCAATGCCGCTGAGCAAGTGCCGGTGGTTTTGTCTTTTTCCTATAGCAACAGTTCTTTCGGAAATGTCAGTAAGGATCAACGGCTGAATCTTGGGAATACCCTGGCCGGTTTCAACGATTCCTTTTTGGAAAGGGCACCAGTCAATGGCATTGCCTGGGCGATAGCCGACCATCCTAAATACTGCCCCTGGGGAAATGGAAAGCCTACAGGAGGGAGCAACGACACTTATAAATCTTACCAAACCAATCCCGATGCAGCTCGGAAAGTGAAGTCTGCAGTTCGAACCCTCCGGGTAAAGGGAGCTGGATTGGGACTTGCGGGCAAGATCGGGATTTACGGATTCTCCCGCGGCTCAGATGCCGGGTCGCTTGCTGTTGGGGGTCGGGAGGTTGCTTGTTTTGAGGATGCAGGTCTGCACATCGGTGCAGATGACGCTGTGCAGGACTGGCGTTTCAATTAATTACGCCTAGGCTATCTACTGCCAAAGTGACGTTGATCGCCGGTGCTATAGCTACTATTGCCGGGTTATTTCCTGCATTTGCTATGAAATTATTAAGATTCGTGGTACTTTATGGTTTCATACTTGCTCCAGTAGCAGCAATCATTGTATTTGATGTCTTTCTCTCACCAAGATTCAAAGTGCAACAAAACTATGCGGAATACTCAGGATCTAAGTTCAACTGGGCTGTGATGTGGGCATGGCTGATCAGTTGGAGGTTTTTACCTTCTCTCTGTACAATTGGATATCTTTTTATCCTTTTTGGTCGTTCCTGCTTGGTTGATGTGTGGCGTTATTTACTTGCTGCTAAGCAAAAAAATCAGCTGATTCCGTAGGAGGAGCGGAGGTTTCACCGAAAGGAGAATTAACTATTCACTGAGATTCAATTTTTGGGACTGCTATTACATATAATAAATGCTCCTTATAGGGTTTGACAAGGGTTTGCTGATTGTCGATTTGTCGTTTAGTGCTTCAAATATTTGGTTGAATACAATGTGATATTAAGTAGTAGCATGGTCAGCACAAATATTTCGCTCCGGATGGCGTTTCGGAAACTGCTCAGAAACTTAAGCTTTAGAAGTATTTATTCGATTTAATTGATCCTTATGTTCAAAATGTTCAAATATCTTTTTCTGGTACGAAAGAATAAACTGGAATAAGGATCAATTAAAATCAGTAAAGAAGTAAAATTCTAGTCCCCGCTACAAGAAAAAAGGTCAGCAACTGCAGACCTTTTTTAGTTTACGATCATGTACATAGTCTACGTTTTATATTCTAAGTAATATGACTAAATATATATCGAATTCACATCTGATAAGAGTTATCGGCTCAAATCCCACAATGAATTAGGTAAAAAAGGATATACAATCAAATACCATCCTTGGACTATCGCATTTACAGAGAAAATTGAAATCAAATCGGAACCCATGTTGGGTGAAAAAGCCGTAAAAGGAAGTCAAGGGAGAATTTATATTAAAAAAAGCTAGTGGTTGCTCTCGGGCTAACTAGTTAGATCAGCCCGCTCTCGTTACCATCTGCAAAGTCAAATGGCCTGAGCAATTTGTTTGTAAAGAGTGTTTTAGTTTCTAACAAAGTTTAATTTAGCACCTTAATCAAGGAGATCAGACCATCAACTTATTATGACTCAAAAAGCATTGTACCCTTTAAAATTTAAAACCATATTCAAGGATAAGATATGGGGTGGAAATAAGATAAAAAGCTTGCTGGGTAAAGATTATGGTGATCTGCCAAACTGTGGCGAGACATGGGAAATATCTGGTGTACCTGGTGATATTTCTTTGGTCAAAGAGGGGGACTTGGAAGGCGAATCACTTGTTTCCTTGATAGATAAATATCAGGGAGCCTTATTAGGTGATCAGGTCTACAAGAAATTTGGAAACCAGTTTCCATTATTAATCAAATTCATAGATGCCAATGATGATCTCTCTGTTCAGGTACATCCTGATGATACAGTAGCTCGTTTAAAACATAATTCTTTTGGTAAAACAGAAATGTGGTACGTGCTGCAAGCAGATAATGGTTCTTCCTTGATTTCCGGGTTTAATCGCACTGTAGATAGAGAAGAGTATTTAGGAAAATTTCGTGCTGGTCAATTGATGGACATCCTAAATAGGGAAGAGGTAAATGCCAATGATGTTTTCTTTCTTCCGGCAGGACGGGTTCACACCATAGGGAAAGGTCTTTTGATTGCTGAAATACAACAAACCTCTGATGTGACTTATCGGATTTACGATTTTGATAGGGTAGACGCAAAAGGAAATTCCAGGGAATTACATTTTGATGAAGCTCTTGAAGTGATGGATTTTCAGAAACATGAACAGTATAAAACTTCTTATCAGGATTTGCTCAATGAGAAACAGCTCTTAGTCACCAATCAATATTTTCATACAAGTAAACTGAATATTACTGAGAAATTTATGGTTGATTTAAAGGCCGTCGATAGCTTCAAAATTTATATCTGTGTTGAAGGTTCTGTGGTGTTACAATACGGTGATAAATCTTGTGACCTTCAAAAAGGGGAGGTTGTGTTGTTGCCAGCTTATATGAAATCATTTGAGTTGATCCCCACTACTCAAAAGGCCTCATTATTAGAGACTTATGTCCCCTAATGGACTCGCTATTTTAAAAAAGAATATTTACAGAATGGCGCATTAGCAATCGGTACTTATTCTAAACCTGTCCACCAATGATGAATATCTAAATCATCATAATTAAACAGTTGACCAATTTGAGGTGTAAGTACGGGTAATATATTGTGATAGGCAGCAGCCACAAAACGATCAATTGGATCTTTCCAATGGTGTTGTGCCAATGCAAAACCTGCCCAATGAACGGCCATTACATGCTTTACTCCAGCGTCAATAGCGGCTTGTATACTTTCTTCAGGATACATATGGATAGCATGCCAGTTTTCATTGTATTGACCACATTCCATCATTCCAAAATCAAATGGTCCGAGTTTTTCACCAACTTCCTTAAAATGTGTACCATAACCACCATCACCACTCCAATAGATATTTTCTGTTGATGATTTGAGTACCCATCCGC
>JBLICU010000130.1:0-7969 GCA_047632435.1 Cyclobacteriaceae bacterium
GTGGATATCCTGGGTATCTATCTTGAACAGCACCTTCCACTTTTTCAATGTTTATTGCACTAACTGGGGTGGCGTAGAAAAAAGAAAGCTTGGTTCCTCCTATTGTTTGCTGATGATCAATCGTCGCATCATACAGTACTCCTTCTTCAATAGTTGTCATCCCTGACTGGTTAGCAGGGTGTAGGTAGTTTTTTACCACATCACCACTGTTTCCTTCTACCTCATCAAATATCACAAAATAAGAGGTCGCCTGATCAGTGCCATGTACCAACAACATATTTCGATAGTGATCAGTACCTGACAATGCTGGTCCTGAAAATCCACTGCTGTAATCTAGACCATCGGCAATAAACGCTTCAACAATTCCTCCTCCAACTCTTGTAGAATGATTGTCTCCATTGATCGTCAATGTATTGTTCAAGTCTGCAGGTCTAGTAGGGGAACCCAATCTTCCACCATTAACCAGAAGTCTGTTACCCAAACCAGATAAAGCCAATCCATTAACTTCATTGTGGGTATGCCATTCATCTTGATTTTTGATATTATACAACACACCCTGTAATCCTTTAGGGTCATCTGCCTTCTCACGGAAGAAAGCACCTCCATTTTCATAAAACTGACTACTAGGGACAGTGGGTTCAGGCAAAGCCTTTTTAGGAATTAAGTAAGTAATGATACTTCCAATAGCGGGCCTGTCTTCATGAAACCAAGCTGCATACCCAGCCGCTTCATCATCAAAATTCACCACCCTCCTATGCAGCATATCATTATTAATTCCCTGCGTTGGCAACATATCACCAAATATGGCCATTTCTTTTGCACAATTCACACTAGAACCAAAAAGCCAGTTCTGAAATTTCTTCAGTTTTTCATTCTCATAATAGCGTTTGTCAATTCCAGTAAATTCCAAGACATCCATGTATCCTGATTTAGAAACCCGGCTGTTGCCACCACCAACTCTTTCCCATGCATAGTGATTAGTCACTGGACTGACTCCATCATCAGTTATTTGAAGCATAATACCATTGTAATATGGATCATCAGGTGTAGTTCTATCTCCCTTATAGATATCCCAAGTTCCATGGGTACCATATCGTGCGTCCACCCAGGAACCTTTTCTTGCTATTTTAAAAATTTGATCTTCAATCGCCTTTTCACAAGCGACTATATCCTCAATAGGTAGTGCATCATAAACTATGTCCAGTGCCAGGATCGCAATAAAAAATGAACTCATGGGTGGCACCACTCCACCCCACGAGCTACCATCTTTTACCTCTATTTGAGAATATTGGCTTATGATAGCATTCTTAACACGCGTGGCATGAGTTCCTTCGTTTCCTACATCTAAAATGTAAGCTAAAGCGGCCGCTCCTACATAGTATTGTAAATCATATGAATCTACTTTACTTCCATCGGCAGATCTCTCAATCGCATCGGCTTTCATGGATTTCCACGGCTCGATAGAAGCTTTATCCCTAAACGCTTGAAATTGATCTTTTTTTACTATTAAAAATGGATGATTATCCTCTTTTTCAATATCAATTATAGGCTGATCATCAACTACATCTTCTTTTGAACAGGATGTTTCTACAACTAATAAGAGTAGACTAAGCAGTAGTATTTTAATGGTATTCATTTCAAAAATCGAGTTTTTATATATTTCAGTTGTCTTGTAAATAATTGGGTCCGGTGTTGTTTTTATTGGCATGGGGCGATAATGTTATTTTACTGGGCAAATAGCTACCAGCTACTTCCTTGTCTCGATCTTGCTTCATAATGTCCTTTAGAATCTTATAGTCATCGTCAAACTCTGGAATGTTAAAAATATTCAAGCGGTTTTGTCCATTATATGGATCCAGATTCATTTTGAATTTTGGCAAATAATATCCCTTCTCGTTTTTCACCAATTCAAACTTTACCGATTTGATATTGGGGTCTGAGTTTCCTGACCCTCCCTCCTGTACTACATTATCAATCCATGTTTCAGCGTTCGTTTCTTCTGAGTACAATGAACTGATTTCAGAAGAAAAAAGGTTGTTGGCTAATAAGACATATTTCGGTGGATGATCTCCTTTTCCACCAAGAATCAGGTTCCCATGATTTACTATGGTGTTGTTGGCAATAATTACTGAATCAACCGGGTCAAAATGATGATTTTGAATGTTGATCGAAAAATGATCACCAGTGTCAAAATAGTTGTTGACAATTGAATGATTTTGCCCTTCTTTGACCCTCACTCCTGCTCCATTGATAAAGAAGTTTCCATAAACCAAATTAACGCTACCATGTCGCAAAGTGAGGTGCGCAGGCCCATTGTTGATGAAAGTATTATACCTCATCAGGTTTTCTCTTGCCTTAGAGGAAATGATCTCATAATCACCATTACATCTTTCAAAATAACAATATTCAACAAGCGTTCGACTTGTAAACATTCTCTGATAGCTGTAACCGATCCTTAGCGCTTCAATACCATAATCTCCACCCGCTCCTTCTGGTGCTGTAAAATTCTTAAAAGAACAATGTGATACTACATGATAGCCAATCGTATTTTCAGATGCTTCGATCTGCACTACTGATGACTCTTGAGTCTCCGGCTTAGCCTCAAAATTGCAATAAACAATCTTATTGTATTGACAGTTTGGCCTTACTCGTAAATAATAGTGAGAATCATAATTGTAGATATTAATGTGCTGTATAGTATTCCTACTTCCAGAAATATCAACTACATCTCCTTTGATCTTTCCTCGAATAAATTGAAAACCAGAAACAACGTTTCCACTTCCAGAGACAAGCAATGAAGAACTTCCAAAGAAGGTTGTTGCGCCGGTTCGAGTAGCTAGAAACACAACATCATCGATTGTCAAATCAATGTTGATATTTGAATACTTACCAGCACCCCAAATAATGGAATCTCCAGGTTTCGCATTGCTTTGTGCATTTTCAAATTCCTCAGTAGATGAGACTTGAAATGACTTGCCATAAGCACCACTAATGGCAATAGTGCATATCCAAAGACAGATTATATATTTTGCTATTTGAGTCATTTCGAATTACTTAGTTACACAATCACATTTTAGCTTTTGAGATTACCAATTCATTTTTGCCAGACAACTGAAGGTTTTTTACTTCAAAAACAATCCGTGTAATTCCATTAGGCCAATATCTCTTAAGCTTGTTATCAGTAACTTCTTTGAATTCAATCTTCGGCGTAACGGCTTTTGAATTGTACTTTAGATCAAGGCTAAATCCATCACCCTCCAAACGCAATGTTCCAGCATTCAATTCAGAAACTTTACAATAGGTAATAAGATTCAATGTTGTTGGGTCGTTACCGACTTTGGATAGCTGGTAGTTATCTTGAATTCGAAATTTCTTACCCCTATCCAAAATATATGAGCGTTTCCACATTTTAACATTGGCTTCTTCAGTATAAGCCCCAGATATATCAGTGGAGAATACTGCTTTCCTGGAATCGGCGTAAAACGCAGAATTCTTAGCCTTGAAATCTCTTCCTTGCATTTGATCAACTCCGTTGATTTTAGGCAGACTATGATATCCGGATTGCATAGTCCATATTTCGTATCTCCTTCCGCTGAAAGTTTTTGCAGTATATTCTTCTCTTCCAATATCTATAAGTGCTGGCTTACCATCGTAGTAAAGAACACAAGTGCCTAAGTCATTGTGATTATGGCTTTCAGCATTGTGACCTCCTTTTGCTGCAAAAAAGAATCCTTTTGTTGAGCCTTCTTCATCTCTGGCTCCCGCTACCTCAGTATCAGGAAGCCAAAAATCTCTAATCAAGGCATTGTTAGCAGGGGCATTTTTGATTTCATCAAGCAACATCAACTGCCAAAGTTGTTCGTCAATTTTACCCCCCGGCGCTTTAGCACCCCAATTCTGTTTTCCAGCCAAAAAAGCACCAAAGCCCTGCATTACCGGATCCTTGATGTCCTTTCCGTAACTATAAATGATCTGAGGGCGACTGCCAGTGGTGGCATCTGCATCTGCGAAATTGATGAAATAGGGATGGTCGATATATGCTTTGTAAATAAAGCTTCCCATATTTTTTATGAGTTGATTGTCGTAAACATCAAATTTTCCATTGGTCGCCAATTTCAATAAATCCAAATTTTGATAAAGTGAGGCTCCTGCTCTGCCCC
Source organism: Cyclobacteriaceae bacterium (assembly GCA_047632435.1). Lineage (GTDB taxonomy): Bacteria > Bacteroidota > Bacteroidia > Cytophagales > Cyclobacteriaceae > JAMZMI01. The sequence goes on from JBLICU010000130.1 coordinate 4,161, forward strand.
AATACGAGGGTCCTTCATCACAACCACCATCGTCAGGGTATTGATTCAAGAAAACATCAACTGATTTTATCACCTTTTTTACTCCCTCAATTTTCTTTTCTTGATCGTCTTCCATAATCAAAATGGACGTGAGCATGTTATGATTGGTCCATGGATTCCAATTGTTGACTGTGCGACCATTATTCAACCCCATCCACCAAAAATCTATTCGCTCATAATATGGCTTTATTGCCTTGTACATGATCTCATCTTTTAGCCTTTGAGCAATAAATGGATGTATTTTATCAAATTCATCTTTGAATAAATAATGAGTCCATGAAAGAATACTGGCTATTTCTCCAACACCCAAATCAATAGATGGCTTTCTGATATCAGGCAAGCCATCCGGATCTGGCAAGTGTGCAGACCAACCCCACCATGTCTGTTCGCTGTAGTACCAAACACCATTAACTATTTGATCAATAAACCTTCCTTTTCCTTCTGCCAATTCACCCATTACCAGGTTCATTAGCGCCGCTCTTGGAGCCGCATATTTTCCCTGCAAACGATCACCAGAACGGATAATCTCTAAATAATCTGTGGCTTTAACAACAGGCCAGTCATAGTCCTTGCTGCTTTCAGCACCTTCGATGTATTCATTTCTAATGCTTGAAGGCAGGCCATTCCAAAAATCCCTAGATTGATAAGTTGGAAGGTTTAATTCTGAAAAGTCCTTGACAATGGATTGTTCGATACCAATTTCTTTTGCCTCATTCTGCAAAATATTTCTTTGAGCTATTGATTCTCCAAATCCAAGGAGCAAACAAAAGCAAACTAGTAAAGTGAATTTGTTCATGTCGTTAGTGATTTAGGTTGATTAATTAATTTTCAATTTGGAATTCTTCATTTTAGGAAGTTGAAATATTATCAGTTGTGAACCGTTCATTTTCACCAGTTTCCCATCATATTTTTTGTTTGGATCAAAATTTTCCATGACTTCCAAAGTAATACCACCTTTTAAAAATTCAGCAGGAATGGTCAATTCAAAAGGCTTTTCAGCATCAATTGTCAATTCGTTTTGATTTACTTTCACCAAGATCCCACCTTCGCCTATTGAAGAAGAAATCGACCATGAATCTGATTTGATTAGTTTACCAAAGCCCAGAAATAGAGATGATAGCTTATCCTCCGTATATGATGTAATTGCGTATGATCCACGAAATGCACCGTTCTTAAATTTATACGCTTTGTCAGCATTTTGGTCATTATAGATATAATCAATGCGACCATTCGTAGATGACACTTTTATACCTGCAAAATCTGTATCCCCATTTATTGCATCAAAATATTCAACATTATCAACCTTCACCAAATCGCCTTCATTGAAAACATCAATAACAGAAACAAACGGCTTGGTCTGGGCTTCACCTGTCTGCCTAACTACTAGAGTAGGAATCGGTTTGTGATAAAGTGATTCTGGAATACCTTCTTCACTGTCGGCTCTTGAATATGGGCCATCTACTGTAAATATCTTTCTTCTTTCAAAACCTTTCATATGGAGATTCACTTTCAAATTCTCATTTTGCATGGATGGCATTGAAAATTGAGCTATGAAATTATCCGAAAAAGAAACCTCCTTTTTGTTCGTAAAGTAATCGTACCCTTTTAGATCTCCTTTACTCGATGATAGTTCTTCTGTTGATTTAGTAGTTAGCGAGTTTCCCATAAAGTCGCTTAAGATGATCCCATTCCCTTGTCCATGAAAAAGATATTCGTGTTTCTTATCTTGTTTATCGTTTCTCGCCGAACGAAATATATCCACAAAGTAGCCTGATGATTCGCTTGTGCGAATAGTCCCGGTCAACCTACGCTGCAAAGCATCGCTAGCTGGTTCGGTAAACGATACATCAGTATAGGTATAGTCTCCTAGAAGGAGTGAATTATCTGTTGGCGGATAAATTGACTCCAACTTATATGCGTGTTTGGAATCCATTGTCCGATAATCTGAAATTCCATCAACAACCACCGTGTTGTGTGCTGGGAAACGACTATAATACTCTTTGTGATTTGTTGACCAGTAACTGTCTCCTCGAGCACAATCGGTTGCAACGACCATACCTTTTGCAAAAAGCTCTATGTTTATTCCGTTGGCATGAGAATGATTACCAAGAGATGCGTTTTTGGAAACCATCATTCCATTATCCTCAGAATTGCCATTTCGTTGAACTGTCCAACTCACATTTGGTGAATAGAATGTAGGATTCACCATTTCTGAAAAGGAATTTGCTACAGGAACATCTTCAAGGTCTTCAACATAGTAAAACAATTGAAAAATAGACCTGATTTTCTCTCTGTCATAGGCGCCATCTTCTATGAATCTTTTGAGCTGGCCAGTAATCAATTTTTCCTTCTCAGTTTTATTGTATTTTCTGTAATTCGAAATCAGAAGCTCCAACGCACTAAACCTCAAACGCGAGTGTTTAGCATCACCGTAGGCGGTAGTATAACCATTTGGGAACAAGTAATTGAAATTGGCCAGAATAGCCTTCTCCAACATCGGGTATTGTCCGAGTAAATTATTGTTTAAAGTTTTATCAATTAAGCAATATACTTCCAAAATATCATCAGAAACCATAATGGAATAACCTGCTACTTCAGGCCAAATACCAGTTTCCGAATCGAAGTTTTTGATGACATCCTTCAAAGCTTTCTGCTTTCTAGAGTTTTGATTTAGTACCTGATCAATATAGTATTCAGTCCCTTTTCTATCAGTATAATTTTCATCACTCTCTAGAGCAAGTGCCAGCAGGGTAATGTAGCGGGCTTGCATAAGATTCCAGTTATTGCCGGGTACCCCGTATTTGATTTCCTGATCAGCCCACTTTCTCATTACTTCCTGGATCATCATCAAATCCTTATTCTCATTTTTCAGGTAATCGAAAAGGAAATCATAGCATATGGTAATTGGTTCTACCACCTTTTCATGGATTACTTCAAAAGTCTGCAATCCCATCAAATCTTTGTTTTTGTGATTCTCAACTGTCAAAGGAGGATCCCGATGGAACATGCCCTCCATGTACTTCATGAAAATATCGGATGCGAACACTGCATACTTTTTATCCCCTTCCAGCCAATATAGAAAAGCGGCATCCTGTGCCAACTCCAATATTTCTTTGTTAATGTTTTCTACAATATGCCCTGTTTCTGATGGCTGAACCCACTCCCATGGTTTTCCTTCTTTCTTTCCATTTTGTAGATACAGGCCTCTTTCGTCATCCATGTATGGCTTAATATCTTCCAAATCAGGATGGATATAATCTGTATCCCAATCTCGTGACCCTGAAAATCGAACAGTAGGCACTGGTGCTGTTCCTTCTCCATGTGAAAAATCCATTCCATTTACATAAACTCTTTTGTATTTAGTTTTCCAATACATCTGCAGTCGAGAGATCATCCACTCAGAATCTGATACATGTCTGTCCACATATACCTTAAGGTCTTCTTTTGCATCCTCAATGTATTGTTTTGCATTTTGCTTTTCCTGTATTCTATTAAGTAAAGCTTCTTTTTCTTCATTTGTGATATAAATCTGTGGGTGAACTTGAGCAAGAACATTAGCACTGATAAATATTAGCACAATAAAAACTGCTATTAGAAAACTCTTTATAGTAACTGATCTATTTCTCATAATGAATTATTTAGCTGAAAGTCGAACTTGAATATTTCCTTTTCCACCTTCAACTGTGTATGCAGGAACTCTTATTTCAATTCGCTTAAAATTTTCTATTTGCTTGTCTATTTCCATTGGAGCAGGATCTAGCGAAATAACA
>JBLICU010000131.1:0-7949 GCA_047632435.1 Cyclobacteriaceae bacterium
GGCCATCACTGCCAATTTTGACAACAATAATACCTTCGATTTTCAAAACAACCTGAAGGTCGAGTACACAGGATATGAGGAGGATATTGTCAAGAAAATAGAAATAGGCAATGTCAGTATGCCTGTTTCCAATAGCCTCATGACTGGTGCGCAATCGCTCTTTGGAGTGAAAACCCAACTTCAATTTGGAAAATTATTCGTGACCAGTGTCATATCCAGACAGCAGGGTCAGAGTGAGGTTTTGACGATTGAAAGTGGTTTTCAAGGCAAAGAATTTGAAGTGAGGGCGTCTGAATACGATGAAAACCGACACTTTTTCTTAGGACATTTCTTTAGGGATAATTATGAGAATTGGCACAACAATCTGCCTCAAATAGTATCTGGGGTAAATATTACGAGGGTGGAAGTGTACGTGATAAACCGTAACAATGAAACACAAACTACCAGACAAATCGCCGCTTTTCAGGATTTAGGAGAAGGTAAATACATACATAATACTTTAGATGGAGGACTTGTGGGTAACCCATCAAGACCTTCAACGAACAACGCCAATAACCTTTACAGTGACTACTTGCTAGGATTGACCCGTGATAAAGACAATATCATAGAGGAAATCACAGGTTTGGGTATGCTGGAATCAACAGACTTTGTGAAAGTAGGAACTGCAAGAAAATTGGATGACAGTGAATATGACATCAACAAACAGCTTGGATATATTTCAATGTTGCGTAAGCTTCAAAATGATGAATTACTAGCAGTGTCTTTCGAGTATACTTACAATGGCGGAAGGTATAAAGTTGGAGAAATGACAGAAGATTACTCTGGAAAATCTGAAAATGAAGTCATTTTCCTAAAAATGCTTCGACCCAATAAAATTGATACAAGAATTCCTAGCTGGGATTTAATGATGAAAAATATCTACTATCTCAATTCAAGTCAAATTGAGCGGGATGGTTTCCAATTGCGTATTCGCTACCGTGATGATGCTTCAGGTATTGACAACCCTTCATTGCATGAAGGTAGGAGAACGACCAACATCCCATTGGTAGAGCTTTTGAAGCTGGATCAACTCAACCAAAACAATGACATACAGAAAGATGGTAACTTCGATTACATAGAAGGTGTCACCATCGATTCCAGAAATGGATATATCAAGTTTCCGGTTCTTGAACCATTTGGCAATACACTTGCAAGCTTTTTTGACGAAGACGAAATTATCTTTCAGGAGAAATATGTCTATGATACCCTTTATAATGGCACTCGAAATGACGCACAGCAAGTATCTAGCAAAGACAAGTTTTTCATTACTGGAAAATTTAATGCCGGATCATCAAGCGAAATTGCTTTACCCGGCATCAATATCGCGCAAGGGTCGGTCATAGTTACAGCAGGTAATACGCCGTTGACAGAAGGTTTAGATTATACTGTTGATTACAATCTCGGACGTGTTCGTATCATCAACGATGGTATTCTGAGTTCGGGAAAAACCATCAATATCGGCTATGAAAAAGCGGATCTATTTAATTTTCAAGCACGCTGGTTGTACGGTACACGCCTCGATTACAAATTCAGTGATCAGTTCAACATTGGTGCTACCATCATGCGTCTCAACGAACGTCCGGGAGGAGTCACCCGGTATCAGATTGGGGATGAGCCTACCAGCAATACAAAATATGGAATTGATATCAATTATCAGGATGACGTACCATTCCTAACCAAGGCCATGGATTTTCTTCCATTGGTAAGTACCAAAGCACCATCAACGGTGACATTTAGTGCTGAATTTGCCCAGATGATCCCTGCCACTTCCAATATCATCAATGGAGAAGGTACTTCCTACATTGATGACTTTGAAAATTCTGTTATCACAACCAATCTCTCAAGTCCTAATGGTTGGAGCCTGGCAGCCACGCCTCAATCTGATAATGCTAAATTCACCGATGGAGATGGCTCTACGTCCGCATTAAGTTATAATGATAAAAGAGCGAAATTATCCTGGTATCAAATCGATCAAACGGTTTTTTATAGAACATCGGGTGCCATTAATAAGCCAGATAATATTAACGACAGTGATTTAGAAAACCATTATGTTCGTCCGATTGGTTGGGACGAAATATACCGTCAGCGTGCCAGACAACAAATATTGACTTTTGAGCAAACCTTGGACATAGCCTATTATCCAAGCGAGAGAGGACAATACAACTACAATCCCAATATTTCCAATGATGGAGAACTTCCAAATCCAACTGAAAATTGGGGGGGGATAACCCGCAGTATTGGGAGTGAAGTTGATTTTGATAAAAACAATGTCGAATACATCGAATTCTGGTTGATGGATCCTTTTTTGGAAGGGGACAATGGACGTGTTCTTGATGGGATATACAATGAAAATAATAACGATACCAAAGGAAAGCTAGTCTTCAATCTGGGAAATGTATCTGAAGACGTAATTCCTGATAATAGGCATTCATTTGAAAGTGGATTACCATCCGATGGTGACAGTTCAAAAACGGTTTCAAGTGAGTGGGGTCGAGTGCCCTCAGAGTCTTTTTTGATAAATAGATTTGAGAATTCGAATGCTGCACGAGTCAATCAGGATGTTGGATTTGATGGCTTAAAAGATGATGAAGAACTTGTGAAATTCAGTTCTGTGTTTGGTGCGAAAATCAATATTCCTGATATATCAGAAGACCCTTCAGGGGACAACTTCAGCCATTTTCTGGATTCAAAGTGGGACGATAAAGGCGCCAAAGTATTAGAGCGGTACAAAGACTTTAATGGTATGGATAATAACACACCAGTGCCATCGGGTAGTTTTCCAAAATCAAACAGTCCAAATCCGGACAATGAAGATTTAAACAATGACCAGACGGTAACCTCACTAGAGGAATATTATGAATACACATTGGATTTAAATCCAAATGAACTGGAAGTTGGGAAAAATCATATCGTAGACATGATTGAGGCAGATAATGTCGATCGTACTAAATGGTTTCTTTTTAGAGTGCCGGTACGAGATCCTGATGCCAAATTTGGAAATATCGAAGGATTTAAAACAATCAGGTATGTGAGGATGTACCTCACTGGTTTTTCAAAACCCGTAGTGCTACGAATGACGGATCTTCAACTGGTCAGAAGTGAGTGGCGGAAATATACTCAGGCTTTGAGTGAGCCCGGCCTGGATCAGATCCCGGAAAGCTCCATATCAGATTTCACTGTGTCTGTGGTAAATCTGGAAGCCAACAGTACAAGTCAGAATTCAAAATCTCCCTACGTTATTCCTCCTGGAGTAGTAAGGGACCAAGACAATACCACCATAATCAACCGCCAGTTAAACGAGCAATCTTTGCAAGTGTGTGTGGAGGATCTTGCGGACAAAGATGCAAGAGCAGTTTTCAAAAATGTGTCATTTGATTTATTGAATTATGGGAGGCTCAAAATGTTTTTTCATGCAGAATCGCATGCCGGTGACCGTGTGAATGATAATGAAGTGACCGGATTTTTGAGGCTGGGAACAGAGCAGACTGATAACTATTATGAAATTGAAATACCTCTCAAAATAACCCCACAAGGAGTAAGTCAAACTGATCCAAATGTGGAACGCATAGTCTGGCCTAAAGAAAACGAGATAGATCTTTCTATCAATGAATTATTGGGATTAAAAGCAGAGCGAAACAAAACCAATAGGGATACCGGAGTGCCATATACGATCATTTCTAATGATTTAAACCACAGACTAACTGTAAAAGGCAACCCGGATATTAGTACAATTCTAACCATGATGATCGGAATTCGAAACCCAGAAAGTGATGATCAGGCCACCAAATCAGTCTGCATTTGGGCCAATGAACTTAGAGTTACAGAATTTGACACAAAAAAAGGATGGGCGGCCAATGCGAGGATCAGTGCCAAGCTGGCAGATGTTGCAACGATCAACGCATCAACGAGGTATACTTCTATTGGCTTTGGTAATATTCAACAAACAGTTCAGCAAAGAAGTAGAGAAGAGACTATACAATATGATTTGTCTGCCAATGTGAATGTGGATAAATTCCTACTTCCGCACAAAACGGGATTGGTGGTGCCCATGTTCGTGAGTTACGAAAAGTCCAGATCTACGCCACAGTTTGATCCTTTGGATCCGGACACGCCTTTGGAGGCCTCCCTTGAATCGTTTAATACCCAGCAGCAACGTGACGATTATCGCAAATTGGTGGAGCAAAGGAGTCAGCGGAAAAGCATCAACTTCACCAATGTGAGAAAACAAAAAGTGAATCCGGAGGCAAATCAGCATTTCTTTGATGTGGAAAACTTAGGTTTTTCATATGCCTATAGTGAAGCAATAACCAGCAATGTAAATACGCAGACATTCATACAAAAGTCTGTTTCAGGCGGCATGTCTTATACCTATAGCCCTATCGATTTCACGATAGAGCCATTTGCCAAAGGAGAACTTTTTAGCAGCCCATATCTGAAACTGATCAAGGATGTGAATTTTTCGCCTTTGCCAACCAATCTTTCATTTCGAACAGATCTGAATAGAAGTTTTAGAAAAACACAACTATACAATGATGATCTGACCATCGACAATATTGTGCCTAATTATGAGCGGCTTTTCACCTTCACTAGAAATTATGGACTAGGATGGAGTCCCTTTAAGAGCCTGTCAGTCAACTATACGGCCAGAGCCAATGCCGTCATAGATGAACCGGATGATGTCATCGAAGGTGATATTAATACGACAGAAGAAAAACAATATGTCTGGGGACGCATTAAGGAACTGGGCAGGATGAAAAACTTTGATCAGGATGTCTCTGCGACTTACCGCACGCCATTGGACAAACTCCCTTTTACTGACTGGCTGAGTGCAGATATACGCTATGCAGCAGGCTATACCTGGACGGCAGGCTCACTTTCGCAAAATGACTCCTTAGGCAATTTCTTTGGTCATACCGTACAAAATAGTCGTGATAGAGGATTGTCCGGAAAAGTGGATTTGACAAAACTGTACAACAAAGTGACTTTCCTCAAAGAAGCAGGCACTCAAAAGAAAGGAGACGAGAAAACCTCAGTGGGCACAGGATTCCTTAAGTTTTTGATGGCTGTGAAAAATGTCAATGTGACTTATAATATCCGAGAGGGGACTGTGCTTCCAGGCTTTATGCAAACGCCGTTTTTATTGGGACTGGATAGCTCCTGGAATGCGCCAGGTTGGAAATTTCTGGCTGGAGATCAAAATCCGAATATCAGATACAAGGCAGCCAACAATGATTGGATTACTCAGAGCTCATTGCTGACAACCCCATTTGAGCAGACATATACCACGGATCTGAACTTAAAAACTTCGATGGAACCTTTAAAAGACCTTAAAATTCAATTGGATGCATCGAGAAGTAATTCGGCATCTTTTCAGGAAATTTTTAAATTTGATACGGCTAATGTCGCTGGTGTTAACAACGGATTTGCGTCGTTGACACCTTCCCGTTCAGGAAGTTATTCCATCACATACATGACCATCAAGACAGCTTTTGTAAAAAACAGAAGTGACAATACAAGTGCAACTTTTGATCAGTTCATAGAAAACATTGAAACCATGCGAACGAGGCAGAATAGGCTAAACCCATTTGGTGAATATGACTCGCTTTCTCAGGATGTTTTGATTCCGGCATTTCTGGCCGCTTATTCAGGTCAAAATGCTGAAGAATCAAAAATGAGCCCCTTTCCAAAAATCCCAATTCCGAACTGGAGAGTAGATTATTCAGGATTAACCAAAATCCCATTTATCGAAAAGTATTTCAGTGCCTTTACCATTTCTCATGGATATAGATCTATGTATAATGTAAACAACTATAGTAATTCACTGGATTATTCAGAAAACATCTCCCTTGATAATAACATTCTTAATTATCCGTCAGGAACCATAGCTGATTCTATCACAGGAAAAATAAAATCAGTTTATATCATAGATCAGGTCACCATTTCAGAACAGTTTGCACCCTTGATAGGTATCAATGTGAGAACCAAAAGTAATATCACCACCAGACTGGAATACAAAAAAGAAAGAAATCTATCATTGAACATGTCCAATGCACAGATAACAGAAACATTGAACAATGACTTCACATTTGATTTCGGTTTTACAAAATCAGATTTTAAGTTGCCATTCAAGATCAGAGGAAGGGTCGTGGGATTAGAAAATGACGTGACCTTCAGAATGGCCATGACTTTGCGTGACGCTACTACTGTACAACGAAAGCTGGAAGGAGAAAATAGAGTGACCAATGGTAATACCAGCTTTCAGTTCAGACCTGCCATGACTTATAAACTCAACGATCAGCTTGATCTTACGGCATACTTTGATCGCAGCATCAATGAGCCAAAAGTAAGCGCGTTTAAAACGGCAACAACGGCCTTTGGATTTCAATTGAGATTTAGTCTTGCACAGTAATCGACCTTAATCTTTTTCGATTAATTTTGAAAAAATTTAACCACACAACCGTATGAATGTACCTGAAAATTTGCGCTACACTGAAGATCATGAATGGGTGAGAATAGAAGGTGATGAAGCCTATATTGGCGTAACTGATTTTGCTCAAGGCGAGCTTGGTGATATCGTCTATGTAGAAATTGAAACTGTAGGTGAGGTATTGGAATCTGGCGCTGTGTTCGGCTCAGTAGAGGCTGTTAAAACCGTGTCAGATTTATTTATGCCAGTTTCAGGAGAAATCCTTGAAGTAAATACTAAGATTGAATCTGAGCCAGAATTAGTTAACAATGATCCATACGGCGATGGTTGGATGGTGAAGGTAAGAATCACATCAGAAGGTGATAAATTATTATCAGCGGCAGAATATTTGGAAAAAATTGGCGGATAATTCTTGAGAATCTACATTCTTTATTTTTTTATCAGCTGGATCGCATTGATGCTTTATCTGCTGCTTTTCCCAGGTTCAGTTTTCAAAGATTTCCATTTTTTTGAAGGCGAGGATAAGCTGGCACATTTTATTCTTTTTTTTGTTTGGACTTTTTCATTGAACTATTTGCAACTTTTGAAGAATAAGCAGTCCAATCTGAAAGGAGTGACTCAAATTCTCATTTTAGGAATAAGTTTTGCGGCACTTACGGAGATACTTCAACACTTCATTCCGAACCGCAGCATGGACTTATTAGATTTTCTGGCAGATACTTTTGGGGTGCTATTGGCACTTTCTCTGGTGACTTTATTAAAAAATGAACTAATTCGTATCGGATATAAGTTGGATAAATAATATATTTGATCTCTTGATCACATTATAGTAAAGGAATATATGGAACTAAAGAAGAACCCAAAAGCCGATTTAACGAAAAAGTCTAGTCTATTCATGAATATAGGCCTGACTGTAAGTTTGCTATTGACAATAGTAGCTTTTGAATGGAGGACTTATGATGACGGTGATCTATTGGATTTAGGTCAGGTCGATGATGATTTTGAGGATATCATGGAGATTCCGCCAACGGAGCAGCCACCGCCCCCTCCCCCAAAAATTCAACTTCCTGAAATCATCGAAGTACCTGATGAAGAAGAAATTGAAGAAGATATTGAAGTTGAACTAGACATTGAGGTCACTGAAGATACGGTTATTGAAGATATAATATTCGACGATGCGCCGGATGAGGAAGAAGTAGAAGAAGTTTTCACAATAGTGGAAGACCCTGCTGAGTTCCCAGGTGGGATGCAGGCATTCTACAAATTCGTAGGAGACAATATGAAATATCCTGCGCAGGCAAGAAGAATGGGTATTGAAGGTCGTGTGTATATCCAGTTTGTAGTAGACAAAGTAGGCAATGTTACAGAAGTGACTGCCGTGAAAGGAATTGGAGCAGGATGTGATGAAGAAGCTGAAAGAGTACTTCGTATGAGCCCTAAATTCAAACCAGGAAAACAAAGAGGTCGTCCGGTAAAACAAAGG
>JBLICU010000132.1:0-7732 GCA_047632435.1 Cyclobacteriaceae bacterium
GGAGATGTCCTCCCTGTGGAAATCCCATATTCTCCACCAAAGAATTTTAAATCTTCAATTTCATTTCCCAGGTCATAAATGCCGGCATATCCTTCATTGATATAAAAATTGCAATGACTAACAAAACTATGTTGTGCAAAATGGGTACGAAGAGCAATTGCCTTGCTATTTTCTGCCTCAATTCTAAAATCAATGTTAGAAATGGCACTATAAAATGTACCCGCATTGGCATCTTTTGGTCCGAGTCCTTCTTCTACCAAATTGCTGGTAAACCAAAACATGTAGTTGAATTTATCCTGGTAGCCAACTGTGTTTTTACCTAATATAAATTCAGGACGGTTTTTTCCATAACCGATAATACGAATGGCTTTTGGAACGTAAATGGTTTTGCTAATGAGGTACTTCCCCTCAGGAATGAATAATATCCCAAAGTTCCTTTCCTTCTTAAGCTTATTTATAGCCAATTGAAGTGCATCAGAGATATCATGCTTTCCGTCTGCCTTAAGGTTAAATAATTCAGGATTGAAGACGTGCGCTTCTTGATCATCAGGTACATGGGTGTATACAGATTGGGACATTATCACAAAAGGGCTAAAACATAGAATTAATAAGAGAATGTTGATCGGTTTCATTGAAATATGTTTATCAAATATAATCATCTCCAATCGTCAGGCCTAGCCAAATGATTCAAGCGGATAAAGCCTTTGGCTGGCCTTGAACTTCTGATCGATACTATTAAATACGACTCACTCCGTATAATTGTGCGATTTATGATACGCTTTTGATATCATAAATTCACTAAAATGCCAAACCAAGTGATAGAGAGGTGCTATCTGGAAAACCTACTCCAGTTCGAAAAACAAAACCCCTTTTGGTTTTTGATAATGAGATATAATTGAAAATGGTTGAAATACCTGTGTTATTAAACGGATAACCGTTTTCAAGTAGCTTTATTAATAACACTATTTCAAACCTCATTTAATTCCCAATTCCTCCCTCCAAAATAACGGATTCATCTTTTAAATGCAATAGGATTACAGATCATCACTTCATCACGATGAATCGTTGGGTATAGGATTGTGAGTTGGTCTTCACCTGGATGAAATATACTCCGTTTTCAAAACTGGATAGATCTGCGTCATAGGTAGTGGATGCAGGTTGGGTTTTGAGCATTATCATACCTGATAGATTGGTGATGTTCAGTTGCTCTAACTCTGACTTACTTACTATCTGCAGGTAATCATGAGCAGGATTTGGGAATATATTCAGATCGGGTATTGATCCCTGATAGTACAATGTTTTGGTTGTGTCCGTAGGATCGGTGATTGTGTCCTTTGGGTCTATGATAATTTCTTCTTCGAAATTATCATAGATTTCGCAATACTGCGCCTGACCAGGTAGGTTTTGATCGATCCATGTGAGTCGTTCGCTCAGCCAGTTTTTTTGCTGGACGATTACCGCTTCATGACTTGTAGCTTGCGCATAAAACCAAGCATTGGGCCATAAATAAACCCCCATGACTTGCCATCTGTCAAAGTTCCTTTGCTGTGCACCATCCAGCTCATCTACAAATTCATCTATGTATTGAAAGATGGTGTCAGTGTGGAGTTTGGTTTCTCTGAGCGATTCCCAGCGGCATTTCAGCGCATTGGTAAATAAGGTGTCCTGTAACATTCGATCCCAAAAGAGAGGATAGCCACCATGATCACATTGATAATATTGCCATCCATCGGTTTGTACACCGCCGCAATAATCTGCATTGCCGTAGGCCAGATTAAAATCCCAATAACCGCAATTAATCTTTCCGCCTTTGCTGTCTTTGTCTTTATAGAAATAGGTGCTCAGACGATAGGCATCTACATTTTTGGCGATTTCGTTCATGATGAAATTATCAACAAATGATCGCAGATTGATATAGTCTGTATAATGTTTGCCCTGGTTGTTTTTATAAGTTGGAGACATCACCGCATCTTCAAAGTCACCTACAAACGAGCTGATGTAGCTTTTTTGCTCAGGTCTGATCTCATCTTGGTTTGGGTAGTAATATTGGTAAAAAACTCCGCCCTGATCATTGAGCGCAGGGTATTTCGATGGCCAGCCATCATAAGAACCTTTGTCAACTCTGAAAATATATCCTCCGGTCAGATCATCGCCACTGATCTCAGTTTCTTCCAGTTTGGCTACATCTATGCGGTTTTTACCACGTTTGATTTTTTCCATCAATATATAGATGCCCACATAGTCATCATTGAGCATTAATTCTACAAATCTTGTTCTACTGGCATAGTGTCCTAGCTCATTGGCGAGCTTCATGGCGAGCCGATTGTTGATGAGGGATTTATCAGAGTAGGGGCCGTATAGGATAAAATCTTCTTCAGCCGGAAAATCCAAAAATCCCGTGTCTATGTCATTGCCAGCTTCATCCCACATTTCGAATCCATAGGATTTTTTGTCAAACGACTGTGAGGACTCTCCACGGATCTCTATTCCGCAAATGCCTTCAAATTCATTAAATGGATCTGACAGAGAGTTGGTTTGACTTTCACCATTGTAAATGATGCCAATGGTAGCTATTGTCTTAGGATCATTGAAGATTTCCTGGCGGTCAGAATTGATAACAACAATTGGGAGCTTCGACTCGGTGAAGGTTATATCAGGTTTGTATAGCCACGAGGGAACTTCCCTATAGTTCACTGTAGCATTGTTGATACCTACCGAGAGAAATGGAATTGCTGTGAGGTCTGAAGAATTTGCACCTTGATTGTGCACCTCTATGGCCAGCACATTATTCCCCTGATTCAATAGTGAAAGTTCAACATTAAAGGCTGGGGGAATCTGGCCTTGATATAGACTGCCTTCATGCAATCCGTCTGCGAGCTGATCAAATGGCGGTGGATTGCCTGAAACCAGATCGCGAGTTATTTCAACACCATTGAGATAGGCAACAAAGCTGTCGTCATAATCGAGATGCATTGTTGCTTCAACGATGGCAGATAGATCAATAATCTCAAAAGTTTTTCTGATGTAAATCGCAATTGTCCCTTCTGGAAGTAGGGTGTTATCATCATTATCACCATACCCAAAGCCTGAATTCCCAGTGTCCCATGTGCCATCATCAAAGGATAAATTGATCCAGGTCTGATCAGGTTGGGTAGTTGGAACTCTATATTTCCATTCGTCATCTTCAAGAATGATGGATTCCCAATGGTCTATTTGGGCAATTAAATGAATGGGAAAGAGGATGATTATAAGTAATGGAGATAGTTTCCTGATCATTAATATCTGATTAATCTAACAGGTAAATTAAACAGAAATTTAATCACTTACCTTTTGAAAAAAGTGGTTCATCTGGATGCCGCAGTAATCAATCAAAGACGGGAAGTTTGGTGATTGGCTGAATTTTAATATCCTTAAAATAGACCACTGCAGCCTCTGATTGGATTTCTATTTTCCCCTTAGTCAACGGTGACTTCACATTGTCTTGTAATTGTCGTGAGTTTTCAAGAATCATATTCACTTGACCATTCGTGATATGAATGGCTGTGCTGCCAAGGCAATAGAGATCGACTGTGTTCCATTGGCCAGTTGGATTTTCATTATCGGGATGCTTTTTGCAATGTCTGCCGTATTCACTCGTGGGGCTGAAAGTTAGTAGCTCTCCGGTTGGGTCATATTGATAGATGCTGTCTGGGTTCATGGTGGCACGAATGTCAAACATAGCACCTGCCACACCCCAGTAATCTCCGCAATCTCCTTCCTGAATCTGGAATTCCTGTGACCTCATCCAAAACAAATCTCCATCTCCGTGATTGCCAACCGCATGATACAATAGTCCGCTATCTCTTGGTCGTTCAGTGCGGGGATACCATTTCTTATCTCCCCATTTGAACTGAAGTTGGAGATGAAAATTTTCAAATTCTTGCTTTGTAAACAAACCACCCCATAATTCGCCAGATATTCTAAGCAAATTTTCGCCATCAAGATTAACTATGCTGAAGACAGCTAGCGAGTCATTATTCAAACCTACAGGTGGTATTTCATGTAGATCCATTCCGGCATTTTCTGGGTTTTGAGGAGGTCCGAGATAATTTTCCCATGCATCCAGATTGCTTCCATCAAAGAGAACCTGCCACACTTCAGCTGTTTCTTTTTTTGGTGAAGAACAAAAACTTGTGAGTAAAACCAGTAATGTGAATATGGGTGTTCCTTGGGCAACTTTCATGCACTCAATTTATGGAAAATTAATCCAAATACTCCGAAGGCTGTTTGCCGAAACGCTCTTTGTAGTTCTTGGTGAAGTGGCTCAGATAATTGAATCCCACCGCGTAGGACACTTCAGATACCGTATGAAATTCTTTGTTTTCCAATAAATTTCTGGCCTGGCGCAAACGAAACTCTCTCACATATTGCATCAATGAAAGGCCTGTATTGGCTTTGACTTTGCGATAAAGACTTCTTTCGCTGTGGCCTGTTTGTGTGGCCAGCTGGTCTCCGGTTATTTCGTCCTTAATGTGATCCATGATATATTGATCCATGTCAGCTTTAATTTTGGAGCCAAATTCCTTCCATTCTATATCTGACGAATCGATTTCCTGTTCTTCAATGTATTCTACTCTGTGTTTCTTATTAAAGAGTAGATTCTTGATCCGAACCAGCAACTCATCCGCGCTAAAAGGTTTGAATAGATAATCATCCACTCCCAGATTCAATACGTTGATTTTATCCTGTTCTCTTGTTCTGGCTGTGAGAAATACGATCGGGATAAACGACATCTCTTCCTGTTTCTTTATTTCTACCGCCATCTCGTACCCATTCATGTTTGGCATCAGATAATCTGTGATGATTAAGTCAGGCTTGGTTTCTTTTAGAAACGTCAGTCCTTTGGATCCGTCATCTGCCCATGATACCTGATAGTATGGACTGAGAATACTGGAAATGAATTGCCGCATCTCAGTGTTATCCTCAACCAATAAGATATGTTCTAACTGTGTGTCCGTCTCTTTTTGAGGAATGATGGTAATATCACGATCGTCATAAAGTGGGTACTTATCAGCGAGATTGGTAGAGATAGAAGATTCGTCTGGTTCTATAATCTGATTGGGCGATAAATGATTTTTACCTTTTGGGAAACAGAGAATAAAAACAGCTCCATGATCATTTTTAGCTTCAACCGTGCCATGATGCAATTCCACAAGTTCTCTAGTAAGTGCCAGTCCAACACCCATGCCTTCTCCACTTTTGATCGTTGGACTTTGATAGAATCGGTCAAATACCAGCTTAATGTCTTCTTCTGGAATACCCTCACCAGAATCGCTTATTGTGAAAATCACCTGATCAGGCATGTCCTTCATGGAAAAGGAGATGAGCCCTCCATCCGGTGTGAATTTGAAGGCGTTAGAAATGAGGTTGATTAAGATGGTTTCGAACTTATCTTCATCCAGAAATAGCTCTGTGTCATCGATCAATGTTTCTTCTAGAGTAATGTGTTTGTCGCTGAGCCGCGATGAGAAAAAGGCAAGCACCTTTCGTACTATTTTTGCAGAATCTACCGGTGCTGCATAAAGCTGAATTTTGCCACCCTCCAGCTTGGAGATATCAAGTATGCTTGTGACCATTTTGAGCAAGCGCTCACTGTTGCGTTTGGACACCTGCAAATTCGCATAAAGCTCATCATTTAATGTTCCATAGTTGCCTTTGAGCGCCTGATCCACCGTTCCCATACTTAGCGTGAGGGGAGTTCGGAGTTCATGAGAAATATTCACAAAGAACCTTTTCTTCAGGTCATCCATTTGAAGGAGCTTATTTCGTTGCTCGCTAATTTCTTTGGTCCTGTCTTCCACAATGAGTTCCAGTCGGGTTCTATCCGCCCTAAGTTTGCGGGTATAAAGTACGATCACTATCCAAAGAACTAATCCTAAACCACAGAAATAAATTGCGTATACAATGGTTGAGTAGTACCATGGAGTTGCAATTGTGAATCTGGTTGAAACGGGCTCGCTTTCCATGCCAAAGGCATTTTTCCCAATGACCTGAAAGGTGAAGTTTCCATGTGGCAATTTCGTGTAGTCCTTCCAGGTTTCATTGGACCAGGATGACCAGTCATCTTCAAATCCTTTAAGCCTCCATTTGTATCTGTTTTTCGAGGAATTCAGAAAACTGGTTGCTGCGAAACTGATTCGGATGGATTCGTTTTCGCTATCAAGAAAGATATTGGCGGGGACAGCCCCAAAGCCCCCAAATATGATCGAGTCGGTGGCCAGATTTGCTATGGAGGTAATGTTTGTCTTGAATTCATTTTTGGGTTGATATTGATTTGGGTCGATATGCAAAACGGCCTCAGCAGACGAAAGAAGCACATTTTTATCATCCAGTATGGTGATTCGCTCCGGGGGGAAGTTGATGAAATCAATTTGTGGATATTCAATCAGCTCAAACGCTCCTTCGGTTGTTTTAATGGATCTATACTCATCGGTGTAATAATGTACATAATCCTTGTCTCTTTGTGCGATCAGGAATACAGGTGGGTTTTTTACCCATTCGCTAATGCTTGGCGCTTTAATAAATCGGTCGTTAGTTGGATCATGAACGTAAATGCCTTTATTGGTAGCAAAAAGAGGCTCTTTGTATCCATCAAAAACAATGTTGTTGAGATCGGAGGGCAGACCATTTATTTCCCCGTATTTCTTCTGGTCAATGATTTCAGATTTGATTTTATCAAATTTTATCCTAAATATTCCTTCATTAATACTGCTTACCCAAATATTGTTTCCCGATCCTTCAGCCATGCATTCAGTTGCCAAAAAAATGGGATCAAACTTTTTTTTGATTTTCCATTGTCCTGACGCTCTGGTTAGATGAATCATGTCACCTTCGTATGAACCCAGCAACACATCATCACTATTCTTGAATTTTAGCCCTGACCAATAGATATGCTGACGTGTGTCAGGGATATCCCGTACCTGACCATTTTCTATAATTTGGTTGTGTTCGCGTTCAGTATATATAAATGAGGCTTCCTCACTTGTGATCATGCCATGGGCGGTCACCGAACTTATTTTTTCAAATGATGCTTTTGCGAAAGGGTCGTTTATTTCTTTCCATTTTCCTCGAAAAACCCCAGACATGGTGCATAAATAAACCTGATCGTCGATCAACTGTATGTCTTTTAATACACCTTTTATGCCTTGTCTTGAATCATAAATTGTGATGGGAGAGAAAATATCAATCTTGCTAATTCCATTGTAAGTAGCTACCCAAAGTAATCCTGACTGGTCAAGGAATGTGCGAAATACGAAATCATCAGCTAATCCCCTTTCTTTATTAAGGAGTTGTAATGGTTTTCCATTAAGATCTGTAATTAGTAATCCTGCAAATGTCCCTATGGCCAGGTATTGGTCTGCAATTAAATCCACGCTGGTAATTCGTGATTTCTTAAGGAATTTTTCAACGTTATCATCCGCGTCGACTTTTTGTTCTTTTTCAAAATCGTAAAAACCTTCTCTCGTGACCGCAAGGATTCTATCTGGGGTATCAACCAATTTGCCATCATAGCGGGAAGATACATCCACGAGGGTATTGTCTCCTTTCCATTTCCACTCACCTTTTTTCAGAATGAATACATCAGTGTTGGTGAAAGCATATAATTCGTTTCGGCATTGTTGAAAGGTAGTGGTGCCTTCAGGGTTCTTCAGGATCGTAGTTTTTTCACCTGATAGACTGAGAATTACAGTTT
>JBLICU010000133.1:0-7694 GCA_047632435.1 Cyclobacteriaceae bacterium
ATGTTTTCAGGATCTATACCAAATGCTACCACTGATTCTTTATTGGTCGATATAGCTATGAAATGATTTTTCACATACGCTTTATCTTTTGCATGACTGAGGAACCAATTTTTGGCTGATTCAGCATTTGTCATGGTTTCCTGAGTGGTGAAGGTTTTGGATGCAATGATGAAAAGAGTAGTTTCAGGATCTATTTCTTTTAAGGTGGAATACAAATGACTCCCATCTACATTTGACACGAAATAGGATTTAATGCCCTCTACTGCAAATGGCTTTAAACATTCAGTTACCATAAATGGCCCTAGATCTGATCCACCTATGCCAATATTGACAATATTTTTAATGACTTTGCCAGTATATCCTTTCAAACTTCCGTTGTGAAGTTTCGTAGTGAAACCTTTCATCTGAGCCAATACTTCATTGACATCAGGCATGATATCCTTGCCATCAACATATATTGGGTTGCCAGAAGTATTTCTCAGAGCGATATGAAGTACAGCTCTGTTTTCTGTGAGGTTAATTGCCTCACCTCCAAACATGTTCTTTTTCGCTTCAGAAA
The DNA here is from genome assembly GCA_047632435.1 of Cyclobacteriaceae bacterium. Taxonomy (GTDB): domain Bacteria; phylum Bacteroidota; class Bacteroidia; order Cytophagales; family Cyclobacteriaceae; genus JAMZMI01. Next base: position 560 of record JBLICU010000133.1, read on the forward strand.
CGCCACATTCAGCAGCCAATTCTAAAAGAAGATTTATCGTTTTTTGATCTATTCTATTTTTAGAATAGTCAACAAGGATATCCTCGAACTTTAAAGTGAATTTATGGAAACGTCCGGGATCATTTTTGAATTGATCCTTCATTTGCACAGCTTCCTGATTAGTGAAATGTGCGGCTAATTTTTCCCAGGATGAAGTTTGAGTTGGATCTTGATTGGGCAACATAATTGGCATTAATCTTAAATGGTTTTACAACCACGAAGTTTAATAAAAAATGCCGTAACCCAATTCCCTGTCAAATAAAAATAACATGTAAACGCAGAAACCTAATAGATATATGAGGCCTTCTGCTCGATCTACCACTTGTTTTTTAAATGAGAACATAAAGACAAAAAGAAGGAATGTGCCAAACATTACCACAAACATATCCACATTCATTACTGTATTAAATTGAAGTGGACTGTGAATCAGGCCAGTAACGCCCAATACTAATAGTAAGTTGAATATATTAGAACCCACAATATTGCCAATGGCCAAGTCTGATTTTTTTTGATAAGCAGCTACGGCTGAAGTTGCAAGTTCGGGAAGTGAGGTGCCGGCAGCAAGAATCGTTAGTCCAATTAATTTCTGGCTCACACCAAAAAGTTCTGCAAGCTCAACGGCACTGTCCACAATCAGTTTACCTCCAAAGACCAAACCTGCGATTCCAAATACGATCATGACAGTAGTTTTAAGACTACCGAAAATGACGATATCTTCCATGGATTCAGCCTCGTCAGGATGTCTGGTAAGATTCATGAAAATGTAAACGAGGAACATAATAAACATGACCAGAAGTATGACAGAATCAGTCATGCTCAGTGAATTGTGATCCGCCTCGAAAAATATTTGATCATTGACCAGAATGAAAAAGATAATAGTAGCTAAAAGGGAATATGGAATTTCCTTCCACAATGCATTTTTATGAACTGTCAGTGGATATATAACTGCTGCGACACCTAGAATCAAGAAAATGTTAAAAACATTTGATCCAATGATATTTCCGAATACGACATCATGTGAAACGCCACCTGAAATAATATTCACAACCAGCTCTGGGGCGGATGTTCCCATGGCAACAATGGTAAGTCCAATGGCAATGTCCGAAACATTGAATCTTTTGGCAAGAGATGATGCACCATTTACTAGAAAGTCGGCTCCTTTGATGAGGAGAACAAAACCGATTGCTATTAAAGCGAAATTAATTGCTAGAGTCAAGGCAGTTGGATTAGGTCAGTCTTCAAAAATATGAATTTATTAAGATTTAATTTAAAAATCCCGGAAAAATAATTCATTACTTTCATTTAACCAAATGAAAGTAATTATCTAAAGACCAAGGTCTTCAATTATTTTTCTGGTCTTCAAATTCATTTTGTCTATAGCGGCCTGGTAATTTTCATCATGAGCTAGTGCTCCTTTTACTGAAAAGTAAAACTTTATTTTAGGCTCTGTTCCGGAAGGACGAATTGAAATTTTGGATTCATCCTCAGTTATAAATTGTAACACATCGGATGATGGAAAATCTATACTTTGTTCCCTTCCTGTCAAGAGGTTTTTAGTTATACCTTTTTTATAGTCTATTAGCTGGGTGACTATCGAGCCTGCCAGGTTGGATGGCGGATTCTGCCTAAAGTTAATCATCATTTGATTAATTTCCTCTGCACCACTCTTTCCTTTTTTAGTAATCGATGAGAGGGACTCATGAAACAATCCGAATTCAGTATGTATTTTTTGAAGTAATTCGAAAATGGTCATTCCTTGAGATTTAACCCATGCTGCCATTTCAGCAATCATGGCACAAGAAGCTACCGCATCTTTGTCTCGTACCGCATCTCCGATCAGATATCCATAGCTTTCTTCGCCACCTCCAATAAATTTTTCCTTGCCTTCAAGATCTCTGATAACTTCCGCTATGTATTTAAATCCTGTCAATGTATCATATAGTTTGATACCGTAATGGCTGGTTATTTTGGCTATGAGATCAGTGGTGACGATGGTTTTCACCATGTATTGATTGCCGTCGATTTTACCATTTTCTTTCCATTTTCTGGCCAGATAATATAGTAAAAGTGAACCAGTCTGATTACCATTTAATAATTGGAACTCTCCTTTTGCATTTTTTGCTGCAATTCCTACTCTATCAGCATCTGGGTCAGTTGCCATCACGAGTTCTGCATCAATTTCTTTTGCCTTTTTCAAAGCCAAACTTAGGGCTTCAGCCTCTTCTGGATTTGGATAGACTACAGTTGGGAAATTACCATCTGGATTGGCCTGATCTTCTACTACAGTTACATTAGTGAATCCAAATCTCTCAAGGATAGTTGGCACCAATGTGATTCCTGTACCATGTATGGAACTATATACGATTGGAATATCATGATACTCCTTAATTATTTCCGGGGAAAGTGACAAGGCAACTAAAGTGTCCAGATATTTTTCGTCGATCTCCTTTCCTATGGAAACAATTAGATCATCGTTGGCTTCAAATTTCACATCGTCAATGGAAGTGATCTTCTCAACTTCTTTGATGACATTGGTATCGTGTGGTGCAACCATTTGTGCTCCATCTTCCCAATAGGCTTTGTACCCGTTGTATTCTTTCGGGTTGTGGGATGCTGTAAGTACAACTCCACTTTTGCATCCCAATTCTCTTATTGCAAATGAGAGTTCTGGAGTGGGTCGCAGGCTTTCAAAAAGGTAAACTTTTATTCCGTTTGCCGAGAAAACGGCGGCTGTGGTTTCGGCGAAGAACCTGCTATTATTCCTGCTGTCATATGCGATTGCTGCACTGATTTCCTCACCTTTGAAAACCTGATTTAGATAATTGGCAAGACCCTGAGTAGCCATGCCAATGGTATATCTATTGATACGGTTGGAACCAACGCCCATAATGCCACGCAATCCTCCGGTACCAAATTCTAGATCTTTGTAGAAACATTCAGTGAGCTCAGTCTTATCAGCATCAGCCAACATTTTTTTAATAACATCTTTGGTGTCATTATCTACTTTTTGGCTAATCAACCATTTTTCTGCTTTTGTGTCGAGGTTCATTATCAATGGGTATTAAGTATGGTGTTGTTAATCAATTTTAAAGATGAGCTTTTTTTAAATTTTAAACTTAAAAACCAAGTTTTTCTTTTATGCGAGCCATCGTTTTGTTAGCTATTTTGGCCGCCTTTATTTCTCCATCTTGGAGCCGTTTTTCCAATTCTGATGGGTTTTCCATGAGGTACTTGTATATTTCCCTTGGCTCTTTGAAAACATCTAAAATTAACTCAAAAAGTGCTTGTTTGGCATGACCGTATCCGAAGTTGCCTGCAAGGTACTTTGCTCGTAAATCGGCAATTTGGTTTTCATTACCTAAAAGTTGATAGAGGAAAAAAACGTTGCAAGTATCAGGGTTTTTCGGCTCTTCTAGCGGCGCGCTATCGGTGATGATGGCTTGAATATTCTTTTTTAGAGGTTTTTCATCCTGAAAAATATCAATTGTATTGCCGTATGACTTGCTCATTTTCAAACCATCTGTTCCTGGAATGGTCATCATGTTTTCATCTATTCTAGCTTCTGGAATAACAAATGTCTCTCCGTATTTTGTGTTGAATGTACTGGCAATATCACGAGCCATTTCCAGGTGCTGTTTTTGATCTTTCCCTACTGGAACAATATTGGCGTCATACAATATAATATCGGCTGTCATGAGGACAGGATAGGTGAATAAGCCGGCATTCACATCACTTAATTTATCCGACTTGTCTTTAAAAGAATGTGCATTGGCAAGCATGGGAAAAGGAGTGAAGCAGTTCAGGTACCAGGCCAGTTCGCAAACTTGTGGCACTTTTGACTGTCTGTAGAATAGATTTTTGTCCGTATCAAAACCACAGGCAATCCAAGCTGCTGCTACACTTAAGGTGTTATTTTTACGAATCTCAGCATCTTTGATGGTCGTGAGTGAATGCAGGTCAGCAATAAAGAAAAAAGATTCGTTTTTTTCATCTTTTGAAAGTGCAATAGCTGGCAAAATGGCACCAAGCAGATTTCCTAAATGTGGTTTTCCTGAACTCTGAATTCCAGTAAGTATTCTGGCCATAAGGATCTTAATTTTTATGCAAACCTAAATAATTTGAACCTTTGCAACGAGGTTGTGTCCCAAAAGAAACTGCATAGTGAGATTCCTTATATTCTTAATTTTAGTCAGTGTATTAATCCAGTTTGCCAAGGCAGGAGTCGACAATTTCAGAGGCGAATTGTGTGGTGAATTCATGCTCATTCACATCTAATATTCGTTACTTTGAAAAACTGGATGAGTAGATGCTGAAGGTGCAAGTAGTTAGACGTTATAACGTTTATCGAATGTAAGCATTATTAGATTTGTCTACATCGGCCATTCTTTCAGATTCATCTACGAAGATTCTTTTCAATTCTTCAAATGGTATGTCTAATTCAAAAGTGTAAGTAGGGTGGGTCCAATACCAATCTGAAAGAACCATTCGATCCAGATTGGTCTCAGTTTTTTTCTCTCCACGTATCATTCCGATGGGAATATATACCTGAAATTGGCTGTTGTCTTCTTTCGTAATCGTCAACTCTAAAGGCATTGGAACTTTACCGATTTTCTCCAAAGTGATTTGTGTTTTTCCATCCTTGTTTTCAACACTTTGGATGCCATAATCGATTGTATTCGTAGTATTTATCCAATGATCAAAAAACCACCTCAATTTAAGATTGGATTCCTTTTCCACAACTTTTATGAAGTCTATTGGATGTGGATGTTTGAACCCCCATTCGTTTCTATATTGTCTAAGCGCCTGGTGAAGCGTTTCCTGACCAACAATGTAATTGAGTTGGACAAGAGCTAGGCAACCCTTGCTGTAGGATGCATTGCTATATGTCCAATAATCTGAGTGATAATCGGCGTGAAGAATAGCTGTTTCCTCTTTGCCTGAATTTGCCCATCGGATGTAGCGCTCGACCGTGCTTCTAGTTGGATTTTCGTCCATGTATCCCATGATTTCATTCATCACATATTCATCAGCATAAGACGCAAAACCCTCATCCATCCATGGATAATAGAGCTCATTGGTAGCCATCATTCCCTGATACCAACTGTGCATCACTTCATGGGTCATGGTGCTAACAAGAGATTTTAGTGAGCGTATCCCAGAACTGCGTTTTTTGTTAATAATGAGAGTAGCCATCATATATTCCATACCACCATCGCCACCCTGGATTATCGAATATTGTGGCCATCCGAATTTCCCAAAGGTCTTTTCAGCATATTCAAAACACTTTACAGTATAACCAGGTAATTCTGTTTTCCAAAGCTTGGTGTCCTCACCTTTTATATAGAAAAATCTTAATAAGGGGCCATTGGGAACTTGGGTTATTGTTTGTTCATATTCTGTGTCTGCAGCCCAAACAAAATCATGCACATTTTCCGCTCTGAATTCCCAGGTGAGGTTTTTGCCTTTTCGTTTGACATTCACACCTTCGTCTTCATAGCCATATCCTACTTCGTTTGGATTTTGAACAATGCCCGTTCCGGCCAGTACAAAATCTTTATCTATGGTGATATTTACTTCATAATTACCCCAGGGACCGTAAAATTCCTGATCGATATAGGGGTCTGAGTGCCATCCATATGGATCATATTCAGCTATTTTTGGGAACCATTGAGCCATTGAGTAATCAACGCCATCGTAGCTATTTCTCCCAGTTCTTCGTATTTGTAGCGGCACTTGTGCTTCAAATTTCATATCAAACTGAACTACAGCGCCAGGTAGGATTGGTTCTGCTAATTTGACTTCAAGGATGGTCGCTGAAACTTCATATTCCAGTTCCTGACCATTTTGTTTAAGTGAATTGATCTTTTGATACCCAATTTCATCAGGTTTTAAATTGGCAATTGAGTCCATAAGAGGAAACCTTGGATCGGGTCTGGGATTCTGCTTTCTATGCCACTCCATCATGCTGTTTGGCTGAAAGGCATTATAATATAAATGATAATAAACCTTCATTAAGGTATCGGGGGAGTTGTTGGTGTATAACAACAATTGAGAACCTTTAAATTGATGGTTTTTAGCGTCAAAATCGATCTTCATTTTATAATCAACCTTTTGTTGCCAATATACTTGAGTGAAAGCGAGTTGCGAGGAGACTATCGAAAATATTAAAAGGAATAGAAATTTCATGTATATGCAATTGTTTTATTAAGGCCACTTTGAATGGCCTGATTAGTCCAAACATCCTTCACAAATCTGATTAGAAATATATATTCATCCGTTCCACGTTGGCACGGTTGGTACAGATCGCTAAATGGACATTTCATGATAAAAATGAATTGATGTAAAATACAAAAGCCTTAACGATTAGGAAAAGGCTTTTATATGGTTGAATTTAATAAGATTATGCTTTTATTTTTCTCATAATTTACTGATGGCGTAACATCAATTTAAGCGGAAATATGCGCACATCTGATAAGCCTTAAACGTCGACTTTTGCGTATTTCGCATTTTTCTCAATGAACTCTCTACGTGGTGCTACTTCGTCCCCCATCAACATAGAAAATAGGTGATCAGCTTCTGCAGCGGATTCTATAGTCACTTGTTTTAAAGTTCTTGATGTTGGATCCATAGTAGTGGTCCAAAGCTGATCTGGATTCATTTCACCCAAACCTTTGTAACGTTGAATGTTTACTGAATCTTCCTTGCCTTCACCTGCGATTTCTTTGATAATTCTTTCCCTATCACCTTCAGACCAAGAATAACGTTCTTGTTTTCCTTTTTTGATCAAATAAAGTGGAGGCAATGCGATGTACAGATACCCATGTTCAATCAGCGCTCGCATGTATCGGAAAAAGAAAGTTAGGATCAAAGTACGAATGTGACTTCCATCAATATCAGCATCCGTCATGATGATTACTTTGTGATAACGCAGCTTCTCCATATTGAGGGCTTTGTCATCTTCCGGTGTTCCGAATTTCACACCAAGTGCTGTAATGATATTTTTTATTTCATCATTATCATATATTCTATGTTCGTGTGCCTTCTCAACGTTGAGGATTTTTCCTCTCAGTGGTAGTATGGCCTGAAACTTCCTGTC
>JBLICU010000134.1:0-7652 GCA_047632435.1 Cyclobacteriaceae bacterium
CCATTAGTTCGTAATAGAACTTGGAAAGTTCAGGATCTTCGATATTCTTCCATAGTATTTTGAAACGCTCACAGCTTCTAGCTTCAATCAGAGCATTCAAAAGGAGTCTTTCAACCAATTGCTGATCACGCGTTCCACCCTTTCTAACACTGTTATTCAACTGGATTACATATTCATCCTTTCGAGCCTTTCCCAATCCGAAACCTCGCTTTTTAAGTTGCTCAATTACTCGTTCGAAGTGAGCCCATTCCTCTGCCACAACAGGGGCCAAAACATCAACCATTTTTTGCTTTTCAGGAAACATGATGATCAAAGAAATGCATGAGGAAGCAGCTTTCTGTTCGCAGTACGCATGATCTATCAGGATATCTTCAATGCGCTTTTCTGCGACATTTACCCAACGTGGATCTGTCGGTAAATTCAGCCCAAGAGTGGTTTTATGAGTATCCATTAGTCATAAAACATCCAACTGACGCCCATATCAAACATACCTTGTTCTCCAGGATAATATGGAGTGATGAAATAACCATCATCGTTTTGCTGATTTACGTGTATGAATTTTACGAATACACGCACATTATTTACTTGCATGTTGCAAAAGAAAGCGGCCGTATAGTAACTCTCAATTTTAAAATCATCCTGCAAAAAATAGTGCTGCAAATTGGGTGAATAATCCATGGCATAATAGCCTGATTTGGCATGTACATCGAGACCAAATTCTACCTGCATTGTTTTTTTAAACCAAGCCCCACGCCAAAAAAGTCTGCCATTGTAGAATACGGGGGGCACACGCAAATTTGACGATGCTCCACCAGATACTGAGGTGAGGTAAACTTCATTTTCAAAATGAATAGCCTCGTTGTACTCACGATTGGTTCTAAATTTAAAATCAAAATCACCCCCTATTGCTGTGAGAATTCCAACAGCACTCGACTGCTGAGGTAATTGTTCCTGATCCAAATAAATAAATTTATTCATTGTTGAAATTCGAGCAGTTGGTCTGAGGTTAAAATACTTTGTTTTAATACTAACACCCCCAGTAATCTCATTGCTAAAGGTTGCATCCAGACCTTCACTCCATTCTTTGTGATTACCAAAATACCGTTCATAAAAGATAGGTGCTTTGGCTCTTACTGAAGAATAAGAGCCAAATATCAATTCTGAATTTAATCTACCAATCAATTTATATTCACCAGTTTGGAGATATTCGAAGTTGGCCTCAATATTGAATCTATCTCTCCAAGTAAATCGGCTGTAACCGCCAATATAATTCTCACCTGACTTATCTGTTGGATCCCAATATTTATAACTAAAATCGAAGGTTCTGCGCTTAACATATGCCCTGTAAAACAAGCTGGCCAACTCTCCTTTGATCCCAATTTCATTATTAAGTTCTCTAAATTCAGTACTTTGTAAGGTGTTTTCTGAATCAATTAACGCCGGGCCATACTCCTCCAAATCACCGGTTGAAATTGCATCCGTGTAAGCATTCTCCTGCTGTTTGAAATCAAATTGATGATAGAACTGAAGCTGCTTCTGCCATGCATATTCGTGATATAAGTGATAATTCATCCGGCTATCATTGGCCTTAGCGTCACTCAATTTCACATTCGAATCCTGATAGAGAAACAGTTCCGCCTTTGTAGCATTTTCTGAAACACTAATTCCACCAAGTTCAGAGACATTGTGATTCATCCTTACGACATTGACCAAGGCATGGTATGGTTTTTCAGGATGTTTGTAAGTTGTATAAAGGCTGAACACAGTGCCTTGAGCATTGCGATCGTCTATTGAAGTAAACCCAATCTGTTTGGCTGATGTGATTTTATGAATATCAAAACCAAATCCCCAGTTTTCATTGGCACTCCTGGCATACGTAAAGTCAACAATAGATCGAAAATTTCCTCCAAACACTACTTCAACATTCATATAGGGTGATTTGGTGTCATAGTACTTTATGTCACCAGATTCAAACATGTAAGGGTCATACACGGTATAGCCTGGGGTCTTGCCAATTTGCTGCCGGAGTGGATAGAATATTGGAAAAAGTGCCGTACCGTTATTGCCCAAATCCTGAAAATAGTGTTCACTTCGATCGGCAAATGTGAAACTCTCTAGATTGTAGAGCGTGGTATCCGGATGTCGTTCTTTCAAAAAATTATTCTTGACATCATATTCATAAAAGAATTGAGTCGTATTAGCAGAATATACCAATCTACTCGTATCATCTACGATCTGCGAATAGCCAGAAAAACTGGCTAGAACTAAAAATATGATTATGATTTTTTTCAACGCGGCTAAATTAACTGCTTCTTATCAACAGTGGTTAATGCTTTGAAGTATTATTAATATTGTTTAAACGCTTAGGCTAACAAAAATTTCATCCTTTCTTAAAAGCAAAGCTAAAAAGGTTAAAAATTTCTAGCTTCGTCGATCAGAAGTATATTTAAAATGGAAATAAATAAAATCACAAAAATCTTAGAAGCCTTAGCACCACCTGCATATCAAGAAAGCTATGATAACAGTGGTCTTTTGGTTGGCAATCCTAATACCATTGTGACGGGTGTATTGATTACTCTTGATGTGACAGAAGAGGTCATTGATGAAGCTATAAGGAATAAAACGAACTTAATCGTCGCTCATCACCCCATCATATTCAAAGGAATAAAAAGCATCACTGGCAAACATTGGGTAGAGAGATGCATTATCAAAGCAATCAAAAATGATATAGCTATTTATGCCATACACACCAACCTGGACAATGTAATCAATGGCGTAAATGCCAAAATCGCAGAAAAATTAGGATTGGTCAACACCAGAATACTTAGTCCAAAATCTGAAATATTGACCAAACTTGTCACTTTCATTCCTCAGGAAAACAGTCAGGATGTGGTACAATGTTTATATGATTCTGGAGCTGGAGAAATTGGGGAATATGATCATTGCAGTTTTCAAGTGGACGGTGCTGGTACCTTTCGTCCCGGTCCCGAATCCAATCCACATCTGGGTGCCAAAGGAGAAAATGAAACCGTCAATGAAAAACGTGTTGAAGTTATTTTTCCAAGTTTTAAAACGGATAAGATAATTAGTGCTTTGAAAAAAAGCCATCCCTATGAAGAGATCGCATATTATCTAACAAGTCTTCAAAACAAAAATCAGCAAGTTGGTTCCGGTATGATTGGCGAATTGAAAAAACCGATGGAAACTGAAGCATTTTTAACATTCCTTAAAGACAAAATGCAAACGGATGTCATCCGCCATACTCAAATACATCTCAAAGAAATTAGGACTGTTGCAGTATGCGGTGGCGCAGGCAGTTTCCTTTTATCTCATGCCAAAGCGGCAAAAGCAGATGTGTTTATTTCGGGTGATTTCAAATATCACGATTTTTTTGAAGCCGATAATGAGATCATAATTGCCGATATCGGCCATTATGAAAGTGAACAGTTCACAAAGGATTTACTTTATGATATTTTAAGTAAAAAATTAACTAATATTGCACTTCTTTTATCAGGGGTAAAGACTAACCCAATAAAATATTTGTAATACTGCATGGAAAACACCGTAGCGAAAAAGCTCGAAAACCTCGTAAAATTACAATCCATAGATTCCCAACTCGACGAACTTATTAAAGTAAGAGGAGCGCTTCCTGAAGAGGTGATGGATCTGGAGGATGAAAATACCGGGTATCAAACAAGAATCGACAAGCAGAATAAAGAGCTTGCTGATATGGAAGAGGCAATAAATAATAACAAACTTGCCATCAAGGATGCTGAAAAACTCATAAAGAAGTATGAGGAACAGCAAATGAATGTTCGTAACAATAGAGAGTACGATGCAATCACCAAAGAGATGGAACTTCAGCATCTTGAAATTCAAATTCTTGAAAAAAGAATTAAGGAGACTTACGACAAAATCGAAAATAAAAACGCAGAAATTGAAGTTACTAAAACTACACTTTCTGAAAGAAGTAAGGATTTGGAATCAAAGAAATCTGAACTTGAGGTTATCACTCAAGAATCAGAAGAAGATGAGAAAAAGTTATTAAAAGACAGAGACAAGGCCGCTAAAAACGTCGAGGATAGATTGTTTAAATCTTACGATAAAGTAAGAAATAACATGAGAAATGGACTTGCTGTAGTATCTGTGAAAAGAGGTGCTTGTGGTGGCTGTTTCAATATCGTGCCTCCACAGAAACAAGCTGAAATCAGAGAGCAAAAGAAAGTTATCGTTTGCGAACATTGCGGAAGAATTCTGGCTGATGTGGAAGATGAGGTTATCGAGGAAGAGAAGCCAAAAAGAAGAACTAAAAGAACAGCTTAAAAACTAGGTTGTCCATTAAGATATCAAAAGGATTTGCCACTTGGTGAATCCTTTTTTATTTTACCCCTAATGCTGGATTTCTACCTTTTATTGTCCGGTAGTATGCCTTCATTCGTTCTATATCTGCCTCCATATCTCCAGAGGGATACAGCAGCTCAGCATATTCCACCAACCTGTGTTCAAAATCAAATGCTACCAATTGAATGGGGATATTGGCTTTCACAGCAATTCGATAAAAACCGGTTTTCCAATTGGAATTATAGGATCTGGTTCCTTCTGGAGTGATAGTCATAACAAATTCTTCCTCCTTTGTGAAGAGTTCCACCACCTGGTCCACCACATTAGTACTTTTAGAACGGTTTATTCCTCTACCCCCCAAGGCATAAACGATTGAACCAACAATTGGGATTTTAGTGACCGAATCCTTAATCAAAAAGCGACTTTCCAGATCAGATAGTGATCTTGCTGCCAATCCAATAAAAAAATCCCAATTGCTTGTGTGAGGCGCTATAATCAACACAAACTTTTTCAAATCAGGTTTTTTTCCTTTCATTTTCCACCCAAATACCCAAAACCAAAACAGGAAAAACCACTTTGAGAGTTGCTTCATTTTAATTTCTCTAAAATACCCTGATCAATTTCAGATTTTGCATGATCATAACCAAATTGATAAATTTCTTTGGCCTTATTGAAAGCAAAAACGCTGTACTTACCCAAGCCAGGCGGTTCAATAAATATATCACACTTTTTTCGGTTTGTATAAGCCAATTGGGTCATTGTCATCATCATGCTTCTTTCAAATAGATTTTTCCAGTTAGAAACTTGAAATTTCGGATCAATAGGGTTACAATGAAGTGCTATGATTTTATCTACATTTTTTTTAATGGAATTAACTGGCAAATTGTCCAAAACACCACCGTCTACCAAAAGACGACTCCCTATTTTAATCGGGTCAAAAACGACAGGAATACTACAAGATGCCAGAATTGGCTGAATGAGGTTGCCTTTTCTATAGACTTTGACTTTGCCCTTTTGAATATCTGTTGTTGATATTCTCAGCGGAATTTGAAGCGATTCAAATGAGTCTTTAGGAAAATATTTAAGTAATTCTTTAGATCCTTTCTCAATCTTCAAGAGACTTCTGCGGTTGAGAGAAAGTTGAAAGGTATTGAAAAGACTCGTTTTCTCAATAAAAGAGCAAGTCTCTTTGGGACTATATCCTGCCGCAATAAACGCACCCACTATGGCTCCAGCACTTGCTCCAGAAATTATATCAAAATTAACCTCCGCTTCTTGAAGTGCTTGTATGATACCCAGATGAGCAATACCCCTTGCTCCTCCGCCAGATAATACAAGCCCAATTTTCATGTCTCTTATTTGTAAGCACCCATAGCACTAAATTTCTCAATTCTCTCAGAAATTCTTTGCTCCACACTTAGCTTATTGAGTTCTAATAGGTTTTTCAAAATCGTTTTTTTGATCTCTTTTGCAGCCGTCTTCATATCCAAATGAGCTCCACCGAGGGGCTCTTTGATTACGCCATCAACCAATTTGTTTTTGAGCATGTCTGAAGCGGTCAACTTCAATGCTTCAGCTGCCTGCTCCTTATAATCCCACGTTCTCCAAAGTATAGCAGAACAATTTTCCGGTGAAATTACAGAATACCACGAGTTTTCCATCATCAATACCCTATCTCCTATCCCAATCCCAAGTGCACCACCCGAAGCACCCTCTCCTATGATAATACAGATCACTGGGACCTTAAGCATCATCATTTCCTTGAGGTTTCTGGCAATTGCCTCCCCCTGTCCGCGCTCTTCAGCCTCAATTCCAGGATAAGCTCCAGGAGTATCTATAAGCGTTACTATTGGTTTATTGAATTTTTCTGCAAGCTTCATCAACCGAAGCGCCTTTCGGTAGCCGTCGGGGTTGGCCATACCGAAATTTCTATTTTGTCTTTCTTTGGTATTTCGACCTTTTTGTTGGCCTAGCATTACGATAGATTGACCGTCAATATCGACAATTCCACCAACCATGGCCCTATCGTCCTTTACTGCACGATCGCCATGTAATTCTATAAATTCATTTGAAATCTCGTATATATAATCAAGTGTATAAGGTCTTTCAGGGTGTCTTGACAATTGAACCCTTTGCCATCTGGTTAAATTCTCAAAGGTTTCTATTTTAAGTTTTGTAATTTTTTCTTCCAGTTTTATCACTGCGTCAGATACATCTACGTCGCTTTGTTGTGCGAGTAATTTCATGTCTGCTAACTTACTTTCTAACTCAACGATTGGTTTTTCGAAATCTAAATGCATAAGCTCATTTTTGTTCTCGGCAAATGTAGAAAGAAATCATATTCGATGATTTTATAATGTGGATAATTACTTCAAATTAAATGAAAATAACTGTTGCATATGAAAAGCCAAAAACATACTTTTGCATCACAATTCACACGGACGGTGTGAAAGATATCTCAGCGATGAGTTGTTTAATAAAAATGGTGTGGTAGTTCAGCTGGTTAGAATGCCTGCCTGTCACGCAGGAGGTCGCGGGTTCGAGTCCCGTCCATACCGCCAGACAAAGCCTCTAGGTAATACCTAGAGGCTTTTTTGTGACTTTCGGGGACTGATCACGATTTATTGCCTTAATAATTCCCTACACATCCCCAAATTTTACCGCTGATAATGGGGTTTATAAAAATTCAGATCGAATCTTGAGAAATGATTTATGAATATGCCAAATAATTTATGGTAATCTAAAAATTATCGGTATTGTTAATTGTGAATCTACTGGTCTCCCATTTTGATTTACAGGTATCCATTTGGGACAATTGTTGATTATTCTAATCGCTTCCTCATTCAACAATACCGATGGACTTCCTACAACCTTTGTACTATCAGGTACAATCTCTCCAGTTTTATTAATACGAAATTGAACATTAACTCGTCCCTCGATATCCGCTTTCCTCGCTGCTTTTGGATATTTCAATTCCTCACTTACGTAATTATAAAATGCCACTATACCACCTGGAAATTCCGGTGGAGTTTCTAGAATTGATTCATTTGAAGTTTTGGGGGTTAAAGTTTCTTGAGCGATTGTAAAGAAGGGGAAAAGTAAAAAAGAAATGATTAGTCGGTTCATATTGGCACGAAAATTTCAATTGATAAAAATAATCTTTTTGCACTCGCAATTAGGATAAATTTCAATTAACCAAATGTAATCATTTTTGATATTTCGGAATTTGTTTTCAATACCAATCAATTCACAAAATGTAAATCAGGCATTTCGAACCAGAATAGTGCCTTTTCATATGAGCGAGGATAAGT
>JBLICU010000135.1:0-7545 GCA_047632435.1 Cyclobacteriaceae bacterium
CCAAAATGCGACCCTTGGGCCAGGGGTTTCAATAGGTGCGGGATCTGTCTTGCTAGATGCAGTCATACGTGATTCATTGATACAAAATAATGTTACTTTGCGAAACGTTAACCTGATCAACTCGATGATAGGGAATTTCGTATCAATATCATCATTTAGCGGCGAAGTAAGTCTGGGAGATTATTCAGAAGCGAAGGGATAACACATGAAAGCAAGCATCATAATTATTATATTTTCTTTGATTGCAACCCTTGGTTTTTCTCAAAAGAAATCAGAGAAAAAACAAAAGAGCAAAAAAGAGGATTCGCAATCAGCTTTATACACTGAGGAAAAACAGGTTAAGCTGGAAGCCACTCTTGTGGAGGCCGAAAAACAATTGGTTCTTGAAAATACACCCAAAGCCATCGAGCTTTTCCAGGTCGCTTTGGAGCTAGATCCAAAAAATGGAGCTGCCAATTTCAAACTGGCGGAAACGCTAACCAAAATGGGCAATGTAACAGAGGCATTGTCATATGCACTTGCGGCATTGGAATCGGATCGAACCAATAAATATTACTTCCTACTTGCAGCGGAAGTTTATAAGGCTACCGGCGATTTTGATACTTCTGCTGAACTATATGCGGAAATGATCAAGCAAATTCCCGGCACGGAATCATATTTATTCGATTTGGCGATAATCTACCAATATATGGCTGATTATGACAAAGCTTTGGCAACCTATAAAAGAGCGGAGGAGATTTTTGGGATCAATGAAATGGTACTTCGTGAAAAGCAAAAAATCTATTTTCAAAATAAAGACTACCCATCATTGATAGCTGATTGGGACAGGTTAATTGCCGAAAATTCTGATAACTCTCGATACACCATTGAATTGGTTGAGTTTCTTATCGGTCAAGGGCTGCTGATGGAAGCCAAAGATAGATTGGATAAAATAGAGGAGGATAATATTCATGTGCATCTACTAAGAAGCCAGATAGCAATGAAAGAAGGCAAAACGGATGAAGCCCTACGAATAATCATGGAGGCGTTTGAAACTTCCAGTCTTGATTTCCGCACCAAAATACAATTGCTTAATAGCTATTTGGATAATGCAATCACTATTGATCAATTCGAGAACATTGTAGAAATGGCTGAAACTTTGGGCAAAAATTACCCTGAAAAATTTGAAGCCCAGGCCTATGCTGGTGATGTGCTTTTACGAATGGAAAAACAAAATTTGGCACTAGCCTACTATTTGCGGGCGGTAAAAATCACACCATCAAGTTTCAGCGTTTGGCAAAATATTTTGAATATAGAAGCATCACTCAATCAGTATGATAGCATGATTGTGCATTCGAATGAAGCGCTTGAATATTTCCCAAATCAGGCCATTCTTTATTATTTTTCAGGTACCGGCTACCTGCTCAAGAAAAACTATCAGAAATCTGTCCAGATGCTGGAAATGGGTACAAAATATGCATCAGAACCATCATTGCTCACCGTATTTTATGGCCAGATGGGGGATGCTTACAATAGTTTGAAGCAGACTGACAAATCCTATGCTTCCTATGAGAGGGCTTTGAAAAATAACCCTGCCAATGATCATGTACTCAACAACTACAGTTACTTTTTGAGTCTTGATAAACAAAATCTTGACAAGGCAATGGAAATGTCAACCAAGCTTGTTAACCTTCACCCTGATAACCCTACCTATCTCGATACACATGGGTGGGTACTTTATACCTTCGGTAAATATGAAGATGCGGAAAAATATTTGAGGAAAGCCGCGAACCTTCAGGAAGATGGCACCATCATCGAACATTATGGCGATGTGCTTTTCAAATTGGGTAAAACTGAAGAGGCGGTGAAACAATGGGAGAAAGCAAGTAAAATGAAGGATACCTCAGATAATATTCAAAAAAAGATAGCAGATAAGACACTCTATGAATAAAAGTTTAGTTGTGATTTTAATATTGGGGATTATAATCGCAGGATGTGGTAAGAGATTTTCAAAACTATTTTATCGCGAACCAACCACCATCCGAGTAAATGAAATTGATTTTGATTATTTCAGTGGTAAGCTGAAGATTGATTATGATGGTGATAAAAACCTATCAGGAATTGCCAATTTGAGAATGCGAAAGGATAGTGTGATTTGGATTTCACTTTCACCCGGATTTGGAGTCGAAGTTGCCCGTATTCTAATTACCAAGGACTCAATTTCAGTCATAGACAAGTTCAATAAGAAGTACGTCGTTACAGATTTTGCGAAACTGAGCAAGAAATTTGATTTTAATATCGAATATAGTCTGGTAGAATCACTGCTTTTAGGGAATCTCACAACTCCCTATTCCAATGAAAAATTGAAGAAAACGGAAGAATTTTATAACTACGGGCAGCAATTTGGTAACTACAATTTTAGTAATTCGATTGGATTAAAATCTATGAAACTTGAAATGTTACATGTTGTGGATACCGTATCGAAGAGTGCCATTTATGTAAATTACAGTGATTTTCAAATGGTTGAAGATCAGATCTTGCCATTCAATATCAAAGCGAAGCATCTAAAGGGAAAAACAGGTGTAACTTCCACTAAGGTGGATATTGAATACAATAAAGCTGATATTGAAAAAAAACCATTGAAATTTCCTTTTAATGTGCCACAAAAATATGAGCGTAATGAAGCAGATTAGAATTTTAGGGCTTTTTGCCTTAATGCTTCTATGCTTCAATGTCTTTGCTCAAAAAACCAAAAGTCAGCTTGAAAATGACAAGCGGGATAACCTCAAAAAAATCGCAGAAGCTGAGAAAATCCTGACAGATACGGAACACGAG
The DNA here is from genome assembly GCA_047632435.1 of Cyclobacteriaceae bacterium. Taxonomy (GTDB): domain Bacteria; phylum Bacteroidota; class Bacteroidia; order Cytophagales; family Cyclobacteriaceae; genus JAMZMI01. The sequence continues at coordinate 2,815 of JBLICU010000135.1, forward strand.
AGAAAGTCGACCATTGGCCAACTACGTGCCATCAATCAGCAAATCAAGGCGAGAGAAGGATTAATTGATGCACTTAATCAAGAAGTCCAGCTTCTTGATGGTGAAATTAATGATTTGAAAGCCATTGTGAATGCACTACAAAAGGATCTATCTGATCTTAAAAGTGAATATGCTCAAATGATTTATTCATCTTATAAAGCCAATACAGGTTTTAGCAAGCTCACTTTTCTTTTTTCAGCTTCTACATTCAATCAACTCTTTATGCGGTTGAAATATTTGGAACAATATGCTGAGGCACGAAAAATACAGGCCAAACAAATCGAAATAGTTTCGGACGAGCTGATCAAACAAAAGAACCAGGTTCAGATCAAGCGATCAGAGCAAAAAATGTTGCTAGATCAACAAATCGGTGAAACGAAAAAACTGGTCAATCTCAAAGCCAAACAAAGTCATGTGATTGCCCAATTGGGTAAAAAGGAAAAGCAGCTCAAGAAAGAATTGAATGACAGAAAAATCGCCGTTGATAAGCTTGATAACCTGATTGCCGAGATCGTAAGAAAAGAAATTGAAAGAGCCAAGACAAAATCAACAGCGACACTAGCCAACGAGGAAGAGGTATCGACATTATTTGAACAGAATAAAAACATGCTCAAATGGCCTGTTTCCACGGGCTTTGTTTCGTCAAAATTCGGAAAACATGCACATCCAGTGATCAAAGGTATCATGGAAGATAATCCGGGTATAGACATCCAAACCAGCCAGAATGCTTCCGTTCGCTCTGTATTTGAAGGTAAAATTGTTGCAGTTGCCATCGTTCCAGGAATGAACAATGTAGTATTGATCCAGCATGGAGATTATTATACCCTTTATGCCCGATTGAAAGAAGTAAAAGTAAAAAAAGGTCAAATCGTGAGCATCAATGATGTGCTGGGCATAGTATTCAGCGACAATGATGGAATCTCAGAAGTTCATTTCGAGGTATGGAAGGAATACCAGAAATTGAATCCGGAATCATGGCTGTCCAAAAAGTAGTGGTCAATAAAGTGCGATTATATCGTCAATGTACTTTTCCGAATCTGTCCTTTGTCGCCCTTATCACCCAGTAAAATCAATCACATACAAATCCAAAATCTTATGGATAGCAGCCATTTATCGCTATCTTTGGGTCTTTATTAAATGCTTTTTATATGAACACGGTGTTAGTTTGGATGCCTGGCCCTTGGGAGATGATGGTCATAGCGGTTGTTTTTATTGTTTTTTTCGGGGCTAAGAAAATCCCTGAGATAGCTCGAGGTATGGGTAAAGGTATTCGCGAGTTTAAAGATGCCACCAAAGAGATTAAGAAAGAGATAGAAAATTCTGCGGAAGAAGACGACCAAAAAAAGAAGTAAAATTTGGAAGCCAATTCATCATTTCATCAACTCAGGAATGATATTGATGCAGGTAGGTTGACATGTATAGACATTGTCACTCACTACCTGCAAAATATCCATAGCAGAAACCCTGAACTTAACGCATTTCTAACAGTCTATGAGCAGGAAGCGCTCGATAGGGCTACAGAAATAGATAAAAAATTAGCCACAAAAACTGCGGGCAGACTAGCAGGTATGGTGGTAGGTATCAAAGATGTGCTTTGTTACAAGGATCATCCGCTCAACTGTGGAAGTAAAATTCTAGGAGATTTTGAATCCCAGTTTTCCGCCACTTGCGTAGAAAGATTACTGGAAGAAGATGCCATCATCATTGGTCGCAGCAATTGTGACGAATTTGCCATGGGTTCTTCTTGCGAAAATTCCGCTTTCGGCCCAGTCAGAAATGCAGACAATATCGATCGGGTGCCAGGAGGCTCATCAGGGGGTGCCGCAGTATCTGTGCAAGCAGACATGTGTGCCATAGCTTTGGGCACAGATACGGGAGGGTCAGTAAGACAACCGGCCTCTTTTTGCAACGTCATTGGATTTAAGCCAACCTATTCCCGGATATCCAGACATGGTTTAGCATCTTACGCAAGTACCTTCGACACGATTGGTATTTTTTCCAATACCGTTGAAGATGCCGCGCTTGTGCTTGAGATCATTTCAGGTGAAGATGAACATGACAGCACCGTTTCGTTGGAAAAAGTACTGCCTTATTCATCACTTTTAAGTTTTGACGGGAAAGTCAAAATCGCATATCTCAAAGAAACCATAGAAAGTGACGCTATCAATGCCGAAGTTAAAGAAGCGGTGCTTAAAGTTGGGGAAAGGCTCAAAGATCAGGGGCATCAAGTGGATGAGGTTTCGTTTCCATTGATGGAATATGCCCTTCCAACCTATTACATACTCACTACTGCAGAGGCCAGTTCCAATTTAGCCAGATATGATGGTGTGAAATATGGATATCGGGTAGAAAACCCTGAGAATCTGGAATCGATGTACAAGAAAACCCGTACGTTGGGATTTGGGCCTGAAGTTTTCAGAAGAATCATGCTTGGTACCTTTGTGCTTTCGGCAAGTTATAATGACGCATATTATATCAAAGCACAAAAAGTACGCCGCTTGATTAAAAACAAATTGGAAGAACTTTTCGAAACATTTGATTTCATCATACTTCCCACTGCGCCTACTACTGCTTTCGAATTAGGATCCAAGACTAGCGATCCAATGGAGATGTATTTGGCAGATTTATTTACCGTCCAAGCTTCTGTAGCAGGTGCACCCGCAGTTTCCATTCCTATTAGTAAAGACAAAGACGGAATGTCCATTGGCCTGCAGGTCATTTCAAAAGCTTTTACAGAAGACAAACTATTAGCGTTTTCCAAATACTTAATGAACTAGTAACCTAGTTGTTTAACCATGCAAAAGATAATCAGCCTGTTTTTCATATTAGTTCTGTTGGCAACTGGCATACAAGCGCAGGATGTAGCACCATATGATTTCATTCCAGATGCTTCATATGATGAAGTAGCAGATCGCCTTTCATGTATCGAGACAGAGATTCCACTGAATTATAATGAAAAAGTGAAGTCTTTTATCGATTATTTCACCGTTCGTGACAGGCCATATACACGTGGGGTTTTGTCACGTACCGAGTTATATTTCCCGATTTTTGAAGAAGCTTTTAGGAGACATGGCGTACCAGAGGAATTGAAATACCTCGCCATTGTGGAATCAGGGTTGAGACCCAATGCCGTCTCACGAGCAAATGCCGTAGGACTTTGGCAATTCATGTCAGCCACAGGTAAAATGTATGGGTTGAATGGAGATTGGTATGTGGATGAAAGAATGGATCCGTACGAATCTACAGATGCAGCCGCAAGGCACCTCAGAGACCTTTACAAATCATTTGGTGATTGGGAGCTTGCACTGGCTGCATACAACTGTGGATCTGGAAATGTGAGGAAAGCGATCAGAAGAAGTGGGTACAAAAAACACTTTTGGGACATTTATCAATACCTCCCTCGGGAAACACGCTCTTATGTACCTCAATTTGTGGCCATTGCCTACACGTTCAATTATGCGGAGGATCACAATTTGTTTGTGGATGAATATGAGTCACTGCCTGCATACGATACAATCATCATCAATCAATACTTCCATTTGGAGACTTTTGCCAATCAAATCAATGTCGGGCTTGATGAATTACTTACCCTAAATCCACAAATAAAAAGGGGAGCATTGCCGGAAGGGACTAAAAATTTCCATTTGAAAATACCAGAAGCACTGAAGCCAAGTGTAGTTGAAAACCGCACTTTTCTTTACGATACTGCTGGTAAAGTAGGGAAATCACATTTAGATTATCTGGCTAGAAATACTCCTGGAAGCACCTATGGCCGTGTTCGTCAGGTTTATCAAGTGCGCAGTGGAGATGTATTGGGAGCTATTGCTTTGAAATACAATGTAGGAGTAATCGATATAAAATCCTGGAATAACTTATCGAGCAATACCATTCGTATTGGGCAAAAACTCAACATTTATGTACTGCCGGCCTATAACAGTCAAACAAAAGACCTTTATACTTCCTCCGCAAGGGCAGTGCAGACTCAAGCCGTAGTTACGAATGGTCAGAGAGTATACAAAGTTCAAAGTGGCGATTCCCTTTGGAGTATTGCCAATGCATATGCGGGCCTTTCGATTGAAAAAATCAAACAACTCAACAACCTGAGCACCAATACGATTCAGCCGGGACAACAACTTATTATATCTGCAGAATAAATTGGTTCGGATAATAGCGCCACACTTATTAAATTTTACATTTGTAAAAACCCTACAAAATGAAGCGATCCGGTATCATCTATATATGCTTAATTTTTGTTTTGGCCCTAAGCTGTAATCAAACAAGAGAAAAAGGAAAAAAGGAATTTCTGAAAACTGCTAGAGGTGAAGCAGATGAGATGATCATGGTCATCGATACAGGCATGTGGGGCAGACCTGTTGGCGAAGAATTACAAAACATCTACAAAGGTTTTTTGATTGGGATGCCTCAGGATGAGGCAAAATTCAACGTCCATAACGTCAATCCCATTGAACTGAATTCCACACTTAAAACAGCTGTTAATATGGTGTTTGTGATGGCATTGGACAATGAAAGCAGTCAGGGAAGGGAGCTGAGAAAATATTTTTCCGATAGTTCATTGAAACTAATTAGGGATGATACTTCCATCTTCATGACAGTACGGAAAGACGAATTCGCAAAAGGACAGATTGTTCTTTATTTATTCTCCAAGACAGAGGATCAGTTATTGGAAAAAAT
>JBLICU010000136.1:0-7513 GCA_047632435.1 Cyclobacteriaceae bacterium
GCTTGCCCAAGCTGTGGCTAATATGGGTGAAATAAGTCTGTTCAGCTTGAACTATATTGGCTATTTCTATTGCTTGTTCCAGTGTGAAATGGCTGATATGCTCTTTCTTTTGCAGCGCATTGAGTACCAAAATTTTAGAGCCTTTGATTTTTTCTAACTCACTGGGAGAAATGTAATTGGCATCTGTGATATAGGTGAAATCCTTTATTCTAAATCCGAAAACGGGCAGTTTGTAATGAAGTACTTCGATAGGTGTGATTTTTACACCGTTAATTTCAAAAGGCGAATTGGTGATAAAATTTACGTTGACTCTGGGAACGCCAGGATATTTCTCCTCTTCAAAAACGTATGAAAACTCTTTTTCTAACTGATGAATTACACGCTCGTCGGCGTAAATCGGCATATCAATTTTCTGAGCAAAATTGAAACTACGCACGTCATCCATTCCTGCCGTATGGTCTTTGTGTTCGTGTGTATAAATAATTGCATCAATATGTTTGATTCTTTCACGCAACATCTGTGTGCGAAAGTCAGGGCCAGTGTCAATGACAAAACTTTGATCATCTACCGCAATGTGAATAGAAGACCTCAAACGTTTATCACGGTAATCTATTGATCTACAGACAGGGCAGTGGCAGGCAATTACAGGTACACCTTGCGAGGTGCCGGTACCAAGAAATGTTACTATCAAAATTGAAGTTGGGTTTGAGATATTTCTGAGAAAAGTTTTCTGTTCTTTTCACTCAATCCTTTCGTTTCTAACTCTACAGATTTGAGTATTTCTATCAAGCTGTTGATTTTCCCATCCAGCGGATAATATTTATTAACAACGGCAATTTTGGTTTCTTTCAATACGCAATAGCCAGAATTAAAGGTTCCTTTTTCGTACCGAAGCACATAGTCAGTTTCAGAAAATATGTCTTCAAGTCGGTTTAGAAATTGCTTGGTATATTTAATTTCCATTTGCCATATAACTGTTTACCGTTTCTACGAGCGTGTCATAATTGAGTGGTTTGGGTAAATAGCCATCAATTCCTGCGTTTTTGAAATCAGCTTCTGTGTAGTTATTGGCATTTCCAGTGATGGCAATGATTGGAATATCTCCATTGTGTTCTTTGGATAATTTTCTCACTTCTTTTGCGCATTGCATCCCATCCATTATTGGCATATGAATATCCAATAATACCAAATCAAATTTTTCTGAATTCAATTTTTCAAGAACCTGAGCTCCGTTTTTTACAGAGCTGATGTCGTAATTTTGCAGCGTTAATATTCTACGAGTCAGGTTCTGGATCACAGAGCTATCTTCTGCTACCAATATTTTTTTGTTCATGATTGCGGTGTTCAGCTACTAATAAAGTTATCATAACTTTCTTTAAACTCCGACAGATTTATCAGTAGATTATTAAATTGATCATGAAGACTCTCAAATTTATTTTCTTTTATTGATTTTTCCATATTTGTAGCCGATTTTGATAATTTTTCAATACCCAATGTTCCTGCATTTCCTTTGAGTGTATGGAGCTCTTTGCCAAGATCTTCATATTCTTTGTTATTTAGGAACTTTTTAATGTTGGACACCTGCATATCAGTTTCTTTATTAAAATCGTATAATACACTTTCGATAAGTTCTTTGCGGCCGTATTTGTAAAGTTGATTCAGTGTATTTTGATTGATTGTTAGATCTTCATTTTCTTCAACGAAAACTTCTGTAATGACTTTTTGTGGCTCGAAATCCAGCCATTTTTTTACAATTCCTATCAGATTTGCTGCTTTGATTGGTTTTGAAACGTAATCATCCAGACCTTCTTTGAGAAAATTTTCTCTATCCTCTTCCATGGAATATGCTGTCATGGCCACTATTGGTGGTAGATAGGCTATTTGAAGTGATTTGATTTGATGAGTTGTTTGAACACCATCCATATCCGGCATTTGAATATCCATGAAAATGAGGTCAAACGGATGCTTTTGGACTAATTTGATGGCTTCATATCCATTGGCTGCCTGATTGACTTTACATCCTGATTTTTGTAAAATACTTACAGCCACTCTTCGGTTGATGTCATTATCATCCACCAAAAGTATTTTTGGACTTTTGGACGTGAATTGTTTGACCAATATTTGTTCCTCTGAATTTTGCTCTATTTTGGGTGGTTCTATTTTGGTCGCTTTAAACGTAAATGAAAATGTACTACCCAAACCCGGTGTAGACACCACATTGATTTCTCCACCCATAGATCTTACCAACTCTTTTGATATTGCTAGTCCCAATCCGGTTCCAGAGTACATTTTGCGAGATGAGCTGTCGATCTGACTGAAATTTTTAAATAATTTCTCCAAATCCATATGGGAAATACCTATTCCTGAGTCTTTAACCGAAACTTTAAACTTGTAGGAATCTTCATCCACTTCGACTATTCTGATACTTATATTGATATGACCTTTCGTATTAGAAAACTTAATGGCATTGGAGGTAAGATTTGATAAAACTTGTATGAGTCTGGTTTCATCAGCTAATATGTATTCGGGCAGTTGATCATCCAAATGGTAGTAGAGGGTGTTATTGATAAGATTAGCCTGTTGCGAATACAGATCGTATATTTTTTCAAAAGTCTCAATGATTCTGACAGGCTGTAATCTCAATTCCATTTTACCAGCCTCGATTTTAGACAAATCGAGAATGTCATTGAGAATACTGAGTAAGGTATCCGAGGACTTTTTGATCGTTCGTATATAATCAGTTTGCTCCTTGTTGAGTTTAGTTGATGCGATCAAGTCGATCATCCCGATAATACCATTCATGGGTGTTCTGATTTCATGGCTCATATTTGCCAAAAACCGCTCTTTAACTTTTAAGGATCTTTCAGCTATTTCTTTTGCATTTCTAAGTTCTTCATGTGTTTTTTTCAAAACAGTGATGTCTCTTGCCACACCTTCTATTTCAAAGTTTAAACCTTTTCTTTTGATCAATCTTACATTGCTAATGAATTGTATTTTCTCACCGTTAGCAGTTGTTAATGACCCTTCGAAATTTCGAACTTTTTTGTAGGTGTATAGATTTCGGAATAGTGCTGAAATTTTGCTTTTTGAGATAAAAAAATCAGTAATATTTTTGCCGATAATTGATTTTGGACTTAAACCCAAAACTTCCTTCACCGAAGGACTTATCATTGAGATGATACCTTCAGTGTTGCACCTGAAGTAGATATCCTGAAATGACTCAAAAATATTCCTAAATTTCTCTTCACTTTCTTTCAATGCAGTTTCAGAGCCTTTTTTCTCGGTAATGTCATTGGCTATAACTGAAATTTCATCAATGGCTCCAGAAGGAAGAAATATAGGATTGACAAAAATATCTCGCCAGACTTTATTTCCATTTAACGTTTTAGAACTCGTTTGAAAGTTGAGGGTTTTTCCACGGAAAGCCAGTTCATATTTTTTTTGCCAGAATTGTTTGTTTTTTTTCGTTGTGGATTTGTTGAAACGCTCGAGAATATTTGACCCAATTTTGATGGATTGACCATAATATTGATCAAAAGCCTCTACATAATTTTGGTTAAATGAAGTAAAGCAATAGTCCTTGTCAATAGACCAAATTTCGTGCGTACTACTTTCGAAAATGGCGCCTAATCTTGCGGCTTGATTTTCAATTTTTTCTTCGTTGATCTTACGCTCCATGGCCAGACTTATTTGTCCGGAAATGAAGTCGAGCAATTCCAGATCTTTGAGATTATAGGCTCCCTGATCTTTAAAGGAGCTTATTGATAGAATACCAACGACTTGGTTTTCCAAATAGATAATAACGCCAAGCCAAATTTTCGGTAAGGGATCTGATAGTGTTGTCTTCTTTTGAGTAGCTATTTTAATGATGCCATCTTCATAAATGATGATAGGCTTGGCCCGTTCGAATGTGTATGTTGTAAGAAGTGATTCTACATCTTTAGTTAAAATTCCTGATTCTGTCTCAGAATCGTTGAACCAGTATGCAAAATCAAGTTCCTTTTTGTGGGCGTTTCGAAGCGTGACAGTGTAACTACTAATATTGAGAATCTCTTTGAGTTCCTGATAGATTTTCTCATAGAGTTTCTCAAGACTCATGGGCTCCATCGCAATGTTGGCTATCTTATAATATAACGCTTGCGCTCTTTCTGCTCTGAATCTTTCTGTTATGTCAAAAAAGATACATCGATATTCGAGTATTTCTTCTCCTTCAAATACACATGTGAGCTTGCCTGTGACATATATATTTTTACCATATTTGGTAATCAGTACAGTTTCGAATCTTTCGATACTACTTCCTGCTGTTATTTTAACCAAACTTGGAAGGGTTTGCTTGCGGTGTTCAGGATGCAATACATCAACGAACTTGAGATTTATTATCTCATCTTCCCGATACCCAAGTTTATTGCGCCATGCCTCATTGACAAATTTGAAATCACCATTTGGTTGGAAAATTTGAATAAGGTCATTGGATGAGTCAAATAATTCCCTTAGATGGTGAAACTCACTCTTTTGAAGATTTGCGTTTCTAGATTTGATTAATTCAAGTTCCTTTTCTAATCTTTCGATTTGATCATTTAGAATTTTTTCATTGTTTGCAACCAAGTCCATTGTCTTAAAATTAGCTAATAAATGGTATTTTTCAGTCTGAATGGGAAATAAGCAAAACATACTGGTGTCTATAGTAGGGCCTACGGCTGTTGGAAAAACTAGTTTTGGCATTGAGCTGGCCAAACATTTTAACACAGATATCATTTCGGTTGATTCCAGGCAGTTTTATAAGGAGATGGAGATTGGTACTGCCAAGCCAACAACTATTGAGCGAGAAAAGGCAAAACACTATTTTGTCGACAGTCTTTCTATTCATGATGAATACAATGTTGGAGATTTTGAAAAAGATTCTCTCTCGTTGCTTGATCAATTATACACTAAACATGATATAGTTGTGGCAGTTGGTGGTTCTGGTCTTTTTTATAAAGCTATTTGGGAAGGATTTGATGTGATGCCTGAGATAGGAAAAGGCATACGCGAGACACTCAATCATGTCTATCAAAAAGAGGGGTTGCAGCCATTGTTAGACGAACTCCAAGCCACTGATTTGACATATTTCAATCAGGTAGATCAGCAAAACTGGCAGAGAGTGATTAGAGCGCTGGAGGTTATCAGATCTTCTGGCAAACCTTTTTCATCTTTTCGTATTCAGAATAAATCTCAAAACAGAAATTTCAGAAATTTCAAAATTGGACTCGAATTGGAGAGAAGTGTGCTATTCGAAAGAATTGATCTTCGAATGGATGACATGATTACAAATGGACTGTTTGAGGAAGCGGAAAAGTTTTATCCGTTGCGATCACTAAATCCCCTTCAAACGGTCGGCTACACGGAGGTATTCAATTATTTGGATGGAAAATATGATAAACAAGAAGCCATCAGACTACTTAAAAGAAATAGCAGGCGATATGCCAAGCGTCAAATGACATGGTTCAAAAAAGACCCACACATCATTTGGCATTCTCCAAACGATCTACAATTGGTGATCGAATCAATTGAAAAAGAATTGCAAAATTAAATTTAGATGCTCATTACCTCAACCAAACGCATCATTTCCTCGCTGATTGGTTTGGATTTTGAAATGGCCAATTTGATATTGGTAAAAGTCACTTTGTTGTCAACTATGCCTGCCATCACGTTTTTCTGGCCATTGACTAAACCTTCAACTGCGGCCATACCTACTCTTGAAGCTAAGATTCTGTCTTGTGAGGTGGGAGCCCCACCGCGCTGAATGTGACCCAAATTAGTAACCCTAATGTCTAATTCTGGTAGTACCTTGGACACCTTAGCCGCCACTTCAATAGCATCACCTTGCTCTCCGCCTTCAGCCACAATAACTATGTGAGAAGTCTTATGACGACTATTCCCTTCTTTCAGTGTGTTGATTACATCTTGAATGGTCACTGACGTTTCAGGTACCATCACCATTTCTGCACCGCCACCGATTCCACAATGGATGGCAATAAAGCCGGTGTGTCGCCCCATTACTTCCACGAAAAACACACGATCATGTGAATTGGCAGTATCACGTATTTTATCAATGGCATCAAGGGCAGTATTCACAGCCGTATCAAATCCTATGGTATAATCTGATCCGAAGAGGTCATTATCTATTGTTCCTGGACAACCTACAGTTGGAATGCCGAACTCTTCATAAAACAAATTAGCTCCAGTCAAAGTACCATCGCCACCAATGGCCACTAGGCCTTCAATGCCTCTTTTCTGAAGTTGATCGAAAGCTTTTTGACGTCCTTCTTTTGTTCTGAATTCATTGCTTCGTGCGGATTTAAGAATGGTTCCGCCTTTCTGGAGAATGTTGCTGACTGAATAAGATTTCATTTTATAGATATCTCCATCAATCATTCCATTATATCCGTATTTGATTCCATAAACATCTATTCCCAGATAAAGGGCTGTTCTGACTACAGCTCTGATACAAGCGTTCATTCCCGGCGCATCTCCTCCTGATGTAAAAACACCAATACTTTTCATATTCTTTTCTTTAAAATTAGGGGCTTGTTGTTTATTTGCTATTCGGTCGCCAATATTAGTTAAAATTGGTATTGTATAAAATCTATTGATCCCATTTGTATAAATTTATGTCAGCAAAAAAGGTTTTGATCATTACTTATTATTGGCCACCGTCAGGTGGTGTAGGAGTGCAGCGTTGGTTACATTTTGCCATAAACCTAAATAAATTAGGCTTTGAGCCTGTGATTTACACCCCTGAGAAGCCTCAATTTGAAATTTTAGATGAAAGTATAGTTGATCTAGTTGCTGATATTGAAGTTTTAAAAAAACCTATATGGGAGCCTTTTGCATTCTTTCATAAGCTCACAAAAAATAAGAACAAAGTAACACAGGGAACAGTTCTTGAAAAGCCAAAACAAACTTTAAAGGATAAATTGTTTATTTGGATTAGAGGAAACTTTTTTATCCCAGATCCAAGAGTCTTTTGGGTAAAGCCATCCGTGAAGTTTTTGGGTAAATATTTATTGGAAAACAAGATAAACACCATCATCACCACAGGGCCACCTCATAGTATGCATTTGATTGGGTTAGGTTTGAAAAAAAGTATAAATCATCTAAAATGGCTCGCGGATTTCAGGGATCCATGGTCGGATTGGGATATCCTTCAGAAATTGAATACGAGTGCTTTGGCTATGTCTCGCCATAGATTTTTGGAAAAAAGGGTTCTTGAAAATGCGAATGTGGTATTGACAGTGAGCAAAAGATTAGGGAAATCTTTGCAAGAAAAGATGAACGATAAAGTGAATGTTCAGGTAATTATGAATGGAATTGCATCATCACATTCAGAGAAACCAGTTTACACTTCTTACGAAAAGTTTGTAATTGGCTATTTCGGAATGCTCAATGAACTTAGAGATCCTGAAACACTTTGGTTGGCATTGGAACAGCTATGTGCTGAAAAACCTGAAATACATGATAGATTAGAAATTCG
>JBLICU010000137.1:0-7488 GCA_047632435.1 Cyclobacteriaceae bacterium
CCTTGCCAAAATACGGTATCGTCAGTGAGTTCAGAAAAAGGAACTGGCTTATAACCCAAATCAGAGTTTATTTTCATGACGGCATGACTGGTAGTCAATCCAAACAACTTAGCCTCCGGGTATAATTTCCTTGATAATTTAAAAGCCCGCTCTTTGATGGCCTCTGCCAGACCCTGCTTGCGAAAATCAGGATGAACAATAAGACCAGAATTTGCCACATATTTACCATGCCCCCATGTTTCTATATAACAAAATCCTGCCAACTCATTTTTGGCCGTTAAAGCTAAGACAGCCTTTCCCTCCCGTAATTTTTTGGTAATATATTCTGGGGAACGCTTGGCAATTCCTGTACCTCTTTGCTGGGCACTTTCGGCAATAAGTTCACAGATTTGATCTGCTAGGTATTCATGTGATGTATCTCCTACGGATACAACAAACTTGTTCATGGTAATTTTCTTAAGAGGTAAAAGTAATGAAAGAATCCCTGGATTGGCTTACTACGCAAGCAGCCACAATAGTAGTATCAGGCAGAGCGCCTGAGTGTAGTCGTCCTCCTAATTGGAAATGATATGTAGATTCTGTTTTCCACTAGCATAAATCAAAAAACAAATTTAAACATCGAATAATTGAATTATCAAGAAACATTCGATATATTTTCTTAGCAATAACCAAATATTATTTAAGCGATTTTAATATTTCCAGAAACACCTCCTGAAACAATGTATTTCATGATATCCGTATTTTTGCCTTTCAGCAATATCAACTTCGATTTATCGACTATAAATACGTTTCCAGAAAAATTGTATGAATGTGGTAAATAAACTGATACCATTCCGGGTAAACCAATTTCGGTTAAATCCTTGTGTGTAATAAATCCCGGTTTAAGTAGTGTCCCTTTTTCATCAAATGGCACCAACACTGGTTGATCAAATTTCTTCTTCTCACCTGCAAATGCAGTTACGAGTTCATTTATCGAAGTGTATATAAATCCAACCAATGGTACTTTTTGAAGCATTTTATTAAAAAATTCAAAAAATGGTTTTGCAAAAATAGAGTTGGCCAAATAGCCTAACCCTGTTGTTGCCAAAAGCACAGTTAATATTCCGATTCCCGGTATTTTGATTGGTATAAGTCCATCAACCCAGACAACCATGGCTGATATGATATAAACCGTCAAGCCAATCGGAACAATAAATAGCAAACCCTTAAGAAAGTAATTCAGAATTGGATGAATGTTCATATTTATGATTTAGATATAAAAAAAGGCTTTGCCATTAACGACAAAGCCTTTTGAAATGTTTTATCTATTTTATTTAAAGTGCAATTCCAATAAATGACTTGAACGCAATCCCCATCAATCCCGTTATCAGCATCGTTATTCCCAATCCTTTCAAACCTGCAGGAACATGCGAATACTTTAGTTTTTCCCTAATTGCAGCAAGTGCTACTATAGCGAGGAACCAACCCAGACCAGATCCAAAACCATAGGCAGTAGCCTGTGCGATGGTGTAATCTCGCTGAACCATGAATAGAGATGCACCAAGAATTGCACAATTCACGGCGATCAAAGGAAGAAATATACCAAGCGATCCGTAAAGTGCCGGTGAAAATTTCTCTATGACCATTTCAACCAGTTGCACCATGGAAGCAATTACAGCTATGAACATGATAAATTGAAGAAATGTAAGATCAATGGTCTCGAAGCTTGCTCCCAGCCATTTCAAAGCTCCTTCCTTTAAGACGTACTCCTGCAACAACCAGTTCACTGGCGTAGTAATCAACAAAACGAAGATAACGGCCATTCCTAACCCGATTGCAGTTGATACTTTTTTTGACACTGCAAGAAATGAGCACATGCCTAAAAAGTAGGCAAATATCATGTTGTCAATAAAGGTGGCTCTAATAGCTATATTAAATATTTCCATGTCTAAAAATTAATGCTCTACGTAACCAGTTTTTGTTCTCTGAACCCAAATCAAAATACCCAATACCATGAACGCTCCAATTGAATCAACCATTAGGCCATTTGTTTGGAATGAATCCCAACCAATGAATTCAAATATTTTGAAATCCAAAATTGACCCTGAGCCGAATAATTCCCTGAAAAATGCCACAACCAGAATGATCCAGGCATAACCAAAGCCACTTCCCAAACCGTCCAGAATGGAATCATATGGCTTATTTGCCATGGCAAATGCCTCCAATCTTCCCATGACAATACAATTGGTGATAATAAGTCCGACGAAGGCACCCAATACTTTGTACATATCAAAGTAATAAGCTTTCAAAACTTCGCTCACAAGTGTTACCAATGTCGCCACAATGGCCAGCTGTACGATGATCCTAATCCTTCCCGGTATGATATTCCTCAAAAATGAAATGATCAGATTAGAAAAAACAATCACAAATATTACAGCAATTGACATCACGATGGTGGGTTCCATTTTGATGGTGATAGCCAAAGCAGAACAGATTCCCAACACCTGGATGGTTATTGGATTGTCTTCGCTTAAAGGATCTTTGACAATATTCTTTCTGCGCTTTGATAATAAAGGTTCAGATGGCTTCTTATCCTTATTTTGTATTTCTAAAGTTTCAGTGCTCATAGTCCTTAATTAATTGCGAGGTTAACCTCACCTGTTAGTACTTTTTGAATGAATGACTCATAACTACCCAAATAATTCTTGAGCATATTATTAACCCCTTTTCCGGTAAGCGTTGCTCCAGACATACCATCAACCTGATGCTCTGTCAGACCTGCATTGCCTTCACCTTTCACCATGTTCACAGAAATCAAATTTCCTGATTCACCAAAGATTTTCTTACCAACATATCTGTTCTGAATTTCACTGGAAGTGATTCTCGCTCCAAGTCCAGGAGTTTCTGCCTTGTGATCAAAAGCAATACCTCTGATCGTATTCAAATCCGCATTCAAAGCCATATATCCAGAAATCCAATCCCAAAGTCCTGCTCCAAACATAGGGAAGATATAGGCGTCAGTAGTTCCATCCTCTTTTTTAAACATGTAAACAGGATAGAATCTATCCTCTTTCGCAAATCTGCTGTACTTCTGGATGTTTACTTTTTCAGCAATAAGCGCATTGCCTTTTGCATCTTCGGTGATCTCATTCCCACTAATATCTATTACAATCGATTTTACTCTTTTCTTATATAGTTCAAGTATTTCATTGGGATCTTTCACCGCAGATATATCCATTACCGCTCCGAGTATTTTCTTTTTAGTATCGAGCTCTACCTGTATATCTTGCGCTGGTTTCAATCCAACAGAAGCCAGTGATAACATACCGCCCAATATCACTGTAAGGACGATAGAGAATATGATGATGTAAGTATTAGATCGTTGCACGCTTCAGTCTTCTTTTTTTGTTAGCATCTACTACATAATAATCAACGAGCGGGGCAAAAACGTTCATAAACAAGATTGCCAGCATGATTCCTTCCGGATAAGCAGGATTCACTACTCTAATGATCACAGTAAGTATTCCAATTAAAAATCCGTAAATCCATTTACCTGCCTCCGTCTGAGCTGCTGATACTGGATCAGTAGCCATGAACACAGCACCAAAAGCCAAACCGCCAGCAACTAGATGATAATATGCAGGCATTTCAAGAAATGAATTTCCACCTATAATATTGAATAGTGTACCCATAGCAAAAGCTCCTGCAAAGACACTAAAAATAATTTTCCAACTTCCAACTCCAGTTCCTACCAAAATGACCGCCCCAAGGAGGCACATCAAGGTGGATGTCTCACCTATCGATCCGGGAATAATACCAATGAACATATTCCAAAAATCAAACATGCCAGCATACCAATGCCCCGCAAGGTCTGTCATCATATCGGTTCCATTGGATACTGCCGTGGCACCATAAGCCAGTATGGTTGCACCGCTATAACCATCTACCGGGGAAACATCTCCAAAATAGGTCCAAACCTCTCCTGAAATCTGAGATGGGTAAGCAAAATATAAAAATGCACGTGCGGTCAAAGCCACGTTTAATATGTTCATTCCTGTCCCTCCGAAAGCTTCTTTTCCAATAACCACAGCGAAGATCGTCGCAAGAGCTACTTGCCATAATGGAATTGTGGGAGGTAATACCAAAGGGATAAGCATACCTGTGACCAAATAACCTTCACTTATTGGATGATTTCTAATCACACAAAAAATGAATTCTGTTACAAGGCCTACGCTATAAGAAACTATCAAAATTGGGATTACTGAAATTGACCCAACCAAAAATTTATCAATCAAAGTACCATCTGTTCCAGTAGCAATAAAATGTTGATGCCCCACGTTCCATATCCCAAAAAGAAGACAAGGAATCATTGCGATAACTACTGTAATCATCACCCGCTTCAAATCAACAGCATCTTTTATTTGAGTTCCAGTTTTTCCGGTTGTGCTGTCAGGAGCAAAAAGGATAGTTCTGTGTCCTTCATACAAGGTGTGGAATTTTTCCAACCTTCCACCTTTCTCAAATTGTGGCTTTATGCCGTCAAATAAGTCTTTAAATAACTTCATTAAACTTAATTAGCTATGTTGAACTAAATCAATTCCGTGTCTCAAAATTACCTGCAAATCATTTTTAGAAGGGTCGATAAACTCACAAAGTGCGACATCTTCTTCTATAACTTCAAAAATTCCCAATGCTTCCATTTCATCATAGTCATCGGCAAGAATTGCCTTGAAAAGATAAGTTGGCAGGATGTCCATAGGAAGTACTTTTTCAAAATCACCTGACACCACAAAAGCGCGCTGCTCACCGTGGGTATTCGTATCGACGCTATACTCTTTTTTGCTATTTAGAAAAGAAAGTAAACCGAACGCCTTGTGAAAGCTTAGTTTTTTTGTTGTTGGTAAGATCCAACCCAAAAACTCTTCATAATCACCTTCAGGAATTACTGTTATTTGGTTATGATAAAAACCGAGGTAACCGTCTTTGGCAACAGCCTCCCCAGATAAAACATTACCCGAAATGTAACGATTCTTGCCAGATTGGATATTTGTATCTAATATTTTATTGATTTGAGTTCCAATGTAAGTTTTGACATAAGCTGGATTTTTCACACTTGATCCTGATAATGCTACAAGCTTAGATGCGTCGTAGATTCCTTCAAGGAACAACTGACCAATCTGCGCCACAAAATAGGGTGTGGTCGTCCAAATCATATCCCCTTTATTAATAGGATCAATGTGATGAATTTGAACACCTACATTTCCTGCGGGATGTTGTCCAAAAATTTTATTTAACTCAACACCATTGACTTGCGAAAATATCTGTGGTACTTCGGCAGTTCCGCTGATGTTTAAATGCAAAGAACCCGATGTGAGTTTTTTAAGAATATCTAAACCAGCCTGAAAATATTGTTCTTTGCCCTGAAGCATAAAGGCATAATCGGGTGCCAAAGGACTTGAATCAAATGCTGAAATGAAAATCGCTTTTGGTTTATCAGCAGGATTTGCCACCACGCCGAATGGTCGTTGTATAATACCTGGCCAAACTCCGCTCGCTATCATTTGCTCCAGAGCTAGTTCTCTGGAAAGACCTGCAATATCTGAAACTGTGTATGATTTAAATTTTTGAAATTCTACTTTTTTGTCAGCTAGAATTTTTATTTCAAGAACCTTTCTTTTCTCTCCCCGCATAATCTCGACGATCTCCCCACTTACAGGAGATGCGTACATTACGTTTTCGAATGGCTTATCATAAAACAAGGCCGATCCAGCTTTTACATTATCACCTTCTTTGACCAGCAACTTCGGCCTATCAATGCCTACAAAATCTGTTGGTTTAATTGCAAAGGTTTCTGACTGAGAAATTTCGATGATTTTTCCTTCCGGTTTACCGGTGAGGTTGAGGTTAAAACCCTTCTTTAGCTTAATCGTTTTCGGCATTTTTAAACGTATCGGTCTTCTTGAAAATCCCTGCAAAAGTAGTAAAAAATTGTTCTTGCCAAAGGCATACCAGTGGTAAATGAATTGTTTATTTAAATTGTTTAAAAACGATTTAGTATCGTTCCAATAGACCAAAGGTGATGGAAAGATTACTCAGTGCGCTTGAATGAAAGCCTCAACTCTAGACATCAACCAGCCAGGTGTGGATGTTGCACCGCAAATACCAACGCTATCTTCTTGCTTAAACCAGCTTAAATCAATCTCTTTCTCACTTTCAATAAAATAACTGCGCAAATTATTTTCTAAACAGACATTGTATAATGCCCTTCCATTTGAACTTTTTTTACCTGATACAAATAAGATCACATCATGTTTTGTCGAAAAATCCAGCATTTTTGGTTCTCTGTTAGAAACCTGCCGACAAATGCTATCGTTCGCCTGAAAATTCTCAATGGTAAGTGTGCCATTTGACTCCCTTATTCGGTCTTCAATTACCGATTTGATATGATAAAATCCTTGTGTGCTTTTAGTTGTTTGGCTATATAAGATGACAGGTTTTGAAAAATCGATTTTTTCAAGATCCGCATCTGAGGATATGATAATGGCGCTGTTATTTGTTTGTCCAGTAAGTCCTACAACCTCTGCATGACCATCTTTACCATAAATCACGATTTGCCCTTTAGCATCTGTAGCTTTATCGTATGAATGCTTGATCCGATTTTGTAATTTCAACACCACAGGACATGAGGCATCAATGAGCTCAAGATTATTTTCGATTGCAGTTTTGTATGTTTCTGGTGGTTCACCATGTGCACGAATGAGAACTTTAGTGTCTCGAATATTAGAAAGATCGTCATGTGTTATGGTTCTGAGTCCTTTTTCATACAAGCGCTCCACCTCCATACTGTTATGGACTATGTCTCCCAAACAATATAGCTCTTTGCTTTCTGCAAGTTCATCCTCTGCCATTTGTATGGCGAATTCGACCCCAAAACAATACCCTGAATACTGATCTATTTCAACTTTCATTGATTTTGGTTTTGGCCATTTCTACAATTTTACGCACTTGCTCATCAAATGACAAATTGGAAGTATCCATCTCAATAGCATCATCAGCTTTTACCAATGGTGATTCTAATCTGGAAGAGTCGATTCGATCCCGTTCCAATAAATTAGATTTGACCACATATAGTTCCTCAACAACTCCATTTTCAGAAAGTTCACTCTGTCTTCTGAGCGCGCGAACTTCAGCATTTGCAATCATGAATATTTTTAATTCAGCCAAAGGAAATACCACAGTACCTATGTCTCTTCCATCCATGACCACTCCCTTTTTTGCTCCCATTTGTTGCTGCTGCCTCACCATTTCCAGTCTCACTATTTTGATCGCTGCGACATGACTCACGGCCTCATTTACTTTCATTGATCGGATTTCATCCGAGACGTCTTCCGAGTTTAATATGATTTCTGATCCCAAAAAATTAAGTTTCAATTCTTCCAACGTTAATTTAATTTGATTCAAATCACTCCAATCAACTTTTTTCCTAAGAAAGAATAGGGTTGTCGCCCG
>JBLICU010000138.1:0-7395 GCA_047632435.1 Cyclobacteriaceae bacterium
GTTCAATCATAGCGCAATCGGTGTATTCCGGAAAATCATATCCAGCACTCCATGTTGGAGTAGAGCGAATTCCATTATATAATATCAATTTGGTATCCCCAATCTTCTCTCTTGTTTCACGAATGATATCTCTTAACCCTTCTTGCATTGCGTTGTACTTTTCTTGGCCCCAAAGCGCTATATTATCAGTACTGGCAATCTGAGGAAAAGCGTCCATAAAAACACCATCAGTGCTACCTTCTACCACGGCTTTAGCGGCAACATCTGTCCACCAATCCCTGACTTCGGGATTTGTAAGGTCATAGCGTTTCAGTTTACCTCTTTTAAGGTCCAATTCACCATCTAACGTGCTTAACCACCAATCAGGATGGGTTTCATACTCATCATGCGCTTCATACATGGGATAATCGAGAAAAGTATTCCAATAAAAAATCACTTTCATTTTGGGATTTAGCTGCTTCAATTGTTGCGCTTCTTTTTCAATGCCCATTTCGGTATTCCCAAATTGCTGACTAGCATGTCCCTTTTCCAATGCGATAAAATTGGAGCGGGAGGCAACAAATTCAGCCTCTTCGGCGGTCATTAGTGCGGATGTTTTTCCAAAATGAAAAGCGACAGGGACTTTTTCCCAACTAAACTCAGGATAATTTTTATGATCCTGGCCCTGAATGTCCTGGATCTTGCAGCCGAAAAATGTGATAAAGCATAAAAAAGGTATTAAAACACCCTTCTTAAAGCCGAATATTATGGCTTGAATTTTCAATAAATATATTTTTCCCATTTTGATTGTCTTCTGCCCTAAATATTATTTCCAAGTTATTTTCGCCTGTCCATTTTCTGTATCTAACCAAACACTGGCATGTGTGGTACTCCAGCTAAAGCCAGGGTAAATTTCCACAGCCTCGAATAGAGTGCCATCACTGATGAGAAAGGGTTGATTATTTTCTTTTTCAGATAAATTCTGCGTTGACAAATTTGAATTTAGCAAAGCAATAAGAATTCCCACTAATACTAATATATCATGTATCATCTGTTTTTTCATAATAACGGGTTTCATGATAATAATTACTCTAATTCTAATAATATTATAGAATCAATCTCATCTCTCTTCTTTAAGGAAAGTTCAATTTGAACTCCTTCAGCAGTCTGTTTTACAGTTGGATTTTTAACATTTAATCCCTTACTGCTAATGATTTTTTTGTCTATAGCCGGTAACATTAAAGGCGATCCATCTTCTGGCCATTTTAGGATATGAACAAAGATCTTATTGTCTTTAAAAGTCATTCCTCCCCATTCACCATTTGGAACTGGACCACCACGTGTTCCATAAATACTTTCCCCGTTTTTCTTTAACCATTTCCCCATTTTTTTCAAGACAGCCAACTGATCGGTCGGGAATTCACCCGTTGGCATTGGTCCCACATTGAGTAGTAAATTTCCATCTCCGACAACCGTATGAACCAGGGTATGAATCGCCTCTTTGTATGAAATGGTAGTGCAATCAGGGCGATAAGACCAGCCACCTCCATCTTTACATTTGTTCATAGTCATGCATGACTCCCAAGCTCTGTCCGTTTGAAATTTTCCGATTTTTTGCTCTGGAGTATCAAAATCTCCCAGAACCAATTTCTTCAATTCAGGAGTATCCGGCTCGTATATCTTCCCTTTTTGCTTTTTAATAAACCGGGCTGCACGATTATTAACCAAAAGTTTATCACCCTGCAAACCATACATCATTTCAAACAATTGCAGAATGGTATAATCACCCCAGCTACCTGCCGTATGATCGAACCACATGATGTCCACCTTACCATAGTTTGTTAATAGCTCTCTGACCTGCCCTTCATAAAATTCGTTGTATTTCTTATTATCTCCCACATGGTAGTCGGGATGCGACCAATCACGGGTGGAATAATACCAACCGAGTTTTAATCCATATTTATGTGCGGCATCAGAAAGCTCTTTACAGATATCACGTTTAAAGGGAGTATTGGCAATGCCATAATCACGCAATTTTGTGTGCCAATTAGAAAATCCATCATGATGTTTCGCGGTAAAAACAATGTATTTGAAACCTGCCTTTTTTGCAATTTTCATCCACGCATCCGCATCAAATTTTACGGGATTAAATCTTTTGTACAGATTATCGTACTCTTCATTGGCCACGACCGTCCCTCTCCACGGATGATCAAAAGGGTGGTCTTGTCTCGACCAACCTATTTCAGTTCCTGCTACGCTTGATGGTCCCCAGTGCATAAACAATCCAAATTTGGCATCACGGAACCATTCCAACTTGGGGTCGTTTTGATATATAGGATTGCTTTTCCCTTCATGTTTGGTCTTTTGTGCTTTTGATTGAAAACCAGAAAATATTGTAAAACAAAAAATGAGTATTAGCTTATGAGATTGATTCATCCGATTGATTTATTTTATGATTATTTATTGCCGTTTCGTCATCCAACGCCAGGTGATCTTACCGTAATTGAATTTTTTACTCAATGACTTTGAATTACCCACCAATTCTCCATTCCTTTTTCTCTCAACACTCAGTTCCGTTAAAGAGTATTCTCCATTTTCATAATCATAGCTTTCACCATCATCATTATATAAAAGGTATTGATTTTCTTTAGTACCATAATGTCTAACTTCAAGTGGCCCTGTATTTTTTTGATCAGTACTCTGAGTTGCATTCAACATGGGAATGATCGCTCCGTCTTTTACAAAAAGAGGTATTTGATCAAGCCTTGTTTGAATGGTTACTAATTCACCATTTCCTGCATATTCACCGGTATAGAAATCATACCAATTGCCTTTTGGAAAAACAATTGTTCTTTCAGTCTGTCCTGTAAATACGGGGGCTACCAGAATAGAAGGTCCCATCATGTATTGGTCGGTAACCTCCGTCTTTTTAAGCTCTTCATATGGATTTTCCGAATCATCTAATTCACCTCCGGATAACGTTTCTTTTGAATCGAAACCACTTTCCAATACCATGGCCCTGAAAGGTGGTATGCCTTTTTGATTGTAATTATAAAAAGCCGTATAAATGTAAGGCAGCAGATGTGTCCTAAGTTGGATAACATCGCGTACCATATCTGTTACCTCAGGAAAACTCCAGGGCTTTGTTTTGGAAGCCCAGGCGTTGAGTTGCATCAAGGGAGAAAAACAAACCGTCTGAAATCGTCTAATCCACTCCTCTGCTGATTTAGCACTTCGTATTTCGGGGGTCCATAAAAGACCAGACATGGAGGAGTTTACAAGGGCGGTCACATACCCTTCGTGACCATAGTAATCACTATAAATTACAAACCCTTTACTGCTTGCACCGGTGTACGATGATCTCACCAAACTATAGGTCCGTTTGTTTTGTTTTTTTAAGTGACCAGCAAACATATCCTGCATAATCAGACCATATAGTTGTCTGATTTCTACGGCATCATTTCCAGAAGGGAAAGTGGCATGATCAGGCCACAACCAAAAATCGTAACCATCCACCTCATCAAATTTATAACCACTAATACCAATGTCTAAATGATTTTTCTGATGATGGTTTAACAAGACTTTTTGGGCTTCTGGTAATGTGTAATCAGGAACCTCTCCCAACCAAACGGTGTGACTACCAGTAAATGGACTTATGTCTTTAAACATTGAAGAAGTTGGCGCTACATAGGGGTTCTCCCACAGATTCACCTTTATCCCTTTATCACCGAGTGTGTTGACGAATTTTTTTGGGTCAGGAAAACGGGTTTTATCCCAATCAAATGAACAGGGGTAGGCAAAATCCTGCCACCCCGGTTCAAGTCCAAGAACATCTAAGGGGAAATCATATTTCTTAAAGTCTTCAATTTCTTTCAAAACATCATCGCTGCTGAATTGGGTGCTTACCCTGTGCCAAAACCCCAATCCCCATTTTGGTGGAAGGACGCCTCCACCACAGAAGAGATTATACCTTTGAACTGCTTCTAGTGGGTTTTTACCACAAAAAACATATATCTCAAGTCCTTTATCTTGTACGCTGGCCTCAATGGCATCGGACAATGGTCGAGCTGCCCAGTTTTTACCGGTTGTTCTATCAATAAGTTCTGGTAGTTTGCCATCTTTCCGATTGCCCACACCAACGTGAATTTTTACTCGTTGGGAAGAATTTATAAGGACACCATATCCCTTACTGGAAACGTAGAACGGGACGGGTGCATGTGTGTAGCCCTGCACTCCACCGTAATGATCCACCTTTAAGGTGTAGACATTTCCTCGCCTGTTTATCCCTTTGAATTCCAACCCCAAGCCGTAAATACTTTCGGTCTCATCCAAAGGCAGTCTTATACTGGCCCGTGATGGATTGAGTAGAAATTGAGTGGCCTCTTTATTGAAAGGAAACGGAGTATCTCCTAATGCTGTTATTGCTTCAACTTTTGGAGGATTAGTATAATCTAAGGCGTTTAATTGTGTTTCACCAAAACTGGCTTTCCATACCCCGGGCATTATCTTTTCCCATTCCAGTTTTTCCATTCCTGGAATCGAAGGAGTTTGAGCTTGTCCGAATAAGGAGCTTAGTATTATTATCGCAGTTAAGAATCTATGTTTCATATTTTTAAGGTGGTGTTTGAGCGTCTATTCTTAATTCTATATTTCATTAAATACAAGTATTACACTTTTGTAAATTCTAATCTTTTAATAATTTCTCTTGATACATCGACGTGTTATTTAAATTTTAAATTCGTAGTTTATAATTCCAGATGGATTATTTTTTCTTCCTGATTGTGCATAACCCCAAAATCCAAATTTTTAGCTCCTTTGTGTTTTTCGATAATTGTCTGAAGTTGTTTGAAATTTCTAATTGGTGTTTCTCCTTGAGAAACAATCACATCACCGACTTGAAATCCTGACCTACCCGGATTTGAATAGTTAGGAACACTCAGCAGAATGACTCCATTGGTTGAAGAAAGTCCCGCCGCTGAGCGCTCTGCTAACGTTTCTACATTTTTGACCGTACACATATACCATTCATAAGTCTTGCTTTTCTGATTCCCTTTGTTTACCAGCATGATTGGAATCTCAGGTTGTTTGGCAATTTTTTTTAGCTTTTCTGACCGCACACCAAATTGATTCATAGGGAAATTCTTGAATCCCAACTGAATGGCTGGGGAAAGCCTGTCTACCCGAAAGTCTCCGTTAGCAGGATCGAGAAACAATGGATTACCGACTAATGAGTTATTGTCGGCTTGGTTTTGCGCGAACTTCGTTCTGTCTGCTTCGCTTGTGATGAAAAGATTGGAATCCAATTGAGCGCCCCATTTCCCATCTGCAGGTATGCCACGAGTCATGATCGCTGGTTTGTAAGCCGCAGAAACGATGTTGCTTTTAAACACATCACCACTATTGGGATACCAGACATGCGGATGCAAACTATTATTGATAATTACATTATTAGTTGCGATGCGGTCGTAGCCTTCCCGCATTTTTAATCCCCTATTGAGTAGTACATTATTGTAAATCCGGTAATGCGACGAACCATCATCCAGATCGATATCCCAACCATGATCACATCGCCATCTGCTATTTCGAATAATGTTAGGTTCGAGCATATCCAAATAGGGCAGATTGGGATCTTTCGCAACTTGTTCGGCAGTTTCCAATATACCGGGTGTCCAGAAACGATCCCGCCCCCAGGAATTGAAACTACCATGATCTCCAGTTTCCAGAACCGTATTAAATACATCGCAGTATTCGATGATATGCCCTCCAAAAGTGCCTTCACTGATGTTGATTCCGGCACGTGGCACATCGTAGATCGAACAATGATTAATTGTAATTCTCGAGGACATGGATATTTGTATAGGGGCCGTCTGTTTTTCGAAACGCCCTGTCATAGTTATGAGACAATCTTCAACACGGCAGTCCTCCGGGTAATTGTCTCCTTTAGGACCTGGGGTTTTATCCAAATCGTCATAATTCTGTGGTCCATACCTAAATAAGGGGCTTCTGACCATTGCTGGATCGCCCACAAAGGCAATACCGCTAGCTCCAGAATGGTGTATATTGCAGCTTTTAAAAGTAATTCTGCGGTTATAGTTATTGACGAAGATGCTATTTCCACCCAACTGATCAAATTCACAATCTAAAATCATGCAGTCTTCAGCACCATTGAATTGGACTGCACCTCCTCTATAAGTTGTCCAATCGCTTCTGAGAAGTTGTTCTTTGTTTTCCATAAAGCCTCTGGCTGCATGGCGAAAAACGAATCCTTTGAGTTGGACAAATTGTATAGGGTTTTCTTTTGTGCCTTCAAATACAATGAGTTTTTTCAATCGAACCACTTCTATTTTGGCGGTTTTGATATCCGTTGATGGTTCCGGAATATAGTAGAGTATTCTTTCAGCTTTGTTGAAATACCATTCTTGCGGGGCATCCAGTTCTTCGAATATATTTTCGATGATTCGATATCGGGGATGCATGGGTGATGGCCTGTTATTTTGCCAACCGCCCTCCAAATCCAACGATCCATCGTCTTTTCTACCTTTCACCAACCAATGCATATCACCCCAAAGGGCGGAATGCATCGCGTGTACATAAGCTCCCTGAGGGTCGTCCCATGAGGCTATTCGTTCCGCACTTAGCGGGTCATTTTTTACATCTGGTTCTTTGGTGTGCAGCAAATCCCAAGTGTCGAAGACATTTTTTCCATCAATAGTATTCGGAAATCTTGCCATTAGCTGATTGCCTCCATTCACGTAAAGTTGATCTATGACCGATATCTCACTCGGAATGGCAGCTTTGTAAATTCCATTTTGAAAGGGCTCCCATGTAAGTGAAAGCCGCGTGCCTCCACTGATAATGGCTTTACCGGGATTGGCAGCCCGATAAATGATTGGATGAGTCTTACTTCCAGAGTGTTCTGAACTAAAAACCACAGGTTCAGATAAGTAATAAGTACCATCTTCGAGAATCACATTTGCAGTGATCCCTTTATGTAGAGCAGCGATAATATCACGAGCTTTTTCAATTGTCTTCACAGGAGACATTTTGGTGCCTGAAGCAGTGTCATCCCCATTCACATCAACATATATTGTTACCCCTCTATTCTGACACGCAAAGCATATCAAAAGACAAAAAATAATAAAGATGCTGATGGCCGATTTCATAATTTTTTGATCAATTTTACTTTAATCTATTTAATAATTGATGTCAAAAACTTTCTTCCATTATGTGGATAATTTACTTCTGCGGTCATCACCAAAATTTATTTAAGTACGACTTTTGATGAAAATTCTAATTGCACCGGCCCCAATAATCCTGATTTTTGAGCTTTGTTTTTATTGTATTCAGTAGGAATCGTTTTGAAGTGATTGGTTAGTGTGTTATAAACCAGTATCTCAATTCTATTATCTCCTTGTT
>JBLICU010000139.1:0-7327 GCA_047632435.1 Cyclobacteriaceae bacterium
CAGGCTTGCTGTATTTTTTCAACCCATCGTGATTTCACCAGAAACGGATGAGATTTTAATGGGCCTAAATAGCCTTGAATATTATGAAGACAAGACTTCAACACTTAGGCTAGATGATATTAAAACAGAGAGTTTTCAAGACCAATTCAAAATAAATCCATCATTCAGACCTACTGATTATAATACATCCTCCAATTACTGGGTGCGTATTGCCCTAGATGTACCCTTTGTTGAAAAGAACTTTTTGCTTGAGTTTTATGATCAAACCATAGACATATTGGAAGTTTATGTGAAGTATGAATCCGATTCTATCTTTACCTCTTATCAATTGGGTGATCTCAATTTATTTTCTTCCAAACCGTTCCAACATAAAAATTTTGAAGTCCCACTTGCCAGCCAGGGAAAATATCTGTGTTATTTCAAAGTAAGAAGTCATGAATATGCAGACATAAGAATTGCCATTAGGAGTTACAATCGATTTATTGAATATGCCCTTGTGGAGTATTTTATATATGGAATATTCTATGGCATGATCCTAATTATCTCTCTTTACAACATTTTGATTTTCTCAGCGATCAAGGAAACAAAGTACTTGTATTACACCTTCTATATTCTTAGTGTTGGTGTTTTTGCAATGAGTGTTGATGGAGTTGGTTATCAATATTTGTGGCCAAATAGACCTAATTGGAATCAGATCGCCCATGGAGTAGCTATGTTTCAGCTCATTTTTTGGGCAATACTGTTTTCCAGAAAGTTCTTAAATACACGGTTAAGATCTCCGAAGATTGACAAGGTACTGTTGGCGTTGTTATTCGTAAGGATAGGCTTGTTTTTTTATGCATTGATCATTGATCATAATTTCTTCCAGTACCGAAGTATCGAGATATTTCCATTGCTGGGTATATTCATAGCAAGTATTGCAGTTTATCTGAGAGGTTATAAGCCAGCCAGATTCTTTATTGTGGCTTATGGAGTATTGTTTCTTGGCTTCATAGCAAAAGCATTATTGATGTTATCGGTGATACCTTTCTATATCACCTCTTACTACAGTTTACATATTGCCTTTGTTTTAGAAATGCTCTTTTTGTCCTTCGCGCTGAGTGACAGGGTGAGGATTTTAAAAGATAATCGCGATAGGGCTTATAGAAGGATAGTGGCTCAGCATGAACAAAACTCAAGATATAAGGATAAACTGAATGCAAGTCTAGAAGTTCAGATTGCTGATAGAACCAAAGAATTAGTTGAGAAAAATGCCCAACTTGAGCATCAAACAAGAGAGATTTCCGCAATTAATTCACTTCTTGATTTAGATAATTTCCGTTTGTTGAATAACATCAAAGTGATTCAGAAAGAGCGACTTTTGAATAAGGAACTCACTTTTACGGAGTTTCAGAACATTTTTAGTGGGGAAGATGAATTATTGGAAATATTATCCGAATTTAAATGGGGTGACGGTTTTGAATGTTCCAAATGCACTAATAGAAGCTTTAGTCAGGGAATGGTGGCATATAGTCGGAGATGTACCAAATGTGGATACCAGGAGTCACCAACTACAAATACACTTTTTCACAACATTAAATTTCCTCTGGAGAAAGCATTTTATATGTTTTATGAAGCAATGAATAAAAATCAATATTCACTTACGGAACTATCCGAAATGCTTGTTTTGCGAAAAAGCACTGTATGGAGCTTTAAAAAGAAGATTGATGCAAAAACCAGAATAGAGAATGAAAAGCTCTATGAAGTATTCAATAAGGTAAAAGAGCCTCATATTTCTTGAAAATTGAATTGCATTTTATAAAGAATATTTTACAACCAATTCCTTGTCTTTAAAGCGTAATGGGATTTGCTAAAAAATCCATTATTGGCTTTAATTATTTGAAAAATGATTGATATTAAAGCGTAACGCCCCCTTGCGTTATTAAAATAATAAATTAAGTTTTATATTAATATTCTAATATATTATAATTTAAAAATTTTGGTGATTGTTTGTTAAAATTGTAATCTTGTGATTCAGAAAACGTTTGCAATATCGGATGAGACATATCTACCTATTTTTGACCATTTTCACACTCCTTTCAATACACAAGGCAAATGCTCAATCATTTGAAATTAGCGGTACGATCGTGGATGCAGAAACCAATGAAGGGTTAATTGGTGCAACGTTGCTTGAAAAGGGAACAACCAATGGGACGGTTACTGATCTTGATGGTAATTATAAATTATACGTTTCCGCTGGTACAGTTCAGCTCGAGTGTTCTTACATTGGTTATCTGTCTCAAATAATAAATGTTGGTAACAGAACAATTCTAAATATCGCACTTAAACTGAATGTCGCAGAATTGGAAGAAGTGGTTGTCATTGGTTACGGCTCAATCCGTAAAAGTGATCTGACAGGATCTGTTGCCAGTGTTAAAGCAGAGGATTTGGTCAAAATCCCATCTTCAAATCCTCTTCAAGCTTTACAAGGTAAGGTTGCAGGTGTGCAGGTTAATAATTTCTCAGGTGAACCAGGTGCCGCCCCAACGGTGAGAATACGTGGAGTTGGAACGTTTAACAATAACAATCCTGTCTATGTGGTTGATGGTGTTATCCTTGACGATATCGGTTTTATCAACTCAAATGATATTGAAAGTCTTGAAGTACTAAAAGATGCTTCGGCAACTGCTATTTATGGAAATAGGGGCGCCAATGGTGTGATCATGATTACGACCAAAAAAGGTAGAAAAGGTCAGGGTAAACCAATAATAAATGCTTCGGCTGAAGTGAGTGTGCAATCATTACAAAAGAAAATTGATTTGCTTGATGGAAGAGGATTCTCAGAAGTAGTAAACACCATTACCCCGGGTACCTATAATAACTTAGACGCACTACCAAATACTGATTGGCAAGATGAATTATTTCGAACAGCACCAATTGAGAATTATCAGGTGTCGGTGGCAGGATCAACCGACAGGAGTCAGTATTATTTCAGTGTAGGCTACTTCAGACAAGGTGGAATCATACCTAAATCCAATTTTGAAAGAATAAGTATTCGAGTAAATAACGATTATCAGATAACCAAATGGATGAAGCTTGGTCATAACTTGAGTTTTATTCCTCAAAAGAGCCAATCAACCTCAGGCGGGGCACCATTCAATGTTTACAGGGCACAGCCTAATATTGCCCCTTACAACGATTTAGATGAGTATTCAGAAGTTCCTGGTGTTGGTAATGTGCTTGCAGATCTTGAGTATACCAACAGCTATTCCAAATCTCTGAGAATGGTCGGTAATTTCTTTTTGGAAATGGATATTGCCAAGGACTTTCACTTCAAGACCAGCTATGGACCTAATTTCTCCTATACTGAAGAAAAAGGGTACACACCGGCATTCTACGTTTCTGCGACTCAAAACAATGCCATTGACGATGTGAGACGCAAATATGCAACAGTGCAAAACTGGCTTTGGGAAAATACATTGACTTATCAGAAGGTACTCGGGAAAAGTCGAATTAACGCATTGGTAGGTTATACGACACAAGATAATAACAATCAATTTATTTCTGGAAATGGACAGAATCTTCTCCGTTCCGATGAGGATTTTTGGTATCTCACTCAAAATAATTTTGTGGCGTCTTCAATCAATAATGGGATAGATGATGATAACAACTATTATTCAATGGTCTCCTATTTAGGGAGAATTAACTATGCCTATGACAGCAGATATCTTTTTACAGCCACCATTCGTCTCGATGGATCTTCAAAATTTTTAGGTGAAAACAAATGGGGTTCTTTTCCGTCATTGGCTGTTGGATGGAATTTGATTAATGAGTCTTTTATGAAAAATGTAACTGTACTTT
Organism: Cyclobacteriaceae bacterium; assembly: GCA_047632435.1. Classification (GTDB taxonomy): domain Bacteria; phylum Bacteroidota; class Bacteroidia; order Cytophagales; family Cyclobacteriaceae; genus JAMZMI01. The sequence goes on from JBLICU010000139.1 coordinate 3,841, forward strand.
CAAATGCTAAATTGCGTGCAAGTTGGGGGATAGTTGGAAATGAGAAAATCCCATACAAAGAAGGATATTCCACAATTGCTGATGGCGTAAACGGTGTGTTCGGGCCTAATGAGGAGCAGTTCATTGGTCAGTCGTTTGGCAGACTTGGAAATCCGAATTTGAAATGGGAATCAACTGAAACGATTGATGTGGGTTTTGAATTTGGATTAATGAATGACAAGTTGACCGGAGAGATTGACTATTTCCGGAAAAACACTTACGATATTTTAGTTGCCTTGCAGGTGCCAGGTTATTATGGAAATAGTGGAGGAAGTGTCTTCTATAATGCAGGCAGGGTGTTAAACGAGGGTATTGAGCTAACTACCGCATGGCGTGAATCTATCGGTGACTTTGAATATAGAATAGCTGCCAACTATACTCATCTACAAAACACAACTAAAAAAGTCAGTGGAACAGGAGGTACCGATGATGCGCTTTTTGCCTTTTATAATGGATTCACAGTAACCAGAACAGTCCCAGGTATTCCGATCGGTTCATTCTATGGTTATAAAACAGCAGGAATTTTCCAAAATGCAGAGCAAATCAGCAGCACGCCACATTTGTCTACAGCAGAGCCAGGCGACATCATTTTTGTGGATGCCAATAAGGATGGAAGAATCAATACTTCAGATTTTGTAAATCTAGGTTCTCCAATACCAACCTTCATGTATGGTTTTTCAGCAAGTGCATCATATAAGAGCTTCGATTTCTCAATGGATTTTCAGGGACAAGGGGGAAATAAAATTTATAATTTGAAGGAAATTGTGAGACCAGCCTTGTACAATTTTGAATCACATGTAGGTAATTATTGGCAAGGGGAAGGTACCAGTAATACGGAACCACGACCTACAGCTGGCGGTCCTAATTTTAGCCCATCTGATCGATTTATTTACAAAGGAGATTTTATAAGATTAAGAAATGTGACTTTGAGCTATACAATTCCTTCTACTATTTCGGAAAAATTATTCGTGAATAACATGAGGATTTTTGTATCTGGTACAAATATTTTCACAAAAACTAAATTCCCAGGGTATTCGCCTGAGGTCGCAAATGGTGGTGCCATATTCAACGGCATAGATACAAGCGTATATCCAGTGGCTACTATTTATTCTGGAGGAATCAACATTACTTTTAACTAAGGTGGAAATGAATATTTATAGAACAATGCTTGTCTTTGGTTTACTCATTGGTGCTATGGCCTGTGACGATTTATTGGATAAACCACTTCAAAATTCATTGACCCAAGCATCTTTTCCAGTCTCTGAGTCAGATGCTATGGCTGCCACAAATGCATGTTATTATGTTTTTAGAGAATCAGGATACAATACAGGATTGTTCCCGATTGATGATATCATGTCAGATGATGCACTTAAAGGAAGCAATCCAGATGATGCCGCATCCACAATTGGCCCATTTGATGCTTTTCAGTTTTCATCGACAAGCGATAATCTTAGCCCCTGGTGGAATACGCTATATACAGGGATCAAGCGAGCCAATGTAGTGGTCGAGCTAGTGCCTGACATTGCTATGGATGAAGATTTAAAGGAAAACTACATCGCTCAAGCCAAATTTGTAAGGGCACAACTTTACTTTGATGCTGTGCGAGCATGGGGTGGTGTTCCTTTGATTTTGAACACAACTCCAGAATTTGGTGAAGTGAGGGCAACAGCAGCTGATGTTTATGCTCAAGTTGAGTCTGATTTAACTGACGCTATCCCATTTCTTAAACTCAAATCTGAAATCCCTACTTCTGAGCAAGGGAGAGCCACTAAGGGCGCAGCGCAAGGACTTTTGGGTAAAGTATATCTTTATCAAAAAAGGTATGAAGATGCATTAGAACAGTTGGAGGCTGTGATTAATTCTACGCAATACAATCTAGAACCTGATTTTGATGATGCAAATAGTGTGAATGGTGAATTTGGCGTTGAATCTGTTTTTGAGATAGGGGCTGTTGATGGTTTACTAGAAGGGCTGGAAAACGGAACTAATTTTTATGCCAATGTGCAAGGTGTAAGGGGCACACCAAACCGAGGATGGGGATTCAACAGACCTAGCCTCGACTTAATCAATTCCTTTGAAACAGATGACACCCGACTAGAATCTACTGTACTTTATGTAGGTGAAGTCATAGATGGAATTACTATCGCTGGAGATGGTCTTACCCCGGATGAAACCAGGGACGCTGACGACAATTTGATTGAAATCGAATGTTACAATCAAAAAGTATGGACACCAGGAACTATTGTAGCTCCAACACAAGGACATAACCGCAGAATCATGCGTTATGCAGATGTCTTACTCATGGCTGCTGAAGCAGCAAATGAAATCAGTGATCCAACCAAAGCACTGCTTTATTTGAATCAGGTGCGCTTGAGAGCACGTGAAGGTAATACTTCAATTCTTCCTGACATTACCGTGACAGATCATGATTTATTGGCTGATGCTATCATGAATGAACGCAGATATGAGTTAGCACTTGAGGGGCATAGATTCTGGGATCTGGTGAGAACTGGAAGAGCAGCAACTGTGTTAGGTCCATTGGGATTTATAGCAGGCACACATGAATTGATGCCAATTCCTCAAATAGAAAGGGATCTTACACAAGGTAGTCTTACTCAAAATGACGGGTACTAATTATACTATATTGAATACAACTAATAACTAATAAACTAAACTGATGATGATGAAAAAAGTAAAATTAATGGGAAGCATGTTGGCCCTATTTGGTGCTACTGCTTTTTTTGTGAACTGTAGTGATGATGCCGCTGATCCTGTTGCGCTTACTTTGGTTAGCCTGACGGCTGGTGATGCAGATTTGAATGGTGCCACCTCTGCAGAGGATGTTCTTCGTGGTGCAGTGATTACTGCAGTGTTTTCAACGAATGTGGATGTTGCTACTGCCACTGCATCAAATATTGTTCTTACTAACACAACTGAAAGTATTGTAGTTGATGCATCTGTAAATGTTTCTGAAGCATCAATAACCATTACTCCAAGTGAAGCGCTGAGAGAAGGAGCCTCATTTTCTTTAAGCTTTGGAGCTGGGTTGGCTTCAAGTGAAGGTGAAGTATTGTCTTTAGCGATTACCAGAACCTTCTCTGTTGAAGGTATTTTGGTGCCAGATGGCCAGGTAGCCTATTGGGATTTTAATGGTGGCAATGCTCAGGATCAACAAGGAAGTAATAATGGTACTGAAATTGCCATGACTTATGTTGATGGTCGTTCAGCCAAGGCTGGTCAATCTGCAAAATTCGATGGTGATGCCAGTATCATTGAGATTCCAGGTGGTGATTTGTTAATAGATGGTGCCAATTTCACTTTGAGCTTTTGGATGAAAACTGAGTCGGAAGGACATGTGAATGAAAACGGTGATCCAGCAGGCCATTTCGTGATAGGATTAGGTGCATTCTTTGGTATGCAATTTGAAGTATTTGGTGGATATGATGGC
>JBLICU010000140.1:0-7304 GCA_047632435.1 Cyclobacteriaceae bacterium
CCACTTTGCAGCCCATCAATTTGCCAATCTGTCCTACCACCGTGCCGACAGCTCCGGCTGCCCCCGACACTACAAGTGTTTCGCCTTCCTTTGGCAGTCCAATTTCTGTCAAACCTAAATAAGCGGTAAGCCCAGTCAATCCCAAAATTCCCAAAAAACTGGATAGTCTAGCTCCAGTTTCATGGACTTTGTTTAGGCCTGTTCCATTAGAAACTTGGTACTCACTCCAATCCAAACTACCAGAAACAAAATCTCCTTTTTTGAAATCGGTATGATTGCTGTCCTTCACTTCAGCTATGATTCCTGATATTATTGGTTTATGTAACTCAAAAGGCGGAACGTAGGATTTGGCATCATTCATCCTACCTCGCAAATAAGGATCGACAGAGACATATACTGTTTTTAATAAAATGTCACCGTCTTTTGGAGTTGGAATTTCTTCACTAATAAATTTAAAATCACTTAGTGTTGGTTTTCCATGTGGTCTTTTGTTCAAAATGATTGTTTTGTTCATGATGTTTCTTTTTAATTCTAGCTGGAGATTGAATAAAAGTAAGATGTTTACTTTCTAAGTTGGATTTCGACATTAAGACGTATAATTCGTAAAAAAAAATCTTCACTTTAATTCAGAAGGTCATTCTTCTCCACGGACGCTTCTTTATTGACTTCCTTAGATGCAAAACGGGATTTTAGTATATCAACCGGGGTTTCTTTTTTTTACCTTTGTCCAGGGATATTGTAAGGAGGGGCAAAAATCCAGAAAAGTAAGACCACCCATATAAACCACCAGACCAGATGCATTACCTAAAGTTGATAGCCTTCATATATGTCCATGATTGTAGTGGTTTAAGTGAAAATTTCGTCTTGTTAAAAGGTTGAATATAAAGTTCCGAATAGTAGAGGTGCGATGTGTCACATAATAAAGAGATATAGTTACACATATCTCACAATTCTGGTGCCAACATGAGTTGGGCGATGATTTTTTTTAACAGCTCCTTTGCTCCTAAAACATATTTATATTGGCGTAGGATAGCTTTCCATAGGCTCCAGAATACATCCATCAGCAATTCACTCTTTCGCGTTTTCCAATTCAGCATCTTTGTAAATCCTAATTTCACCAATCATCAAATGGCCAAGGAATCTCAAAAATGAATTAACTGTCTCGTGATCCGATACCACTGCTAACAGTTCCCATGCCGATAAATGTTGTATTCCCAACTTTGCATCTTCCCATATGGCTCCTAATTCAAAGCCTGAAAAATCCACCCCGATGTGGTAGTGTGCTAGACAGACTTTTGAATCCAATAATTATACAACAAAGACTAAACTAGAATCAAAATAGGTATTTGAGCATGATATACCATTTTTTCAGTGACGCTAGAGTGAAAAATTCCTTCAAAAAATCCTCGGCCTCTTGGAATCGCTACCATTAATTCTGGCCGTTTTTCATTGATGTAATCAATAATTCCATCAAATACACTTTTGTTAACAACTGCATCGTGATCATGAGCCACTTGAGACAAATAGCGATGAAATGTAATATCTTTTAGCTTGTTCTTTAATTCTTTCGGATCACCTTCTTCAAATACGTGTAAAACGCTTGTATTGCATCCATAAAGAGTCATAAGGTTCTTCACCAAAACCAGTGAATCGTGCGCGATATTCAATGGTTCAAGATCTGTAGTAATTACCATTTTCTTTATACCATCAAACGAGGCTTCTCTGGGTACTGCAAGTACAGGGCAATTGGCGTTGAACGCTACTTCCATAGTATTACTTCCTACTGAGCTTCTTTCAAGTGCAGACCCTTCACGGGTGCCCATTACTATGAAATCTGGCTTCTCCTTCTTAACAATGGCATTAATAACGTTTGGCAAATCTCCCTTTTGGAAAAATCCTTTTATCTCCACTTTCTCCTTCAATTTCACAAGAAGGTCATTGAATTTTTGTCTTAGTTTTTCCTCCAACTCTTCATTTTTCATTACGGGCATGCTTGGGACATTCGTGTATGGAATGAGAGGTTTGAAGCCATAAACCAGCACGTAACTTATATCTATGGCTCCCCAATTACGTACCATTTTTAACACGTAAATAATTGCATTTTCGGATGACTCGGAAAAATCTGTCGACAGTAATATTTTCATAATTGTTCTTTAGATATGATGGTGCTTCTCGATTAGAAAAAGCACTATCCTATTTTGCATATTTTGATTTCCTCCAGGCTACTTGGTTCTATTGTTTATTTAGAAGCTAATCGCTGACTCTATGTTAAAGCCATCAAACTGTGCTCCGGCAAACCTTCCTGTCCAGGCATTGCCTGTGTAATTTTGATTGACATATTCAACCTTTGCGACAATATTTTTCGAGAGGAACCATCCCGCTCCCAGATTTAATCGGTTGATTTTTAAATCTTCCGTGGCGCTATCTAAGGTTTTTCCATGTACCGTATTGTACCTTCCTGCCACATAGAATTTTTCATCAGCACCAAAACGGTAAAGCAATTCCGCTGCGAGCTGTGTGAAGGATCCTTCCTTGTCATTAACCGGTTGAGTGATTTCATTCCCGCCTAAAGCGACCTCATAGATACCAAAGAACTCCAGTCCTTTGAATTTTATGAAAGGATTAATTTGAATGGCTGTGAGCTTGACAAAGCGGGCATTGTACCTGCCTTCAAATTCACCTCCTTGTGTGTCACCATTGATATCAGGCTGTGTATGTAAAACATTGTAATATCTGGCGCCTGACCTGTCTCCTCCATACAACCATGTACCCGCGGTGGCACCCTGATTGGTGTAGATTGATCCCGTTAATCGAATTCTTAAATCTTTGCTTGTTTGTTCATCAAAACCAAATTTCGCAAAGAAGGATGGTTTGTTATCACTTTGATCATTGACTACTACATTTTGATTTAGCTTACCGTTGGTAACCCCAACCACTACCAGTAATCCGTATTTCTGTAATGTCACTTCTCCAAAAGCTTCGGTGGAAAAGGCATCCATGATGTAGTTTCCCACAAATGGATTGAAAATGGCTCTAGCATTGTCCGTCCTACGAAAATGAGCATCGCCGTAGTTGAATTCATCCAAACCAACCCTGATGGTCGTATACTGCATAACACCTTCAAAAAAACCTGGTTTAACGAAATCTAATTTGTCTATCTGGATATGTCCACCCTTCACCCATGACTCTGAATGATGCTGCGATGAAAGGTAAGTTCTCAGGTGCATGCGCACACCGTCAATCAGCTGTACATCGAGATTCAAATTAGCTGTTGGTAGGTTAAAATTTGAGCCAAGTTCCACCAGATTGTTGTCGTCATTACTTTGATTTATGCTCTGAAACTGCATAGCAAAGTCTCCACCTACTCTTACTTTAACGCCATCGAAGTTGATAGTATCAGTCTTGGTTGTTTCAAAAACATTGAGTCCATTTTGATCATTTGATCTGAAATATTGTAGCATGGGTTGTTGTGCTTTCAAGATAAATGAAATCACGTAAAATGATAATATAAGTATTATTCTCATTTTCTTATTTTTATATGTTGGTTACCAAAAGCATTATGCTTCTTTTTCAAAGACTACTATGAAGTCCAGTGTAATGGCACCACTTGTTTTCATTGCTCCCCACATAAATGAAGGTGGCTTCACATCGTAATCAGACATATTGAGCCTGTAGGAGCCTCTTGACGTTACAGTTCCTTTTTCGTTACTTTCACAGTGTACATCCATAAGAATTTCTTTGGTGACACCCGCAATCGTGAGATTGCCATTTGACTTGATCAGATACCCCCCTTTTTCTATTGATATAGTAGAGGAAGTTAAATTGTATCGGATGCCTTTAAACTCAATTGACTTCAATGCCTCATAGGCATTCTTGTTAAGCCCTTCGCTATCACTTTTCAAATCAGCAACTTGTAACGCGAACGAAAGGGACTTGATCGAAATAAGATCAATCTCACTGCCAGATTTAAATATGAAATATGCCTCTCCAGTAGTAAAAAGTGCATCCATTTCCCAATCATGCATGGTGGAGGTACCCGATAACTTTATGTCAATATCTTTGGTCTCCTTGACCTTGTAAAGAGATTGTGCATGTCCGATGTTGGGATGTGCTACACAATGAAAAATCACCATTGCTAATCCGATTAGTTGCTTTTTCATTTTTTATTTTGTTAGGGTGATTTTCATTTTTTTACATAATGTATTTAGTGATGCTTTAACCGACCGACTATTGTTTCTAGTGAAGCCTTTAATTTATCAAGTGCTTCATTCACAGCTTTCTCCAGCGTATCTGCATGGCTGGTAACTGCAATGGGTTGTCTGTTTTCAAGTCGCGCTTCTAGCATACAGCGTTTGTCATTCACGCCTTTTTTTTGGCCATTTTCATCTGCCAGATGGACTTCAATTCTTGTTATGTGATCGCTGAAGTGAGATAGCTCATTCTCTATTACGGAAGTCAAATAGCTATGGAGTCTTTCGTCTCCTGTTATATTTTTATCGGTATTCAATTGAATTATCAATGTCTTTTTATTTAAAGATTGCGCTAGTAAGAACCAGTATTGTCCGTTTTTATTAATTGGTTAATATCACCTTCATAGCCTTTTCTTTGGCGGCATTACCAAAGACCTCATAGGCCTCAAGGACAGGCTTAGGTACTTCCTTCCATTCGATCTTATTTGGCCCATTGTAGATCAGGCCTTTCATGGTGTGGTTACTTTCAGCCAGCGTGCCGTTTGATTTTTCTGGTTTGGTTGAAAGAGTTGCATTAATCATTTCTTTATTATTTAAGATTTTAATGAGGGTATTTCTATGTAAAGGGTATTGAATAATTAGTATGAATAGGGAACTCCACCTGTGCTCGGCCCCATAAAGTCTCCCCAGTACGTTTTTGCATGTTCGAATTGATGACTGTTTGTTCCCGGCCAATGGTCTTTATCAAATCCAGGAGCCTTCTTAAGTGTTTCAAGATCCTGATCCAAAATGAAGGTTTGGGCTATTGGATCTACTATCAAAACCGAATAAGGAAAGGCAAAGTACTTTTCGCCGATCCCAAGAAATCCTCCCAATTCAATGATAAAATACTCGATCTTGCCATTATACAAGTCAATCATAATATCCTTGATGTTTCCCATGTGGTCATTAGCGGGATTCATGACCTTATCATCGATTATAGATGTGGCGGTCAGGTATCTCAGAGGCATGTTAGAATTTACCCCCTCATGATTTGTACCTGAAGTATTGTCTGTTTTAAAATTTTTCATTTGACTTTCAGTTTGATATTTTGTCGAAAATTAATTCCCTTGACAAACCAAAGGTGAGTAGTAATACTACGTAATGTGTTACACTTGATCAGGTTTGAGTTACATATATCACAGACTAAGTTTTGCTGGTTTTCCGCAACTTCTTTCCTTGACACTTTTGGACCTATTGGCTAGATGCCTGTCCTAATTTTTTGAGTTGATTCAAATAGTTAGTACATACTGATTGCTTTACTTTTTAGCAGCATCGAGATTCGACTCTCCTTCAGAAATGAATTTTTACCGAACTCCAATTCCTGTATCAGAGGTAAGTTTTATTCCAAAAAGGAACCTTTAGTGATTCCTGCGAGTAGCCCAAGTAAGACTCTTTTTAGTTGCATGTGTTTAAATGACTTTTGGCCTAGACATCTCAAAAACTGATCAATCATTCCCGACTGCCGCTCAGAGGATTTAGTAACCCATTCATTATCTATGGATGTTTTTGATGGCAAATGTTCAGACCAGAATTAATTGTTTTTGCCAATATCACCAGCACCAATAAAAGGTATAGCACCTGCTCCGGTCACCTGAGGCAAAATACCATTCCATTTTTGAATGGCCTTTAGATTTGCTTCGATTTTTCTAAGCTCGATCAAATCGGGAGAAATATTCATTTTTTGCAACCTTAATGCTTCTGCTTCCGCTGTGGCTGCTGCGATTGTCTGCTCTGCTTCTACCTTTATGCGGTCAAGATCTCGCTTGGCTTTAAGCGCATTTTGTTCAGCAGTTTGTTTTGCCTCGATCGCATCGGTAAACGTTTGAGAAAAACTAAATTGGACAATAGAAAATGCATCCACTGAGATATTGGATTCCAGTAACCTGGAAGTAAGGGCCTCTTGCATTTCTCTGCTTACCGCTGGTCGTTTTGTGATCAACTCTTCAGCTGTATAACGGGCTGATATAGCTTTCATTACCTCTTGAATGGCAGGATCAATGATACGTTCTTTGAACTGTACACCAATTGTCTGGTAAACCAAATTGGCTTTTTCAGGAATGATATGGTAGTTAAGCGCGACAGACATATCTACATCCTGAAGGTCAGAAGAGGCTGAAGCCGCATCTGTAAGGGCCTTTTGAATCTTAACATCCATTAGAATAACAGTTTGCATTATAGGTATTCGGAAATGAATTCCTTCATTCAGTACATTATCTTGGACTGCTCCAAAATTCTGGACAATACCTCTTTCACCGGCACCTATCTGGGCCCACGGTTTGAATGCAAATAGTACTATTAGTATGGCAGCAACGATAATAATGTTCCTCCATGGGCCTTTCTTTATGGCCTTTTTTATTTCGTCTATATCTTTGTTTTCCATCATAGTTTATTTATGAGGTAAAGCTCTCTTTATTTCCCTCACAAAGCGTTACATTATTACAAAGCATTGTTACACATATCTCATGTTTAGATTAGGTTAATGATTTTATGCTCATCTTTAATTATTTGTTTGAGAGTTACACTAACAAGAAGATTATTGCTTCTGTTGACCTACGTTTGGAAATGAAATATCAAGGGGGAAAGGCTACAATTGACCACCACTAAAGTTATTTTGAGGTTTGTAGATACAATCAAATGATGCAAGGTTGGCAAATGGAGATCCTGAAAACTGGTTCAAGAAAATTCTTAAGGGTTTTAGAGCCGAGATAATGGTATAAAGATTATAAATCTTCCAGATTTTTCTTGCGCTTATTTTATACCTGCCAAAATAAGTAGGGGTTAGTCCGGTAACTTTTTATGAATTGATTGGAAAAATGTACCACATTGCTGTAATGTAGCTTTGGGATATCTCAGTTATATTCAATTCATCATAAATGATTAGCTCTTTGATTTTTTCAATTTTATGGAGGATAATAAAGTGTTGAATGGTTTTTCCTTTTACATCTGAAAAAATATTAGCCAAATAGGTATAATCATAGCTCATCTTTTCACTGATGTAATCCGAGTAGTTCACCTTAGGCAATTCATCAGAATAATGAATCATTTCAACTATCAAACCCTTTATCCTTGTAA
>JBLICU010000141.1:0-7286 GCA_047632435.1 Cyclobacteriaceae bacterium
ATCCCTATTAATAAATCGCTGAAAAGGATTGCCAAAATTGTAATAATGAAAGGCAGGAATTGGTTCATGCCCTGATTATATACAGATTTGAATAAGGATGGTTTGGCCAATTTATAGCCAACAACTAGTAGCACTGCCGCGAGGGCTGATAAGGGAATTAAATTCAAAATACCGGGAAAAATGGTCACGCTTAACAATAAGAGCAAACCATGTAAAATCGCTGAAATTTTTGTTTTTCCACCTGAACTAATATTGGCTGTACTTCGCACAATAACTGCAGTTACTGGTAACCCGCCAATTAAACCAGAAACCATATTCCCAACACCTTGTGCCCAAAGCTCTCTACTTGCTGGAGCAATTCTTTTGTATGGATCTAGTTTGTCGACTGCATCCAGACTTAATAAGGTTTCCAAACTGGCAATAATGGCTATGGTAAAAGCGACAACTAAAATATCCGAATTTGTGATTTGTGAAAAATCCGGAAATTGTAATTCATTAAAGAAATCCGTGGCACTTTCAAATTTGGGTAATGAAACCATGTGTTTTCCTGTGAGCAACAAGGAGGGAATGCCTTTTGCGAAAATGAGGCTATTTGCAATGATTCCAAAACCGACTGCCACTAATGGCCCAGGGACAATTTTGGTCCAATTCATTCCTCGGAAAGCTCGACTTTCCCATAGCACCAAAATAACAATAGCTATTATACATATAATCAATGCACCTGGTTCGATGTTTTGAAAGGCCAAAACAATTTCTGTAAATGTGTTTTCACCATCCGACTGAAAGAAAGTTTCGTCACCCTCATAATCTTCGTCATCGCCCAAAGCGTGTGGAATTTGCTTCAATATTAGAATTACACCAATAGCAGTAAGCATCCCTTTTATTACCGAAGTTGGGAAAAAGTGCCCTATGATACCTGCCTTAGCGATTCCTAAAATAACTTGAAATACACCTGCCAGAAACAAGGCCAGTAGAAATGACTCAAATGACCCTAGATCAGTAATCGCATTTAACACAATGACGGTCAGGCCTGCTGCCGGACCGCTTACACTTAATTGAGAACCACTGAGACTACCCACCACAAGTCCTCCGACAATTCCTGCAATCACCCCTGAAAATAAAGGAGCCCCAGAAGCCAAAGCTATTCCTAAACATAGGGGCAGTGCCACCAAAAAAACCACAACTCCTGCAGGAAAATCATTTCCTATACTTTTCAAATAGTTATTCATACGTATTCATTACCTTCTCAATCTCAAAGCTAAATAATCTAGTTCGGCGCAAAAAATGTAAATTTTTGATTTAAGTGAGATAAATCCGATAAAAGGATGTATTTAGGAGGGCGGGTATAAATACGTTATTAATAAATAAGGTAAATAATATTTCATAACATGCTCTTTATCAATCTTTAAAATTGCGCTCTATCAAGTTGTTTTTTCTTATTTGTTTTGCGTTCTCTGTTAAAGTATTTATATTTCATCGATTAAACTTTTACCCTAACCAGTAAAAACCAGCGAATGAAAAGATTTCCCACAGAAACTATGGATGTGGATGTGCCGAAAGGTTACAGAGCCTATAGAATCAAAGGTGTTGACCACACCATAATTTCACGTAAAGGCGGCCCGAGTGCAGAACAGATTAAAACCGAACCCAACTATCAGGTGGTTAGGGACAATCAGAAGGAATTTGGAGTAGCCTCTGTAATGGCCAAAACACTAAGAGACTCATTGTCGGTTGGTATGTTGGAGATTTGTGAATCATACGTATCAGGAAGATTGACAGCTCAATTTCGGAATTTAGCCAAATATGAAGAAGGTGAAACTGGCAGACGCCCTATGTATGTTAGTAAGCATGGTCATCACTTAAGCGGATTCGATTTTAATACCATAGCTCCATATGAAGAAATTTTTGGAGCCAAATATTTCATCAAACCGGGATCGGAAAAAGGTCAAGTGATCATTCATTTTCCCGCATTTATTCCAGACAAGATATTTGTAAAACCTGTCGAAGCAACAAATTTTAAAATCACTGCACGATTGGTTGCCTTATCAGATTATCAATATGATACTGAGACTGAAACATACCGAGCGAATAATGATGAATTGAATGGTTTGTTTGGTTCGTATGAAAGTAAAATGTATCCCTTCCTTAAAATTCCGGTAGAGCCAATGACTACTATGGTATCAGTAAATTATAGGAATTTTCCGATGGATGCCGCACTCTTTTTGGTGATGGCTATAAGCTTCTATAAATATGAGAATGGAAAATTTGCACATCTGGCCAAGGACAGTGCTATGAACATCAAGCGCGTTTATTGAGAAAATAATACCATTCGTAATAGATTCAAAACTTGTCTTCAGCCTATCGTTTAATGTGATGGTGATGAGGACATTCTTTTTTATATCTATTCTAGTAATTCCACAACTTTTAATTTCTCAGAATAAATATCAACAGGCTGATGATCTATATGAACAAGCACTTGATAGCTATCGCGCCAAAGAATATGGTTTTGCCCAAGAAAAGATAGATCTTTCTATCAGCTCACAGCCAACAGCAAATGCCTATTATCTCAGTGGCCTTATATTTGAGGCACAGGACAAACCACTAAGAGCAGTGGCAGAATACGAGGCTACCATTCGGTATAATCCTCAGTTTAAGGAAGCATATTTTCAAAAGGCGCTTATTTATTTACGATTCAACGATCCTGAGCAGGCACTTAAGGATTTCGATTATCTCATTAAACAAGAATCTTCAGGCGAAACGAGGAGTGTCTATTTCATGATTGATCCTACCGGAGATCAGCAAACCGCTATTGCAACACTTGCTAACCTGAAGTCCAGACTATATAATTACCGTGGGCAGGCCAATCAAAAAATGAGCAACTATGAAGATGCTTTTATTGACTTTTCAAAAGCTATTGGGTTGGAGCCCAATCCAGATTATTATGTCAATAGAGGACTGTTAAGTGATCACCTGGGAAATGAAGCAGAGGCGTTCAAAGATTATCAATCCGCGATAAAGCTTCAAGGTGACCATCAGCTGGCATGGTACAATTTAGCTTTGATCGATGCAGATACAGACTTGCCATCCTCACTGATGGACCAAGATCAATTCTCACCGACTCTTAATTTGTTAGCGGCAAGGGCACTTGAAAAAGAAGATTATGCTGTTGCACTTCAATTTTACAATCAGATTTTGGAAAATACTGAAGATGGATTGTCACTGATCAATAGGGGTAGAGTATTAACAAATCTCGAGCAATATGAATCCGCGAGAAAGGACTTTGAGCGAGCCAGATATCTTGATCCTACTCGTTTTGAGTCTTTTTATTTAGTTGGAAATACTTATTTCTATGAAAAGAAATTTGAAAATGCTATCGCCTATTACAATCAATATCTTGCTATTGATCCCGCTCATGCCATGACTTGGTACAATGCCTCGATGGCTTATTTGGCTTTGGATAAAACCGATGACGCTTGTCTATTTTTAGCAAAGGCAAAGTATTTGGGAATGACTGAAGCCTCAGAGATAAAAGCCAGATTTTGTGATTGAGCAGTTTATTTGATCCGCATTTTGATCAAAGCATATCCTGCGATTCCCACCCAGACTATGTTGATTAAAGAGGAGGGATAGGCTCCATAATAAATCGTATTTACGATTAAGAAAGCCGCCCCTGTTAGATTGAGTAATTGATATCCTATGGATATTCCAGTTACTTTATTGGAACTAATTAAAAAATAGGCAATGATTACTTCTATGGAACCTACCCAGCCTAGAACATCAATCAGTAACTTCATTTAATATTTGCCTGCGGCTGCTTTGGCTTGCTTTACATGTGCCAAATGGTGTCTGCAGTGCCATGAATACAATGCAACAGTCTGGCCGAGATTGAATGTGCGTCCATGCTCAGGATGAATGTATTCTCTTGTCAAATCTTCGTCAGTAAGATTTTCTAATAACCGCACCCATCTTTTATGCAAATTCACCATCAATTCTACTGACCACTCTATTGGGCTGTTCATGTCTGGTAAAAGTGCCCAAAGCGCTTCTTCATATGGTTTAATAGTGGGTTTATCTTCCGTCAATGCCAGCTTAAAGCGCATTTGGCTGTTGATGTGGCTGTCTGCGCAGTGGTGAACAACCTGACGGATGCACCAGCCATCAGGTCGGTATTTCCATTCCAATTGGTGACTGGTTAAATCCGCTACTTCGGCTTTGAGCAAGGTTGGGAAATCCGCAATATCCTTGATCCATGATTGTATATCTGATCTTGATATTTGACCTGGATAATTGAGTTTTCCTATGGGGTATTTTAGTTCTTCCATGATAAATGATTGACAATAAAATTAATTTGTCTTTGGGGAATCCATGAATCGATTAAGCAATTTGTGACTTTCTATACTCACTTTTTTTTGTAAATAAGAAGTCCAACCGAGCAGTATTCCTGGTGTGCCCAAGGCCATTCTGGACCATTTCCAGAAATCGAATTGATCTTCGTGTTTGATGATTTTTCCGTCCTTAAACTCAAATGAGGCTTTGATTACATTGTGGACAGGTCTTTTGGTTTTACTGAAGACATACCAAGCCTGCCAAATAGCTTCACCTGATGTATCATCTTCTCTGATAATTTCAAATTCAAGTTTCAAATCCTTGCCACCTCGTGTTATTAGCATTGTCCACATTCCCCTAATCTGATCAACATTCAAGAGGCCAAATGCGGGATCTTGGAATGAAGCCTCGTCGTGGTACAAGGCACACATCGTTTTTGCATCTTTGTTTTGAAAGGACGAATAAAAACTTTGGATGATTGATTGATTTTGTGCCATACTTAAAGATAGCCCGAAATCTTAAATCACTTTGAATATTTTAGTCGGAGACTGTTCATTACTACCGATACACTGCTCAAAGCCATAGCAGCACCGGCTATCATCGGGTTCAGCAAGAAGCCGTTGACAGGGTAGAGAAGCCCAGCTGCAATTGGAATCCCAACCACATTGTACACAAAAGCCCAAAAGAGGTTTTGGCGAATGGTTCGTATCGTCCTTTTTGAAAGATTGAGCGCCTCTGTGATTTTCATGAGATTTGATGAGATGATGGTCATGTTGGCCACATCGATGGCAATATCTGAGCCTTGCCCCATAGCAATGCTCACATCTGCCTGTGCCAATGCCTGACTGTCGTTGATCCCATCACCCACCATGGCGACTTTCTTACCTTCAGACTGAAGTTGCTTGATGAAATTGGCCTTGTCCTGAGGCAAAAAACCTGAGCGATACGTTTTAATTCCAACCTGCTTGGCGATGGATTTGGCTGTGTTTTCATGATCTCCAGTGAGCATAATCACTTCGAGGTTTAGCTTCTTCATTTCAGAAATGGCTTTTTTGCTTGAGTTTTTTACCTGATCGGCAATGCCGACAATGGCAATGAGTTCTTTTCTATTGAAAAAATAAATGACTGTCCGTGCCTTTTCCTCCCAATCCAATATTTGCCTGTTAATGTTTTCAGCAACGGGTATTTTCATGTCGTCAAGTAACTTTCTATTTCCTACGAAATAATTTTTATTCTCTACTGTTGCCATTAATCCTTTGCCCGGAAGATTGGTTAATGACTGCACTTTTGGTCTTTCTCCGGAATCACTTGCGAGGTGTTTGGAAACAGCTAGTGCAAGCGGGTGGTCGCTTTTTGTTTCTATGGCCAGAAGGATATTTTTAAAAGTTTGATCTTGAGCAATCCAAAGCTCATTTTGAACAGCCGGTTTGCCTTCTGTTATGGTTCCTGTTTTGTCCAGAATGATAGTATCTACCTTATGTGCCAGTTCAAGACTCTGTGCATTTTTAATCAGAATCCCATTTTCACTTCCTTTGCCCACACCAACCATGATGGCCGTAGGAGTGGCTAATCCAAGTGCACAAGGACAGGCGATTACCAATACTGAAACCATTGAAAGTAGACCGTGTGCCAGCGCATTTTCACCTCCGAATAGGAGCCAAATAACAAGGCTTAAGATGGCGATGGTGATTACTATTGGAACAAAAACACCCGCGATCTTGTCGACTAACTGCTGGATTTGTGCCTTGCTTCCCTGGGCTTCTTCCACCATTTTTATCAGCTGATTGAGGAAAGTTTTGTCGCCAACTTTTTGAGCGATCATAGTCAGGCTTCCTTGTTGATTGATAGTTCCGGATGTCAATGAGGATTCGGATTGTTTTTCCACCGGAAGTGGTTCACCGGTCAGCATGCTTTCATCCACAAAAGAATTCCCCTCTGTTACTTTTCCATCTACCGGTATTTTTTGCCCTGGTTTAATCAGTATCAAATCGTTAACTTCAACCTGTCTGATTTGTTTTTCTTCATAATTCCCATCTGAACCCAATACCATGACCGTCTTTGGCTGGAGTCCAATTAATTTTTTAATGGAACTGGCTGTTTGTGATTTTGCTCTTTCTTCAAGCAATTTCCCAATGAGGATAAAAAAGATAATTACGGCTGATGCCTCAAAATAGACATGCGCCTCAAGTCCTTGTGATTCAAAAACTGATGGATATAAAAGATTAAATAAGCTAAAAATATATGCAATGGAAGTACTCAATGCAACCAATGTGTCCATATTGGCAGATTTGTTTTTTAGTTGCTTCCAAGCACCAGAAAAGAACCTTCTTCCGAAAATGAAAAGTACAGGAGTGGTCAATACACCTGAAATTTCTTTGGCATATGGGATATTTGGGAAGACCATCGAGAGCAGAATGATTGGGATGGATAATGCCCCCGCCCAAATCACATTGGTTTTTAGCTTTTTATAAGCTGAGTCTTTTTGCTGTGCTACTTCCTCAGATCGGGTTTCATCATCCTCTGTTATGATTAAATCATAACCGATGGACTGCACTGCTTTCCGTAAATATTCCGGCTGGATTTCTGATGAGTTGTAATCCACGAAGACACTGTTTGAAGCAAGGTTGACATTAGCAAGATTGACACCCTGCTGACTTGTCAAGATGCTTTCTACGCTGTTGGAACAGCTGGCGCATGTCATACCTGTAACTGGAAATGTTCTTTTGACCTCTTTTGTTTTGGTATCCATGATGCAAAGTTCATGAAATATGGATAGCCGTTGTTATAAGATATTGTAAATGAATTACATGATTTACACCTTATCGATTGGCTTTCTCACACCATTTTTCTTGAAGGTACTGGGAGTCATACCTGTAACTTTCTTGAATTGGCCGCTTAGATGAGCCACACTACTATAATCGAGTCGATTGGCGATTTCTGAGAGGTTGAGTTCGTCATAA
>JBLICU010000142.1:0-7171 GCA_047632435.1 Cyclobacteriaceae bacterium
CGCTCTCCAAGTGATCTCTTGATATCCCAATGCCAGTCGGTAAGTGGACAATACCCCAAAACACCTTTATACAAACCAAGTCCGACCCAGGCGAACAAAACCAAACCAAGTAAGATTAGGTGTGCAGTCCTGGTTTTAGGAAAAATCCAACCGAATAAAACAAACAGCACCAATAATGTATGAAAAGCAGTAAATAAATAATCTAAAAATACCAACATGACGAGCCTTTTACCAAAATAATGCCACTAATTTTCTTCCCTTGACTTTAATGTATTTTTCAACACCTCGATATCGCTATCAATTTTATCCGTGATTTTCAACCCAAGTATTTCAGCAATTAATGGATAGATGTGCACGTTCTCGAAGGGTGCAATAACAAATTGAGATTTGAAAGCCGGACCAGAAGCGGCAAAAAAAGCATTCATTTCATCATTCATATATGGATCAAAACCATGAGTGCCACCTCTTACTGGTTTTGGTTTGTCCAAAATCACCGTGGGTGCCTCGGTATACAGAATCAAATCACCAATCCTATCATTGCTGGACATATGAAGTCTTTCAGGGAGTTCATCAGGTCTGTACACCTGAATTCGTCCATCTTCTTTCAGAATTCTGCTAATCTTATTCACTTTGGCAGAATCATCACAGTAGATCATAGGTGGAAAGCTTCCCGAAACCAAGCATCCCTCGAGATCAACCAACTCCTTCAAGACAATACCATACTTAATGGCAGCCATGCCATGATCAGAAACTAAAACCACATTCACTGGCAAATTCACTTGGTTCAATGCCTGAAGAAAATCACCAAATAGCGAATCTATTTTCAATACTGAAGCTTTAGTTTGTTCCGAATCTGGCCCGAATGCATGTCCTGCGTCATCAACCAAAGAAAAATATACACTAATGAAATGTGGTCTTTCTTCCTCTGTCATTTTCAGCCAATCGACGGTTTGCCGAAATCTAAACTCATTGGGCACAGCACCTTTGTAGGGATAATAATAGTTGGGGTAGGTATTTTGAATATTGGCTTCAGATCCAATCCAAAAAAAAGATGCAGACAACATTCCAGCTTGCTCTGCCAATACCCAAAGTGGTTTTCCACCATACCAGGTGCCATCTTTACCCACCTCCTTATCCTTTATACGATACCATTCTTTGCGTTCCCGGCTGTAAAATTCATTCCCTATGATGCCATGATTGATGGGATAAAGTCCGGTCACGATGGTATAATGATTGGGGAATGTTTTCGATGGAAAAGAAGGAATCATTTTAGCAGAAGAAACCCCATTTTTCATAAAATTTAAGATATTAATTGCGCCAAATTTTTCAGCATAGTCATACCTGAAGCCATCTATAGAAATCAAAACAACATAAGGCTGTTCTTTGACCCATGCCGCATTGGTATTTGACAGAATTGATTGTGTCTTTTTTAAAACTTCATCTTCTGGAAGTTGAGCATTTATTTGTACTTGATAGGCAATAAAGAATAGCAATAAGAGGATTCTCCGCATGGCTCAAAATTGAATCACTTTTATCAAGATGTCACAACCTTTAATCAAAAAAACTAAATAAAAAACCACTTGACTAGTGTCAAGTGGTTTTAATAATTATCAGTAAAAATTCTTGAAGATTAATAGAATTTCAATCCATGAGTTTTACAAATTCATCCACCTCTGAAACGATTTGTGAAGACTTTACTCTCAATGAAGCAGATGAGAGCTCAATGGTGTGTTTGACAGATTCGTAAATCTCTGCTTTTCTATTGAGCTTAATTTCATATTGGTCTGCGGGAATTTCTGGATTTTCCTCCTTTTTCAGGCTGTTAAGTGTCTTCTTACTTGTTTTTATATCTTCCTTCATCATTGGAAGAAGTTCATCAATAACTTCTCTGGCTTTGTGAAAATCCCTCAACTCAACTGCTTGATCAAGTTGCTCTGAAAGTGCCACAAAGTTCTCAATATTCGCACCAGAAAGTACATTTTTGGCTGACACCAATGTTACTAAAACAACGATCATCAGCGGCATAATAAATCTAAATTTTATCATGATTCGAATTGTTAGTTTTAGCAAATATACAATTATTTTTTAAATGCCTTATTTTCAAGCATTTACCTCATATACATAAAGTGTGTGTTTAGCTAAAAGATCTAAATATCTACTGATGAATGGTGTACATATATATCACCTCAATAAAGTCTCAAATCAAAAGGGCATAAAAAAAACCTGTAGTTTTTACCACAGGTTTTTTAATATTTTATTGACAATTATGCGTCAAAAGTTTTATTTCAATACCTCGATATTTGATACATCTTCAAGTTCTGAATTGTCCATCACCACTTCAATTTTCTTTTCATCAAGCTTGGTATCTATAGATGCATGCTCGCCAGAACCGTAAATTTCACCAAGAATAGGTGCAATCACCAATCCAATCAAACAAGTCAGTTTGATTAGAATATTCATAGACGGCCCTGAAGTATCTTTAAAAGGGTCACCTACTGTATCACCAGTTACGGCTGCTTCATGTGCCTTTGATCCTTTATAAGTCATTTCGCCATTGATCATCACGCCCGCTTCAAAAGACTTCTTAGCATTGTCCCATGCTCCACCAGCATTGTTTTGGAAAATAGCCCACAGCACACCAGAAACAGTCACACCAGCCATATAGCTACCAAGCGCTTCGGGTCCCATGATAAAACCTACAAGAACTGGAGTTGCGATAGTCAATATACCGGGCAACATCATTTCTCTGATAGCAGCTTTGGTAGAAATATCCACACATTTACCATATTCAGGTATTCCGGTTCCTTCCATGATACCAGGTATCTCTCTGAATTGTCTTCTTACTTCTTCCACCATTTCCATGGCAGCTTTACCAACAGACTGCATGGCCAATGCGGAAAAAACTACTGGAATCATACCACCAATAAAAAGGGCAGCTAGAACATCCGCCTTGAAAATATTTATTCCGTCAATACCTGTAAAGGTGACATATGCTGCAAAAAGCGCAAGAGCTGTTAATGCTGCAGAAGCGATAGCAAAACCTTTTCCAATTGCAGCGGTAGTGTTGCCAACAGAATCCAAAATATCTGTTCGCTCTCTTACTTCTTTTGGCAATTGACTCATTTCGGCAATTCCTCCAGCATTATCAGCAATCGGGCCAAAAGCATCAATCGCCAACTGCATGGCAGTAGTGGCCATCATGGCTGATGCCGCAATAGCTACTCCATAAAATCCAGCAAATTCATATGCGCCCCAAATGGCTCCTGCAAATAACAATACCGGTGCGAAGGTCGAAATCATCCCTGTAGCAAGTCCGGCTATAATATTAGTACCCGCACCTGTAGATGAGTTTTTAACAATATTGAGAACAGGTGGTTTACCCAGCCCTGTATAGTATTCTGTGAAATAAGAAATCAAAGCTCCCACTGTAAGACCCACCAAAACAGAATAGAAAACGTTGATAGAAGCTATGGCTACTATGCCTTCTCCAAATAAATTCATCTTAATCGTTGCAGGCAGGATGTAATCAATAAGGAAATAAGATGCGATACCAGTGAGAATAATTGAACTCCAGTTTCCTTTATTGAGGGCTGTTTGAACCCGCGCCTCTTTGGCATTGTCCTCATCGGATATTTTTACAAAAACAGTTCCTATGATAGAAAAAATAATTCCCATACCAGAGATGAGTAGCGGTAAAAGAATTGGACCAATCCCACCAAATGCATCGTCAATACTTCCACCCATATCCCTGATCACATAGTTGCCAAGCACCATTGATGCTAGAACAGTTGCTACATATGAACCAAAAAGGTCAGCGCCCATACCGGCTACATCGCCCACATTGTCACCCACATTATCGGCTATGGTGGCTGGGTTTCGAGGATCGTCTTCAGGAATTCCTGCTTCAATTTTACCAACAAGATCAGCACCAACATCTGCCGCTTTGGTATATATACCACCACCAACTCTGGCAAATAATGCTATAGATTCAGCACCTAATGAGAATCCAGCAAGTGCTTCTAAAACAATAGTCATATCATTGGAGGAAGTCCAGACACCTCCCATGAACCACTGAAACAAGAATATAAATAACATGCTCAAACCAAAAACAGCAAGACCGGCAACACCAAGTCCCATCACTGTTCCGCCAGTGAAGGATACTTTTAACGCTTTTGCCAAACTCGTTTTAGCAGCTTGGGTGGTTCTCACATTAGCGGCAGTTGCAATGCGCATTCCAATATTTCCTGCAAATGCTGAAAAAACAGCACCGATCACAAATGCCATGACTATAAACCAATGGGTTGTTTCGACAAGCGCTGAAATCAATCCTAACAGCGAACCTGCGACTACTACGAATATGGCCAGTACTCTGTATTCCGCTGATAAAAATGCCAACGCACCTTCACGTATATAAGCAGCTAAATCCTGCATCTTTTGATCCCCTGCGTCCTGCTTATTTACCCAGCGGGATTTAATGATCATAGTAAGTATTCCAACCAGCGCCAAAAGAGGCACTATATAAATAATATTGGCCATGTTAAAAGTTGATTTTTTTAAAAGATTCGCAAAGATAGAAGAGTTGGCATATTATAAAAATGTAGAGCATGTGAATATACAACCAGAATTGAAAACTGTTGATCGGCACACACTATAAGTTCAATGGTGAATTGAAAAAATAATATTTTTTTTTGCGCAAGTATTCTTCCGCTGTTGCATCTAATAGCGAGAACTAACAAATTCAAAATGAATAATTCAATAAAGACAATACTGCCAATTCTATTAATCGTATTCACCACCCTATCACTTTCTGCACAACCTCCAGGTGGTGGTCAAGGGGGCAGACCAGGCGGGGGGCCAGGCGGAGGATTTGATCCAGATGAAATGATCAAAAGAGAAAAACAAAACATTTACGAGCAGATCACAGATTTGAGTGACGATCAAAAATTATTATTAGAGGGTATCTATGAGGAATTTGGAACCACGATCAACGAAACTGCCACAGAGATGCGAGGGTCCGGTAACCGTGAAGGTATGAGAACCAAAATGCAGGCAATAAGACAAGAAAAAGATGCCTTGGTGAAAGATGTACTCAACGAATCACAATTTGAGCTTTACGCAAAAATCACTGCTCCACGTGATAGGAAAAGAACACCTGTAGCTGATGAGGAAACAAATCCAGAATAATTCCATCTTAATATTTACCCCTTGAAATACACATTTCTTTCATTTTTCCTGACTTTCATGGGATTGTCTTTTTGTTTTGGCCAAACCAGCTCAGCAGACATATCAGGAAGAGTGATTGATAGCTCTGACGGTGCAGGCTTACCCGGTGCTACTGTATTGATGATCAACATAAAGGATTCCTTAAAATCTAAATTCGATGTTACGGATGTAGACGGATATTTCAAAATCAAAAAAGCTGAGCAGGCTTTTTATCGTCTCAACATTTCTAGCCTGGGTTATAAACCTTCAACAAAAATTTTGAGAGTGACTGGTGTCATGTTTGATCTAGGCACACTTGCATTGGAGCGAAACATTGAATTGCTTAACGAAATAGAAATAAAAGGGGATTTAGTGCCAATGGAAATGAAAGGTGACACCATTCAATATAATGCACAAGCCTTTAAAACAAATCCTGATGCAAGTGCTGCTGATTTGGTAAGTAAAATGCCAGGAATCGTTGTTGACAATACAGGTGTCACTTCAAATGGAGAATCTATTGAGCAGGTGCTTCTGGACGGAAAACGTTTTTTTGGACAAGATCCGCTGCTTTCGCTAAATAACATTCCCGCCGAAATAGTGAACCAAATACAGGTGTATGGCGAGCAGAGCGACCAGTCAAGATTCACAGGTTTCAATGATGGGAACACCACAAAAACAATGAATGTGGTCACCAAGGAGGACAGACGCAATGGACAATTCGGCAATGTGTATGGTGGCTATGGCACCAACGACTTATATAAGGCAGGATTTACAATCAACTCCTTTAATAAAGATCAGCGGTTCACCGTTTTAGGCATAAGCAATAACATCAATCAGCAAAATTTCAGCAATCAGGATTTAGCGGGAATTGGAGGTGGTGGCCGAGGTGGTTCCAGATCGGGAGCAAGCGAAAG
Organism: Cyclobacteriaceae bacterium; assembly: GCA_047632435.1. Taxonomy (GTDB): domain Bacteria; phylum Bacteroidota; class Bacteroidia; order Cytophagales; family Cyclobacteriaceae; genus JAMZMI01. The sequence continues at coordinate 6,117 of JBLICU010000142.1, forward strand.
CATCATGACCGGAACGCTAAGCGGAATCACAACAACCCATTCACTTGGTATCAATTATTCTGATAATTGGAAGGAAAACACCAAGGTGGAAGGAAGCTATTTTTACAATCAAACGGACAACACCAACAATCAGAACACCTATCGGGAATCGTTTCTTACCAATGAAACTCAATTTTATAACGAAGAAAAAAAATCATCTGCACATAATCTCAATCACCGCTTAAACTTCAGAATAGATCATAAAATCAATGAAAATAACAATATACTGTTAAGATCCACTTCGGGCTACCAGGATAATAATAGTTTGGAAAAAACTATCGGGATCGCCACTAATGAGTCTGGAGAAGTGCTTAATGAAACACGAAACAACTATTCGAGTATCAATACCGCCTGGAACATTTCCAACAACATGACCTATCAGCATAAATTCAATAAAATTGGCAGAACAATTTCTGTGGATTTCGGAGGAAAGATCAACCCGATTGAGAGAAGAAATAGCTTTCAGGCTCTCGAAGTGGATTCCCTCATTGATTTCAACACTGAGGAGATCAGAAATACGTTGAACTCGAATATCACTTACACTGAGCCTATTGGAAATACTGCGCTGCTTTCGGCCAGTTATGATCTGAAAACAAATAAAAGAAAGGCTATCAAAGACACTTATCTTTTTGAAGGCAACAATGAGGAAGGTCGATTGATTCCTGAATTATCCAGCCATTTCAGCAGTGGATACACCACCCAAGTTTCATCTGTTTCCTACGCCAATAGAAAATATGGAAATTTCATTAATGCCAGTCTTTCTTACCAAAATGCCCAACTCAACAGCGAACAGGTTTTTCCAGAAACCAGTAAAATAAATACGCCATTTAATAATCTACTTGCCTCCGTGATGGGTCGATTTGAACTGAATGAAAATACAAATGCTTTTCTCAGATACAGAACAACTACCGACGAACCCTCAATCTCCCAACTCCAAACGGTCATTGACAATACTAATCCGCTGTTTATTTCTGTCGGGAATTTAGCTCTTAAACAGAGCTATAGCCATGATTTAA
>JBLICU010000143.1:0-7116 GCA_047632435.1 Cyclobacteriaceae bacterium
ACAAAATAGATGTAGCCATCAATTGTATGCGCCACAAGTCTTCTGACTATGTGGCCAAGAGCGAAACAGCCTTTATGCGGTTGCAAAAAATCATTAGGTCTATATTGGAGTTCAATAAAATTTAGAAGGAAAATGAAGAACCCTGCAGCAAGCTGACGGGGTATCGTGGCGCAGATTTTTTATTCGATGCAAGCATCGGGGAATTAAAGTTACTGGTGGGATTCACCCTAGCCGAGCCTCAAACCCCTAAAGGGATTACTGGACTAATGTAACCCTCCATATTATTTTTTTAGAGCGATGAGTTTTTCAGCAATTTTGAGCAGATCGGGTTCGTTGATTTCTGGCAGTGGTGCTAGCGGATATAATTGTTGTCCGGGACATGCTATGAAAGCGCCCCTCCACCCTGCCCAGCGTGCACCCGCTATATCCCATCCGTGTGCTGCTACCATCAAGCACTCATTAGGCCGCACTCCCATTTTGCGGGCCGCCCAATCATATACATCGCTAGCAGGTTTATATTTTCCAAGATCCTCGATGCTTAATCGAACGTCAAAAAAATCGGTTAGCCCAGCATTTTTGAATTGCATCTCTACTCCTTTGTTGGAAGAGTTAGTGAGGGAGACCATTTTGTAACCAGCTTTTTTCAAATTCCCTAATGCCTCTTTTACTTCTGGATGGGGAGGTAAAGAACTTATGGGACTTATGGCTGTTTTGGCTTCATCATCCGTTAATTGAATGTCATTATTAGCGGCAACCATTTGTAAAGTTGCTGCGCCAATTTTAGTAAAATCGGCATATTGACGACCCGCAGTTGTTACTAAGGAGTATTGCAACATAGTAGTGAACCAAAGTGGGGTTAAATCTTCACGACCACCTAAGGCTTTACCGATGCTTTTTTTTATATTTCCTTAGTCCAATAAGGATTCATTCACATCAAAGAACAATATTTTTGGAGCTGACATATCTGTTGATTTTTTACGTTACTCAAAACCAATTTCTTTCTGCGGCAGCTAAAAATATTGGTAAGTATTCATCCTGTCGTTTCAGCTAGGGCGGCTTTTTTGAAATATTTTCATCTGTTACTCAACCCTTACTATAATCTCATTCTTTCTACCCAATAGTTGATAAGGAGGATTGTAGCCTAAGAAGCGGAAGCGTCCGTAATAGGGAATTGAATTTGCTTTCAATGCACTTTCCAGCTTGTCGGCATATTCTTTAATCTTTTTATCGGAAGCAAAGCCTCCAAACTTGATCGCAGCTACATATTCATCAGCCTTAGTTTCAATTTTCACTCCAGCATCGTTTGGTTGAGGTAAGTTGTCTTTATGATATGCAGCAGGCATTACAAAACTCATAGTTGAAGCAAAATCATTTACATCCATGTGCACAGGTGATGTCATGGCTATCTTCTGGTTGCTGCTGTTGCCACCAAAAATGTATCCTGCCAACTGTCTAAAACCCGAACTGCCTAACGCTTTATAAGTTCGAGCTGAAGAAGTAATAGTAGCCATGGTGACCGCAGGATAGAATCGGATCTCAAAATCCTTTTCATTGCGAATAACATTGAAAGGTTGGACTTCTGATTTTTCTGTTGCCATTGACCTGTATATTTGAGAGGCAATCAATAATGCAACGAATATACCTACTACTATTAGGATCATTCTCATTTTTACATTTGTTGGGTTATTTTCAATTTGCTCAAGTCAAATCCCTTCTCTTCCAATCTATTTATAATACTGTCGTAAACCCCTTCATCTAGCTTTGGCTGTCTTGAAAGTATCCACAAGTATTTTCTGTTGGGATGCCCCACCACGGCATAGCTGTAGTCTTCAGCCAAATCAATGATCCAGTATTTTCCTCTAAAAGGCCAAAAAAATTGTACCTTCAGTTTTGCGTTACCGCTGTTTTCCACTACAAATGCTTTGCCTTTGATATAGGATTGTTTTCCATTGATGCTATCCTTGTTACATCTGTTTTCAACAGTTACAAAACCCTTATCTGTTGTCGTGTATTCATCCGAAGTGCAGAAGCAACCTTTTTGAAATCGTTGCGGAAATGACGCAATTTCATACCACTTGCCTGCATATTTTTTCAAATCAACATAGGGTACGGTTTGAAGTTTTTGAGAGCAGGATCCCACTGTAAACATTAAAAGTATTAAGACAGGAATGAAATATGATTTTTTCATGATAAGGGTAAAACGAAAGAAGATAGACTCCTCTTCTGGTTCGGAAATTTGTAATTAGTTAAAGCATAATGATAATCAACTGTCAATTCGTTTTTCACATGCCCGATACCAGGGGTATTCCAGGCAATGCGACTTGCTTCTTCTTTCTGATACCACGAATTGACCGTTCCTGTAAGCGTGACTGTAGTGCCAGATACTGTTATATAAATATCACTAACACCAAATGACTCGCTTCTGGCGATTACCCTTTCAATAGCTTTCTTCTCAATCGCATCATGGCTTACTGATTTGATTATAATTTTGTTGGTTACACCTTTAACACCCAGAAGATGACTTACCTCACTTTTGGCAGCTTCTTTTTGATATTTCCAAGGCATTTCACCTTCTAAAGTAACCCAACCGTCTTCCACTTTTACCGCTACTTTGTCTATAGGAACTAACCAGTTATTTTGCAAACCAGTAAGCACCTCATTGGCAATTTCGGCATCTGTTTTCGACCAGTTGCTTGGAAAATTTACTTTAATATTCTCCACCAGGGCTTTCACCCCAATTACTTTTTTAGTTGCATTTTCTACCTCCATTCCCTTAACATAGTTGTCTACCACGCCTAACAAAGAAACAACACCATACTTTGCCGTCGATCCAATTTCAGCTGCATGCAATAGCGGCTCCCATTTCAAGGCATTATAAATGTCTGTGTGTAGTTCTTGATTACTTTTCATGATAAAACCATTTAAGCTGTGAATGAAGTTTCATACTAGTTCAAATATGAGACCTATTGTTGCCTAAAACGTTGCATAATAATTGAAAAGAGTTACATCATTCACACATCCTACAAATCTCCTAGAACCGCTAATTTTCAAAACAAGGAATCAGCGGTTCAATTTCCCGTTTCCTCTTCAGATCTCCAGAATCGCTATTCCAGATGGATAAACTGCATTAAACTGCCATTAAAGCAATTACTGTAAACTTAATAGCTTCCTTCATACTATTTTATATTAATTCTCGTAGGTATTTCAGTTCACTCTTGGTAGTATTTACTATTTCAGCAAATTTTCCATTCACCATCAATTTTGCCATGGATTGTGCAAATCCTTTTACTTGCTCCAAATTTAAGGAAGGTGGCATGGCCAGGGCATTGGGATCTGTAAAAACATTGATGATTGCTGGGCCATTATGCTCGAATCCGTTTTCGAGTTTGGAGTCAATTGCTTTGGCGTCACCGCACGGAGAATTGATCTTGTAAAATTTTCATCAATGCTCCTGCATAATATCTATGCAATGGAAGTAAGCATATTTTGTGATTTATTTATTTGAGGTTAAAGCACTTTGTTTAATTGGAAAATATTTCAGCATTTGTTGTACCGCTGGACGAATATCGTTTTGCACATTTTCCGACTCGTTTTCATAAATATCAGTTTCTGCAGTGACAGTCCATACTAATTCGTTTCGCTTGCTGTCGATCATATTAATGGTGATGTTGCTTTTTTTATAAGGATACTGGTGTTTAATATAAGTGGTTTGATAGCGGTATCCGCTAATATAGTAGATGTAGTTGTCAGGGTTGGGTTGACGGCTGTAATACTTATGGTCTGAATAATAATTATCAGGGTAATCATTGTTAGGATAAGGGTAACCATAAGAGTAAACAGGAATTTTTTTGGTAACGGGAGATCTATCTGTTTTTACTTTGCTAACGGCAGTCACTTGTAATTCCATGAGTACATCAGGTGTTTCAGTATTGGATGTGAGATCGTAATTATCAACAAACTCGTGCGTAAAATAATTTTTAATGTTGTTGCGCATTATCTGGTTGTTGAGAATATTGTCTGAATTGTCTTTGTCAGGAAGCCATGCATATGTTTTGTAGTTTTTGAAGTCCGCTATAGCATCCTTATCGGAAGAAACCACGGAATAAACCCCGGAAGAAACCCCGGAATAAACAACGCAACCAACTGCAAACAGCAGAAAAGCAAGAATAGGAAAAAGAGATTTTAGTTTCATTTTATTTAGCTATTTAATTGCAACTGAATTATTCAGTACCCTACAAAGGTCAGCACTCTTTATGCGGAAAGTCTTACACAACTTTTGAAAAGAATTACATCATTCATACATCCTACAAATCTCCTACAACCGCTAATTTTTAAAACAAGGAATCAGCGTTTCAATTTTCCGTTTCCTCTTCAGATCTTCAGAATCTCTATTCCAGATGGATAAACTGCATTAAACTGCCAGTAAAGCAAACGCTGTAGACTTAATAGTTTCCTTCATACTATTTTATATTAATTCTCGTAGGTATTTCAGTTCACTCTTGGTAGTATCTACTATTTCAGCAAATTTTCCATTCACCATCAATTTTGCCATGGATTGTGCAAATCCTTTTACTTGTTCAAAGTTTAGGGAGGGCGGCATTGCCAGGGCATTTGGGTCTGTAAAAATGTTGATGATTGCAGGGCCATTATGCTTGAATCCATTTGAAAGGGCTGATTCCACATCTTTGGATTCCTTGGCCTCCCATGCTGCGATGTTCATGGATTCTGCCAATTTTACAAAATCGGGATTTACCATATCGGTTTGCCAATCCATGTAGCCTTCCACCCGCATTTCAAGTTTCACCATTCCTAAAGAACGGTTATTAAAGATGATGATTTTCACAGGAATTTGATATTGGCTAATCGTCATCAAATCGCCTAAAAGCATAGAAATACCACCATCTCCACAAAATGCAATCACTTGTCGGTCGGGATGAGAAAGCCCCGCTCCTATGGCCATTGGCATAGCATTGGCCATCGACCCATGATTGAACGACCCTGTCAGGTATCGATTTCTACCTGCTTTTAGATAGCGTGCAGCCCATACGGCACTCATCCCTGTATCAACAGTAAATATGGCATCATCATCTGCTAATTTATCCACCAAATAGGCAACATATTCGGGGTGAATGTTTTTTACAGCTCCCTTTTCTTCCACATAGCTATCGTATACAGCTTCAATTTCTTGATGTAATGAACGCATTTTGTCAAGAAAATCAGTGGCAATTTTTGCTTCAACCAGAGGCATAAGCGCTTGCAGCGTAGATTTTATATCACCACAGTATCCATGGTCTACTTTGGCTCTACGCCCTAATTTTTCAGGCTTGGTGTCTATTTGAATGATTTTGCATTGTTCAGGAAGGAACTCGCTATATGGAAAATCCGTACCTAACATTATTAGGAGATCTGCCTGATGCATGGCTTCAAAGCCAGATTTGTTGCCCAGAAGCCCGTTTAATCCAACAGCATATGGATTTTCTTTTCGTTCAAAAAATATTTTTCCTCTAAAACTATACCCCAAAGGCGACTGAAGTGTTTGTGCCAGTTGCATGACTTCCTCTACTGCAAAACGACATCCGTGCCCACAAAACAGCATCACCTTTTTATGAGTATTGATAATTCTTGCTAGTTCCTGAAGGTCTTCATGGCTTGGGATTACCCTTGGTTGTGTATAGAAATTTTTATTGGAAGTATGCACTGATTCTAGAGCGGCTGCAGCCACATCGCCAGGAAGCGCTAGAACCGCAACCCCTTTCTTGCTTATGGCATGCTGAATAGCAGTTTGCAATCCATTGATAGCTTGTTTGGGTGTATTGGCCTGAAATACATATTTCGAACAATCTTGAAATAAGGATTCAGGTCTTGTCTCTTGAAAGTTGTCGAGCCCCATTTTTTCAGTAAAAATGGTTGAGGCAATAGCAATCACGGGGTTTTCAGATCTATTGGCATCATATAGTCCATTCACTAAATGTACATGTCCCGGGCCACTGCTTCCCATGCAACAACCGATTCCGTTCAACTCCGCTTCCATGGAAGCTGCATAAGCTCCTGCTTCCTCGTGCCTGACATGGATCCATTGGAGCCTGCCGTCTCTTCGCACGGCATCATTTATCGGGTTAAGACTGTCACCTGTTACGGCATAAACCCTCTTAACACCAGCTTCTACAAGCATTTCTACGATTTGATCGGATACATTTTTTGACATAACTCTCTTTTATTGAATATAAATTTATTGTTGCGAGATAAAATTTAACCTGAATCATGCATTAAAAATCTATTACGTCCATAAATCACTTCAATACAGACACTTAGCCCATGCTTGTTGAATCACCATAGCGGTGCTATGCCTCTTCAACTTAAGTACCTGTTTTATTACGATTTATGACCTCATTACGATTCCTAATGCATGATTCATTTTAACGGTATTCAGGATTATCAAAATTCCATCTTGTTCCATCATCCCATTCTTTCCTCGAATTTCCATAGTTAGGATAACCGTCTTGTTTTTTTAACATGGAAGCTAAGTGCAGCAAATTATATGTCATGAAAGTAGTGTTACGGTTCGTGAAATCTGAATCAAAACCAATAGGAGTTTTTAATTTTTCTCCGTTCCACTCTGTGTCTCCATAACTTGGCCCTGGCCCAACCGTCCCTATCCAGCCGCAATCCGCTTGTGGTGGTATAGAATACCCCACGTGTTGCAATGAGTATAATATCCCCATAGCACAATGTTTAGCGCCATCTTCATTTCCGGTTATCATACAACCACCTACTTTACCATAAAAGCTATACTGTCCTTTTTTATTTATTTGCCCACTCATTCCATATAACCTTTCAATTAATTTTTGAGCAATTGATGATTTCTCTCCTAACCAAATTGGAGTACCTACGATAAGGATGTCTGCTGCAAATATTCTCTCAAATATCGCTGGCCATTCATCTTCTTTCCACCCATGTTCTTTCATATCTGGATAAACACCAGTCGCTACATCATGATCAATCAGCCTAATTTCTTCTACCGAAACATTTTCTTTTGCCATAATAGATTTGGAAACCTCAATTAGTTTTGAAGTATGGCTGATCATAGGGGATTTTTTCAATGTGCAATTCACGAAA
>JBLICU010000144.1:0-6960 GCA_047632435.1 Cyclobacteriaceae bacterium
ACTTCACCATTGGTCAATGAGGTCGCGCTCGCTTTATTCATAGGCTTGTTTGGTTGGAAGATCACGATCATTTACGCTTTATCAGGAATCCTCCTTGGAACTATTGGAGGCTTCATTTTGGGTCGACTGAAACTTCAAAATCTATTGACTGATTGGGTAAAGAATCTGCTTTCGAATGCTGAAAATGAAACAGAAAGGTATGAACAACTTAGTCGTCCATTGAAAGCACGATTGAAGACCATCTTTAAGAATGCATTTCAAATCGTAAAAAGTGTGATCATTTATGTAATTATTGGCGTTGCACTCGGTGCAGTGATGCATGGATATGTGCCGGATGACTTTTTCCAACAATATCTAAGTGGCGGTCAATGGTGGACAGTACCCATTGCGGTAATTCTTGCGATCCCCCTTTACGCAAATGCTGCCGGGATTATTCCTGTCATTCAGGTCTTGGTGGCCAAGGGCGTGCCATTAGGGACTGCATTGGCTTTTATGATGAGTACCGTGGGACTTTCTTTGCCTGAAGCCACTCTCCTTAAAAAAGTGATGAGTTTAAAGCTAATCCTGATCTATTTTGGCGTTGTGACCTTCTTTATAATTCTCAGTGGATATGTTTTTAATATGTCCTTTTAGCCTTTAATCTTCCTGTAATAAAATTTTGATCACTGAGAAAATCTAGGGCCTATTGGGCTTTTCATACTTTACATTCATTTTCATATCCTTAGTAAAAGCATCGCCTTCCTGAGTTATTCCGTCAATTCTTATGGTCATGCTACCAATATCATCAGAGCAAGAGAATACCAAATTAGCAATTCCGCTTCTTTCAGTTTCAACAAAAGGATTCCAGTAGATAGTTGATCGAAAATCAGGCAGACGCTGATCTCTATTTTGTTCATAATTTATTTGATGGAACGAGATTGGTTCACTAAGTCCTTCAATCAATGTTGATTCATCTTTGATTGGTTCTCTGGTTGTTCCTGATTTTGTTTCAACCATCACAAGACCATTTTTTCCCAACATTCCAAAATGCAATAGTTTCAATGGCGTTGTGACCAATTTCACTTTTAGAATATTTTCTGGTTTCAATGATAGAAAGAAATCAGTGTTCGCAGTGGCAATTCCATCAATGATGTAAAGTGGATTCTCTTTTGCCCCTTGGGTCAGGTATCTCACTCTGATGACTTTCTCGTGTTTTCTCGTTCCTACATACAGTGTTTTTATGACTTCCTTGATTAGCAATTCCATTGTAGGAAAAGTGACATAGTCTTGCACGTCAACTGTCACATCCACCCCACGAATTTCCCACTCAAGATCAGCAGTACTTAGTTTTGGTTCTTCAGGCTTCACGAGATCCTGCCTCGTGAAAAATCCATAGGATTGGTTAATCAATTCCCTATTAGCAGCAAATGCAGCATATGTATCAACCTTATCCATTTGAATTGTCGGTGATGCGCTTAAATGCGGAACAGATTTGACATCAGTCCATTCGATGACTATTTCGGGTAACTTTTCACCATACTTATTTTCTGCAATCCAGAATATTTCTTCTTCTCCATAAATCTCAGGGATAGTCACGCCAACACTCCCATTTTCAAAGGTCTTCGTCTGAAAACGCCACTTGCTCTTTTGGAGATAAAACATGATTGAAGATCCTACCGAAATTGGTTCATGGGAAGCTGCGAAATAGGCGAACCCATTTTTTTGACCCATTCTGTTAAAGGAGAATTGTGGCTTGACAATGGATGGTGCCAGAATTTTATGCCACGGGATTTCCTGACTAGTCAGAATAATATAATCATCCAAAGACTCACGCCAACGAATATTTGATTTATCCAAATAGTAAAATTGTGACCTGCAATTGAAAATATGCAGCGCATCAAACAGATCATTTTCTTTTTTTGAATCAAAAAGCGAATCATTTCTGACACTAATAGAGAATTCACCTATAACAGGATTTCCATATTCGTCTTTGAGTGTAATTTCAATCGCCACTTGATCGAGAGGGACATAATTAGACTTATTTGTCTTAATGTCAATGTCCACAGGCTCTTTATCTTCATTATAAAATTCTCTGAATGAAAGTAATTGTCCGCTTTGACTGAGTAGTGAAACCTGAATCAAACCACTTAGCAATATATCAGCAAATTCAATTTCTAACTTTCCCAAAGACCCCATTTTAATGGCTTCCGATGCTCGAACCTGACCCCTTGAAGTGATTATCAGCATCAGTTCTTCGCTTCGAAATTCTGCAGCATTCGAAGCATTAATTATTATTTTGGTTGGAGCTTCAATTGTTGGAATTAACCGAATCAAGTATCCATTTTGCTCAATACTTGGTAAGGATTTTGTAACCATATCGTTTGCAATTCTGGCTACATAAGAACGGTTAATATCAGGTTTGATTTCTATAGCACCAAAACCATTAATATCTGTAATCGTGCGTCCTACTTCTTCACCTAAGTCGTCAAGGATTGATACTGCCCCCTCGACTGGCCAGGTATAAATGCTCACCTTATTCAATAATCCACTAATTAAATGGCCACCTTCAACCCCCAAGTTGAGTTCAGGTTTTTTGACAGAAGCGAGTTTATTTTTAGTTACAACTTCCAATTCCATGGCAAACGTTGGAGATGGATCAAAATTTCTCATCCAGCTATGTTGAGCGGTCACCAAATAAACCCCGGCTGCAATTGAATCAGGCAAAACAAGTTGATTAGCATCAAATCCATTTTCAATATTAAACTTGAAATGAAGCACTATAACTCCCTGTGAATTAACAAGATTTAGGTCAATTACTTGCCTTCCATATATTCCTTTTAAATTCTCATTAAGGAAGTAAGATTTAAAAAAGGCAGTATCTCCTGGCGCATACTTTGGCTGATTGAATATCAAATGAAGCTTGGTTTTAGGCCAAATAGATTGATAATTCGTGTATTTCTGAGCAAACAATTTATCATTGGATTGTGCTCCTCCCTGAGTGAAGGATACAACCAGAATGGCAATGGTAATTATCCACTTAATCAATCCCATGAACTCGGTTTTTCATTGAAAGAATTGGGATAATAATTGGTACATTCATCAGTCACAATTGTTTTGTCCGTAAGCGGATAGGGAACTTCTGATCGTTGAATAAAAAGTGATTTTTTAGTAATAGATGTCGCCCAAAAAAGACCGATGACCGTATCGTCATTGTTGACCGCATGCAGATTTCCAATGATCACACCACCAGGAGGCTGAAATAAACTGGCAGCCTGCAACTTTTGATTTCTTATTAGCTTAAAAAACTCATAAGTTGAAGAAGTAAGACTCATTTGCTCCACTTCAACCAGATATTTTTCATGAAATGTAGACACATTGATGGGAATCTCACCGACTTTCACATTTCTAAAAATACCTCCTGAAACCAACTCAACATCAGATAGACTGGGAGCAGATTCAAAATCATTAACCCAGCATGTACAGCAAGTACATTCTTCAACTTTCTCCAATTTTCCACCCGGCACAAAAGCGATCACTATGTATCCGCTACATGGTAGTGGTGATTTGTATGGGGTATAAACAGTTGAGATTGTCATGTGCAACTCAGGATTCGTTGTGGCTTTATACGTTCCTTTAAATCTCCATCGAACATAATTCTCTTCAGTTTCTAAGGAATGCGCATCCACGTAAATATTAAAAACATCCGCAGCAACAAGACCATAATATTTCTCTATGTTTCTGGCTTCAAATTCATATTTAATGGCGTCAACTGAACCCACAGGATGTATCATTTCAGGATCAGATTCGAATATTTTACCCTCTTCAGTTTCTATTCTTATATGATAGGCATGTCCAATTTGACCTTGAATATTTCCTGCTGTTGTATATATACCTGACGTGGATTCTGTAAATGACTCTTTATTACCCTCATCATCAAATAATGTAATAATAGCTTTTTCCACTGGCACCAGGATTACAGAATCTATATTTAAACTTAATCCCTGTGACAGCTTCACTGTATAAGGTCCTAGATCATCTGTAATCATTCCGTCAACTACTAATTGTAGGTCAGCTGCGGGCACTTTGAAATCAATTTTCTCAATACAACTGTTGAGTATAGATAAGCAAATTAGCCATGCTGCAGCAACGTATGATATTTGAATCAATTTTCTCATTAGAACTCAATGTTATAACTCACCGATGGAAATAAAGTACCAATAATTGACAATTGGTAAGGGATCGGAATACCAGCTCCTGAATTTTTGAAAAACACGCTATAAGGATTTCTTCTACTATAAACGTTATAAATCGAGAAAACCCATGTCCCTTCAATCTTCTTGTCCTTTTTATTGGTTCCTTCTACCACCAAGGCAAGATCCATCCGATGATAATCAGGAATTCGATATTGATTTCTTCCCGAATAGTAAGCAATGGTACTGTTTTCCAATTGGAAAGCGGACAGTGGAATAGTTACTGGTCTTCCTGTATGATAAGTGAAATTTCCTGTGAAAAAATACCTTCTTGACATCTGATATTTCCAGGATAAATTTAAAACATGGGGTTGATCAAAATTGGCTCGATATCGTTTGCCTGAATTAATCGATTCATCTGATGTGGCCCCACTGATTTGGCGAAAGGATCTGGAATAAGTATAGTTAAGCGTTCCGGTGAGCTTTCCTTTATTTTTATAAAAAGAAGTTTCCAAGCCATAGGCATGTCCTTTTCCTTGAAGCAATTCCGTTTCCAAATGATCATTTAATACCAGTTCCGCGCCATCTTTGAAATCAATGATATCATTCATGGTTTTGTAAAACACCTCTCCTGATGTTCCATATTTCTTCTCTTTGGATTCTTTGAAATATCCCACAGAAACTTGATCTGCACGCTGCGGTTTGAAGTAATATCCACTGGGTTGCCAAATGTCAACTGGCGTTACCGCAGTTGTATTGGTGACCAAATGCAAATATTGGTACATGCGATTATACCCCATCTTGATTGAGGTATAAGGATCAATCATGTATCTAATTGACAGTCTTGGTTCTATGCCAAAGTACACTTTTATGGTCTCACTGCTTTGATAATGAACAGTATCTACGATGTTAAAAACTTCCAATGGCTTTCCCTTTTCGTATCTGTTGATGGAGGCTGGTCCGTAGGATACAAACATGGGAAGTCTTAGCCCGCCTTCAATAAATAACTGTTCACTGAAAGACCAGGTATCTGAAAAATACAATGCGTTTTCCAATGAAAATTGTTCGTCGATCACCACTTTTCGTACATTTGATGCCACAGAAGTAGGTTTAAGCGTTCCCGGATCCAACTGATAATGCGAAAGCTGAATACCAAAGTTGAATTTATGATTTCCTTCTTGATAATTAAATCCTGCTTTTGCCACGGAAGTGATTATGCGGTAGGATAAATTAGAAGCTGTTAATGAATCTCCATTGATTACATCATATCCATAAGCGCTCATACCCAGTATTAATTCTGATCCCAATTTATTTGAGAATTGATGATCGAGTTTGGCTGAAATTTGAAAATTGGTCCATTTGTAAGTAGAATCTCCTGCCAATCTGAAACCATCCTTACTCGAGTAAGTTGTGAGAGCAAGCTTTGTGTTTCCACTAAATAAATGACTCACTTTGACTGTGCCATCGTAAAACGAGACAGAACTTTTACTTAGATCAGCATAATTCGAACGGATTGAATGAATGAGCCAGTCGGAATAAGTAGATCTGAAAGAAGCATTGACAGCTGTCTTTTCCTTTTTGATTGGCCCATTCAGCATCAAATTACCGGTAACCATTCCGATTCCTGCTTTACCATGCCATTTTTCATAATCACCGTCCCGAGATTTGATATCCAAAACAGAGGATATTCTCCCTCCATATTCGGCTGGAATTCCACCACCAAAAAAAGAGACATCCCGAACAGCCTCTGCATTAAAAGCTGAGAAGAAACCAAATACATGGGAACTGTTATAAACAGGAATGCCATCATAAAGAATTAGGTTTTGATCCACACTACCACCGCGTACATTAAAACCAGATGCAGCCTCTCCTACAGTCGTTACTCCGGGTAAATACTGTATCTGCTTGATCAGATCCGTTTCACCCAAAAATGAAGGAGCACGTTTCATATCAGGAATAACTAACTGTGTTTGACCAATTCTGCTAGTAGAAATATCCTTATCGTAGTTGTATTGAATAATGATTTCATCCAAAAGCAATGATTTTTTATCTAAAATAACATTGAATATCCCATTTTCATAGATCTCTAAATCAATTACTTTGACTTCATAGTCCAGGAAACTAAAATTGAGGATGTGAAATCCAGGTGTAAGTGATAGTGTGAAATTTCCAGTTTGATCGGTTGTGGTGGCGTAATGCATATCAGCAACCTGAATGCTGGCAAATGGCATGGTCTCATCTGTTTTGGCATCAAGCACGTGTCCGCTTACAATCACTTTTTTGGTATCATTTGCCTTTCCCATTTCACCAAACTTGTATTGGTCTACAATTTGATCTGGTTTTTGCGCAGATTCCAGGGCGATCTTGCGAAGAAGTGCCTGCTCTGGATCTTTGACAATTATGAGTGCATGGGAGTATAAATTGATATAATTCAGGTCCGTTCCTCGAAAAAAGAAACCCAAGGCATCCTCTAAGGTTTTCCCCTTAAAACTTTGCTCAAATGAAAATGACCCAATCCAATCGGAAAGAAAATAGAAATGAGCATTTTCGCTGGCTTCAATTTCCTCAAGAACTGTCTCTAGTGATTTGCCATGCTCCGAGCCATCAAAATGATATTCAAGTATCCCCTGACCATTTCCAAAAAAAGTCGCTAATAATAATAGTGAGCATACTAGTAACCTGCTCAGGACAGCTTCCACTTGATCGGTTTGGAAATGCTTTTGGGGTGTCAAATAGTTTTTGGTTATTATTAAAACTTATACTAATCAGCAAAATAGTCAATTTGACAAAT
>JBLICU010000145.1:0-6889 GCA_047632435.1 Cyclobacteriaceae bacterium
CATCCCAACCATTGTCAGTAAAATGTATTTTGGTTCCTGATGGAATATCATCAAGCGCTAAAAATGCAAATATTTGATCACCACTATTTAAATCTGAATTATACATCGTCATTGCGATCTGACCTGCGACAAGAACTGGAGTGGGTGCTAACGTGAAAGTTTTAGCAATACCGTAGCTAGTTCCTTCTGAATTTGTTGCATATGCCTTGTAACTATAAGCCCCACCTGCGGTCAAAGATGACAATGTTTGCGTATATGCACTTATAGCTGTTCCTCCCTCAGCAACCACGGTAACACCTAAGCCTCCAATTTCAGGATTGGCGTTGCTGGCAGTAAACGCATAAACTACACCTCTGGCTGTTAGAGCGGCACCACCATCAAGGGTAACATTACCCCCTACCGATGCAGTAGTACTTGTCAGTTTTGAAGCATTTGTTGTAGTAACAGTCGGTGTAGTCTGATTTAATGTTGAAAATGATTTCAAGCTACCATAAGAAGTACCACCATCATTGATTACATAAGCCTTGAAGCTATAGTTACTATTTAGGGTTAATCCGGATGTAACTTCAGAATATACTCCTGTCGTCGTACCACCTTCATCATTTTTAGTTACTCCAGGCCCACCAATTACCGGATTGGCATTTGTACTTGTCAAAGCATATACTGTACCTCGCTCTAAAATTGAACCACCTCCAGAACTCGTTACGTTTCCACCAAATAAAACACTGGATGAAGAAATAGAAGAAGCATTGTCCGTTGTGACAACAGGGTAGTAATTTTGACCATAAACCCAATTCGAAATAGTCCCTGAGGATAATGTGAAATTCGCTAGTGTTCCCTGATATGTAGCACCTGAATCATCGTCATTGGTCGCAGCATTTAAACCACTATTATCGCCGTTATGCAGCCCTTGATCCAACCTATAGTAGATCTCAAGACCTGTTTCATTTCCAGCAACCCCAACATTATAATGCTCTGAAATCAAACCGGATGTTCTGCCCAAAGACCAAATTCTGATTTCATCAATAATACCATTTAGTCCTTCATTGACAACACTCGATCCGATGATAAGTGTACTTGAAGATGATGAATTAAAAGCTGTGAAAGCATCTGAGGCAATGCCAACAGCCACACCATCAACATAAATGAATTCACTTGTACCTTCATCAACAAATGCCAAATGATGCCAATTTCCATCCAATGGAAAGGTTCCAGCATTTGAAATAATTTCAAGTCCAGTACCAGATGAAGCAACGACCTCTCCAGCACTTGTAACTCTGATGAAGTTAGCCGTAGGAGTTGTCATTAAAAATATATTATAAAATGAGCTCGCATCTTCTTGGATTCGTACCCAAGCCTCAAAAGTGAATGTAGCAGCAACTACACTTTCACCAGTTGAAACAGTGATTCTATCGTCGCTACCATCAAACGCAAGACCATTATCACGGCTCCCGACTTCTATTGAAAAATTATCCGTAACGTCTCCCGAAGTACCGTCATTTGAAACAATCGTAAATTGAACAGTACCAGCAATAGGCGCAAATATGGAGATATCCAGAAGTGCCAGATTTAAATCTACAATTGCACCAACAATCTGTACAGAACCGTCTGTTCCATCATTGTCATTTACAGTTAGATTTGTGGTTGTTCCCAAAAAAATATCTGCACCAGTATCAACTGATAAAGTCACAGTTAATGGATTTCCATCTCCATCAGATACGGAAAGACCTTTACTAATTTTCATCAATTTATTGATACTAGCGGATAAAGTAACGCCAGGTACTGTATTAGCAGAAGGAGCAACGATATCGTAAATTCCATCAGGAATTCGCGAAGTTGTCTCTTTGGAGATTCCAATTTCAGAATTTTCAATTGGCCCATCACTTAGCTTATAATCAGCAATGATGGAATCTGCTAAGCAGAGAAAGATTACAATAATAAGAGTATATTTTTTCATAGCATTATCACGCCTGTAACTAACAAATTTGCTACTTTTTTTTAACTATTTAGAGAAATAATGTCATTTTTTTAATAACATTATCAGTAAATCAATTCCGAAGCTCCCCATCAATATTAACTTTCATTAATCCAATAAGAGTTGTTCCACTACCAAAATCGAAAGTACCTAACACAGCAATCGTACCATCAGGAAGTGCTATGGCTTTATTTGCACGATCGTTTCCGGCTTCAATACCATAATATTGATCTTTACCCATAATTTTAGTGCCATTGGCATTCGTTCTGAGAATCATTATTTCTTCCAATCGTGATTGACCGGTTTCACTGTTTTGGAAAAGAGGATAGCTCCCCATTAATAAATAATCACCGTTAAATGCACGTACAATCGTTGTGGCCTGCGTATTTAGTTCGAAATCATTCGCAGTTGATTCAAAAATCAAAGATTCTGTAGGTGCTGATGCAAGTGTTCCTTGACTGGTGATATTGAGTAAAAATGCATCTGGATTATTCCCATTTGACGAAGATGACCCTACAACTTTAAACTCACTACCAATCTTAATTACGGCTGCTGGTACATCATCCAGACTTGGGTCAGAGTCAAATCCTACAGTAATACTACCAGCATCTGAAGTACCAAGAGAGTTGGTGTAAATAGCCAATACATTGGTGCCTGTGTAAATTCCTTCAGACTTTTCTGTAGAACCAAACAAAGCCAAATCTCCGTTACTCAACTCATATAAAGAAAGTGCAATATCGTCTTCACCTGCACCTAATGTCTTTGTCCATATTTCTGTATTGTCAGAAAGAGACCTCTTGGTAATAAAAAATTGTTTTTTAGATTCAGCGGAAGTTGTAAAATTATCCCCGTCTTCTGGTACCGAGGTTGTGCCAAGGATGATCACGTTATCTTCACCTTCTACCTGAATAATATCTGCGGCCACTAAATCATGTCCTATAACATTCCCAAAATCATCTATTCCTCCATTATTAATCTCAAAATATACAGAGCCATCATCATTTAAAATATCCGCATTATCCAAACCATGGTTAACTACTTTCCAAATTATTTTACTATAATCATTGGACTGAGTATTGGTAGAAGTGCCGACCACCAAATATTTATCATTGTAGTCAGGATTTCCTGTTGATAATCTTTTAACCCTAATTGGAGTGTCATTTCGTGTGGTATCAGCGGGACTTGGGGAACTAAAATCAACATTTCTAAAATATAGTTGATTGCCTCCTTTATCGGTCACTGCATAAAAATAGTTTGTGTTGCTTGCAGAGCTTTCATCCGTCCCTAATATGAAATATTCCTCAAGTGTTTCATTATATATCATATCAACCCCTAAAAATATACCGGGCTCACCAATGAATTTCACGAAAACATCTTCTGGGGAGGGGCTATCAGAGGCGTCAGGCGAGCATCCTATCAAAAATAAAATATAAACGAGAAGTAAAATTTTATGTGTTCTCATATGATCAATTCTCTTTTAGCTTTTTAGGACTATATATGGAGTGAGACCATCCTATTGTCAGACTCAAATTGTTAAGTGATAAATTGTCTTCCATAAATGCAGAATCAAATACAGTGCTCTTTTTCGCAAATCTGTTATCAGGATTAATATAATTATTCAATGCATTATCATATCTGGCCTCTATGGTCAAATAATGTGTTTTCACTCTTAATTTCACACCCATACCTCCGAATATGGAGTAATCCAATTCGTTTACCTGATTTAATTGCTCCAAATCCGCATCTTCCTCTTGTAACGTAAAAGACGTACCACCACTTCGACTAGCATTTACATATTTGGCGGAGAGAAGAAAATCCATACTCGCACCCATATAAACGTAAGGTTTCAGTTTATGCTTCTCATGATCATCGTACCATAAATTGTACCTCAATAGTGCCGGAGTTCTCAAGTAAACTTGTCTATTAGTCAACGAAGCATAAGTATTATTTCCAATTATATAGGATTCGACATTGTAGTTGGATTGTCTGTATTGAACACCTAACCCTACTTCCAAACCCTTAACAATATGTCGTTCGGCACTAAGTTCAAAAGTAATCCCTGGAGCCAATCCTTCTTGAGAAACAAAATCCTCAGCAATTCCATCGATAGCGTATGTATCATCACCATTTGAAGTTTTACCGTTATAAAATTTAGGGAAATTATAGGCGTCAGATGTAGGTGCAGTACTGTATTGTTGGCCATCAATTACATTAACAGCAGAAATATTTGCTCCAATTTTTATTGCAATTCGCAAAATAGGATCTGTTCTGAATTGATCCATTAAAAAAAACAGTTCCCTTGGGTCAACTTGTTTGTCCAAAACATGTTCAGGATCAGATTTTAGTAATCCAATGATCGCATTATCGGCCTCAATCTCATTATCTGTAAATACGTAAGTCTTAGTTAGCAGCTTCCATGCTCTAATCTCTTCCTCATGCGTCAAACAATCACTTTTCTCATCTTCCGCAAAAAGTTCTCTGATCGTTTCTGGCAATTGTAACAATTTGCCTGCCTCATAGTCACGTTCTGCCTGACTAAGTTTTTGTGTACACGTCTGAGCCTGAACATAAAATAACGGACATATGCAAACTGAGATCAGTAAAAATTTCTTCATGGATCAATTATTCAACTTGGTGATTATTTATTAATCGTCAGCTCTTTGGGGCAATCCTTCGCAGGTTTGAACATAATCAATATTTTCACCTACATATTGAGCCCACTCTGTCTTGGATAAATTACCTGTGGTGATGAGCCCGCATATTTGTGCTGCATAATCATCAGGCTTGGTGTTGTACAACCTGATGATTCCATCTGCCGATCCTGTTATGAATTTTTCTCCATCTGGATGAAAATCCAAAGACCAAACCCAATCCCCATGATCGTCGAATACAGTTGGGAGATCATAAACATTTTCCAAATCCCACATGCGCACTGTGTAATCTCTGCTCGATGCTGCAATTAGCTTGTCATCAGGACTGAATTCAACATCAGTAACACCTGCTTCGAATCCAGATAAGGTCGGTCCATTTTTAGTCTTATTTTCCATATCCCAAACGTAAACATTGCCCTGATCTTCACCTATTGCCAATAAATTTCCAGTTGAACTAAAGTCAAGTGCATTCACAGCAAATGTTTTGGTAGAATCAATTTTATTTCTTTGATATACCAGTCTCGTTTGATTGAAGTTTGCCGATGCAAGATCAATTATCAACACATCACCTCTTTCAGTTCCGGCCGCTAATCTTCGTCCATCTGGACTAATGGCAAGTGACTTGCATCTATTTCTTCGTCCGTATTTGGTTGGAATAGTAATAAGTTCTTTTGTGGTTCCATTTTTATGCAACAATATTCTGCTATCTGCGCCACTCGAAATAAACCCGCTGTTATCAGGAAGGAAAACCAAATCAAAAATGGTACCCCCTTTATGACCTTCGATTAGCTTTGGTTCTTCACTTGTGTTTTTCAAATTGATCAAAAGAATATTGTCATTATTTGTGCCCAATGCCAAGAATTTCTCATCTGGACTTATATTGACCACCCTGTTAACCAATTCCTTTGAAAAAATCTCTTCCCAGGTACGATTACCTCTTTGCATATCCCATTTTAATAATCTTCCGTCACTACCCGCAGAGTACATCCTCAAACCGTCTTCAGAGTAAATTACAGACCGAACACCCACTTGCATCAAGTTACCCAAAGCATCTTGAATAGGAATATGTCCATGAAATTGGTTTAACACAGAATCTCCATTGTTCTTATAGGTAATATCACCGTTCGCATTTTGCGATGTGGTTCCTAATAAACCTTCCAATCCATAATAAACACCGGCATAGACATCTCCATTGTAATGTTTTACAGGGTCTTTGAATTCTTCATTGTACGAGTAAGCCTGTTTTGCAACCAAAGCTTTTTTCTCGGCTTCATTTAGACTCGAACCAGTGATCTTGGTGGCCTTGATGGCCATAGATTGTGCTACAGATTGCATTCTTAGTCTTTGAGCATCAGCTAATGCCACTGTCGCTTTGTCGGTTGCCTCTTCTGCAGCTTCACGTTGCTTATTCGCTTCTATAGCACTTAAATCTGCCTTGTCTTTTTGCTTTAAAGCGTCCGCCTTGGCTACATCAGCTGCATTTCTTTGAATATCTGCTAGTCGAGCCTGTTCTTTAGCATCAGCTTCGGCAACTTCAGCCGCAGCTAATGCTCGATTAGCCTTGTTTTCAGCTACTTTGGCTTTTGCCGCTTCTTCTAAGGCTAGTTCACTTTGACGATCGGCCTCAAGTCTTTGTTTTTCAGCCTCAGCAGTTGCAATTTCTGCCTTAGCTAAGTTTTCTTCAGCATATCCCTTTTGAAGCTGCGCCTGTATTACGAAAAATATACATACAAGAGCAGCAAAACCAAGAACCAGAGCTGTCATACGCATCCGCTTTACCTGACGCTTTTGGAGAAGTTCTTTGTTTCTTTGTTCGGTGATATAAGCTTTTTCTGATGTTTCCAAGAACACCATGGTTCGCTCAAAAGCTGGATTGTATCTTTGACCCCAAACCAAGGTTGGTTTATTTTCCTCTCTCCAGTTCAATGCCAACTGTAAATCGGGCATTTTCCAAAGTGAAGCCTTTCCTTCCTGAAACCTTTCAGCTGATTCTGAAAGTTTCAAATACATTTCGGCTGCCTTTGATTCCTCGTCCAACCAGCGTTTCAATCGATCCCAAATTCGCATCAAACTCTCATGCGAAATATCGATAACCGTATCATTTTCAATATTTACTCCATAAGGAGGCATCAAAAGCGATCTGCCTGGTTCACGGAATTTATCAACAACGTGTACGACTTCATCTTCTGTTACACCCGCAATGGCAGCAATGGTGCCCATTTTAGTAGGTCTCCTGATTCCTTGATTTTCGTTTCCTCTTTCA
>JBLICU010000146.1:0-6849 GCA_047632435.1 Cyclobacteriaceae bacterium
TAAAGGCAATAGCTTTTTGGCTCTACTCAAAAGTGGAAACTTTTACTTCTTTTATTGAACATGTGTTTAGATTGTCAATCTGTAATCAAACTTCCACTCTCAAAAGGACTTTTTAAGGGAGGACTATATAGCAAAAAAATCATAGGGGGCACTTGGGCTTATTGCAATATGTTACTTTTCAAAAAAATGAATTTTACCGTCCCATAGGGACTTGAGATGGGTAGCATTTGTTTATCAATTTCGTTTTCATGCCTATAGGTATGTAATATGATATTTTTCGTGCCTAAAGGCACTTGTTCGAAGATTTATGTATTTGTTCTACCAATATGATGTCCCTCTGGGATGAGTATTGATGACTCAAGAATTAATCTCGAAATTACTATATGTAAACGGAGCAACTTAAGTTTGAATTTTTTAAGCTGAATAGTCCCTCTCATTTCCGAAATAATCAGAAGGAGTACTCCCCGTAAATTTCTTAAATACGGAAGCAAAGTAATTAGAGGAAGAAAAGCCAAGTGAGAAGGCTAAGGATTGAATGGACTTATAAGATCCATAGTTGTTCTTAGCATAGTCTATTTTTTGTCTCATTATAAACTCACCAGGTGGGATGCCCAGTTCCTTTTTAAATCGGTGCTTAAACCTGGAAACAGATAGATTGGTCAAATCAGCAAGGCCATCAATGGAAGTGCCTTCATGCAGATGGCCATTGATATACTCTACGGCTTTGAGAATTTCAGGAGTTGGTGAATGATTCAAGCTGTTTTTATTGGAGGCATCAATTACATCTAACACAAATTGTAACACTAGACTAGTCAATCTAATTTTTGACTTAATTTTTTCTTGAACGTCATAATACTTGAAAATGCGAGAGAGAGAGGAGGCCATTTTCGCATTTCCTTTGAAATGGCAAACCTGAAGGTTAAGAAATTGATCAATGAGATATTGGCTTTCATTCGGAGAGAGGTTTAAGAACCTAGAGTTTTTAGGAGGTATTCTAAAAACCATCCAATATAGGCTGCCAATGTCCTCAGGATAACTGCTTGTTCCATGCGCCGTATCTGATGGAATAACCAGAATATCGCCCCCTTGCAGCATGTATTCCTTATTCGCAATCTGATAATATTGATGACCTTTGGCTAGATACATTATTTCGATCATTCCAGTATGGACGTGAGTCTCTAGGTTGCTCTTCACTGATTTGTAATTGTAGTTTCCTACAACCAGAAAATCATTAAAGCCTAAGGATTCTAGGTCCAGTATTTTTCTATCTTTCGTCTGTTTTTTGTCGAGGTATTTCATGTATAAAATAGTGCTGCGATATTAAAAGTAACAATACTTATTTAACAGATTCATATATTGCACAAAATATTAAAGCGAATCATCGAAATTGAGACTTGCATAATGATGAAATACAACAACGACAAAGAACTATTTGATTTGATGAAAACCGAGCTCTTTACCGCTGTGGTTGGAGATGTGATGGACAAAATTGGACTCCAGCATCAGTTCTTACCACCTTATTTGAAGCCGCTTAGAGATGACATGGTAGTTGTTGGTAGAGCCATGCCGGTTTTGGAAGCTGATGTGTTCGAAGAAACCGGGAAGAGCAAAAATAATAAAGTGATGAACTATCCATTTGGATTGATGTTGCATGCCTTAGACGACCTCAAGGAAAATGAAGTATATATATGTTCAGGATCCTCACATAGATATGCCTTATGGGGAGAAATGATGAGTATGAGGGCTTTGAAATTAGGGGCTGTTGGTGCGGTAGTCGATGGTTTTTCCAGAGATACTCCCGGAATATTGAACCTAGATTTCCCAACTTTTTCTGCGGGGCGTTATGCGCAAGATCAAGGGCCAAGGGGGAAAGTGATTGACTATAGAGTGCCAATTGAATTCGGTGGAGTAAGAATCAACCCTGGAGATATTGTATTCGGTGATCTGGATGGCGTTTTGGTGATTCCACAAGAACAGGAGCGAGAAGTTATTCAAGCTGCCTATGAAAAGACCAATGGAGAAAAATTGGTATATAAAGCACTAACTAAGGGCATGGGTGCAGTTGAAGCGTTTGATAAATTCGGCATTATGTAATTTCATGATGAGTTTAACAGCCTCCCGATTCATCGGGAAAGTTATTGGTGTTTTTTAAGAGATACTAAATATGGATTTTAAAGGAAAAGTAGCATTAGTCACCGGCGCAGGTGGAGTAGGTATTGGGAATGGAATAGCCAAAATTTTATCGAGCTTTGGAGCAACTGTTATCCTCAATGATATCAACGATGATTTGGCAAATAAAGGAGCTGAAACTATTCCAAATGCTGTACCGTACGGTGCAGATCTGAGGGACAAAAAGCAGGTCGATCAGATGTTTCAAGAAACGATAGTAAAATTCGGAGCGGTTGATTTTCTGGTCAATAACGCGGGGGTTGGTAATTCGACACCAGCACATAAAACTGAAGAAGATAAATTTGATTTCCTTTATAGTTTGGACGTGAAGAGTGTTTGGTACTTGTCTAAGCTCTTCGCTCAACATCATATTGAGAATAAAACGAGTGGAAATATTGTGAATGTGTCTTCGGTGAATGCTTCTGCTACCTTGGATGGGTTTGGCCTTTATGCCAGTGCAAAATCTGCAGTGGAAGGGCTCACTAGAGGAATGTCAGTCGAATTGGGTAAGCACAATATCCGAGTGAATGCCATCGCACCTGGCTATGTACATTCTGATCAAGGCCTGGATTTGATAGCGACTTGGGCACCAGATGCCAATGAATGGGTAAGACAACATATAGACGATTATCAAGTATTAAACTTTCAAATTTTGCCTGAAGATTGTGGCAATGTGGTCGCTTTTTTATTGTCAGAACTGAGCCGAACGGTCACAGGTCAGGTGATATTCACAGATAATGGTTTGATTCGATTGCTATACAGCAGGGATTATGTCAACATGGATAATATTGTAAGATCATGATTATAAAAAGAATCCAAGCTTTTGAAGTAATTGTTCCGGCAAATCCGGGAGCCATCAACAGCCCTGAACTAGATCGCCCATTACATAAGTTGAATGTTGGAGCTGCCAAAGGGTGGTCTGTGCAGTTTGACCAATTGCCAAAGTTGATAATCAAACTGGAGACCTCATCAGGTATAGAGGGATGGGGTGAATTGTACCGTAACCATGATTGGCGAATGGTGGAAGATATTGCCAATGTATTGATTGGTAAAAACCTTAAAGACCTTACCCTGCAAAGCCTTCCGTTTACATTTTGTAGAGAATATGATGGTTTTGAATGCGCCATTTGGGATGCCTATGCAAAAGGCCATGGACTCAGGGTGGTAGATTTATTAGGTGGTGCCGTTAAGGATAAAGTGAAGGTTGGTGCTTGGACAGGGCATAGGCTAGTAGAAGAAATTCCGTTGATCGCAAAGAAATTTGGAGATATGGGATATGATTGTATCAAATTTAAATGTGATACCGAAGATGACGTGGTAGGATGGGCACAATCTATACATGATCATGTGCCTGGCATGCAAGTAATCTTGGACCCCAATGAACGATGGGAAAGTGAGTCCACAACAAAGCAAAGGATTGATGGGCTCAAAGAAGTTGGTAATTTGCTTTGTCTTGAAGATCCGATTCCTCGTTGGCAGCTGGATGGATTTGCACGATTGAAACAATATAGCCCTATCCCAATTGTGCTGCATATTTCACTGCCTTATATTATCCATGGCCAAAGAAAGCATGAAGCAATCCAGGCTATAAAAAGTCAGGCTATTGATGGTTTCAATTTCAATTGTGGATTGGCTGATTTTCAACGATTGGATCATATTGCATCTGTTGCTGAGCTTTCTTCATGGCATGGTTCAGAAGTAGATTTGGGGATACTGGAAGCTATGTATGTGCATTCAGCAGCAGCTGCTGAATCTTGTGTTTGGCCAAGTGATATCTTTGGAAGAAATATTAGAAGCCATGATTTACTGGTTGATCCATTGGAAATAAAAGACTCCTTTGTGTCATTGCCACAGGGAAATGGATTAGGTGTTGACGTGGATATGGATGCCATAAATAATTTTAAGACTAATGAAAAGGAATATAAATAGTGTTTGTCCATAATGTCCACTTTCTTCGCTAGGCTCGTTGAAAAAGCACTCGGCCCGATGAATGAATCGGGACGAGTGCTTTTTCAACTTCACAAGCCTCGAAACCGAACATCCTGAACTAAACACCTTATAAATTAATACTAAAACCAATGACTGAATACATTAACCCTTTTGAAAAAGGATCAGATAGATACCAACTTTGGGAGATGCTCGTTGAGCGCGATATCCAGGCATTTATACAACAAGACTGGGGTATGGTAGCGGATGACTTCATTGCAGATGGGTTTATGGGTATTGGCGGCAATGGGAAATCCAATCCGGATTCATGGGACTTGAAATACCCGGATTTAGAAAGCTATAAAGCTGATTGGTTAGCTCAGGCTCATATTTTTGCAAATACATCTTTTAAAGAAGATACAGAAGAAGCGATCTACCGAGCAACAAACCTTCGAGATATAGAGATAAAAGGAGATAAGGCACTTCTTCATAAGAAATTTGATGGTCAGATTACACAAATAAATGGAACTGTAGATGTGATCAATTGGCAGACGCTATACAACTGCCAAAAAGTTGATGGGCAGTGGAAAATTTTAGGATTTACGGGTTATTTACCATTTCCAATGGGCATGAAGACTGAATCTGTTGGCCCTTTGAAAAGTGTACCTGAAGGAGCTTCACAACACATAACTGCCGGACCCTATTCTCCGGTATTAGAAATAAACCCACAAAAACTCGTCGTAATTTCAGGTCAGGCCGCTCTGAATGATGCAGGTGAAATAATTGGAGATACTGTTGAAGAACAAACTGAATTGACAATTAATAATTGCCTGAAGCAGTTGAGAGATGGAGGTTGTGATCTATCCAATGTCTTTAAAGTCAATATTTATCTCAAAAGTCTTGATGATTGGGGCAGAATGAACGAAGTTTATATGAAAATGATACCTGAGCCAAGACCTGTGCGAACAGCTGTAGGCACAGACTTGTTGATGACAATGCTTGTTGAAATTGAAATGTGGGCAGTAAAAAAATGATCTGGGAAGAACTAACATCATACGAATTAGGTCAGGTAGATAAAAGGACACCTGTAGTTTTGCCTATCGCTGCAATCGAGCAACATGGTACTCATTTACCATTGGCAACTGATCGAATCATTGGAGAATATTTTTGTGGGCAACTCAGTGAACAATTGCCTGATCAAGTGTTGGTGCTTCCGGCCATATCCGTTGGTTGCTCGGAACATCATTTAGATTTTCCTGGCTCGCTCTCTATCACTCACGAGACAATGTTGAATCACATTACTGATGTTTTTAATGCAGTAAAGTTGCATGGGTTCACCAACTTTTTGCTGTTTAATAGTCATGGAGGAAATTTAGGTATTGGACAGGTTTTCGTTGAGAAGTTTGGTCACCGCAATCAGGATGTCAATGTCCACATGATCAGTTGGTGGAAAGTGGTTGCCGATAAACTAAGTCAAGTTGTCGAAGGAGGTTTTGGAAGCACAGGTCATGCAGGTGAATTCGAAACGTCCTTGATGATGCTCATTCGACCTGATTTGGTCAGGACTGATAAAATTGAAGAAGGTTATCCCAATCCAACCGCCGATTGGGCAAAGCAAGATATGCTGCAAGCACCTAAAGTTGGGCATTTCAAAACATTTAAAGAATTGACTCAAAAAGGTACTTTCGGAAACCCAACTTTGGCCTCCCTAGAAAAGGGTGAGCACATCTCAAAAATAGTTATTGACCAATGTTTAGAAGTCATTAAGGATGTTTATTCGAAATAGATTAGTATCTAAGCAATAATCAATTTTTTTGGAGGTTTGGGTAAAGTAATTTCAACCCCCAAAAGACAGGATCTTCGAAAAACAATTTCTCCTGTTTTATTGTAATTTGATCAGTCTAATATTTGGTTGTGCAAACTAATAAAACTGAAATAAGTCATGGATGATAGAAGCCTTATCCATTGAAAACAGCTACAATGTTGTGTTTTTCGGAATAATTGAGGAAGAACGAATCGCGTTACAAGGTTAAAACTTTAATTCCTTGAATCATTGTTCATTGTTTCTAACAATATCAATATAAGAAAATCTGATTGCTTCTAATTACTAGGCAGGTAATTAAAGGGATATCTTACATCAGAGTTTAAATAAATCAAATCAAAAATGAAACACATAATCACCTATTGTACGCTTATAGCTTTAACTGCGCTGATTCCTGCATGTCAGGAAAAGGCAATGGAAACAGCGGAATACGACGGAATGTCGGGAGCGACTAAAAAGAGTAACTCGAATATGAAAGCGACCAGTAATAGTTATTGGTGGCCCAATCAACTAAACCTGAGTATTCTTCATCAAAACTCTTCCTTGTCAAATCCAATGGCAGAAGACTTCAACTATATAGAAGAATTTAAAAGTCTGGATTATGCCGCACTCAAAGAGGATATCAGAGAAGTATTGACCAATTCGCAAGATTGGTGGCCGGCAGATTTTGGTCACTATGGTGGTCTATTCATCAGAATGGCCTGGCATAGTGCTGGCACCTATCGTACTGGCGATGGGCGAGGTGGTTCACGTGCGGGTCAACAACGCTTTGCCCCACTAAATAGCTGGCCAGATAATGGCAATTTGGACAAAGCAAGGCGTCTGATATGGCCAATCAAGCAAAAGTATGGCAACAAAATCTCATGGGCAGATTTGATGGTGTTGACGGGTAACGTTGCACTGGAAGATATGGGCTTTAAAACTTTCGGTTT
>JBLICU010000147.1:0-6589 GCA_047632435.1 Cyclobacteriaceae bacterium
TTTTTCATTATTGTTTTACTCGCTTTCTCATCAAATGCTAATTTGATGTCAGGGTCTTGTTTTGCAAGGAATTTCGAAGACTTCAATTTTCCAATCTGCTCATAAGTAATAGCGTATGATTGATCTGGCTTCATGTCATTAATGGCTAGCTCAAAGTCGCGAATTGAATTTAGTTCTATGCCATTTAAGGATAAAATACGATCTCCTTTATTCAGACCAGCTTCATACAAAGCTGTACCCTTGATTATGGCACTGGTGATCACACCTTCCTTATTCAATTGAACCTTGCCAGTATATATTTTTCCTGGCGATGAAATACTCATAGTTATACCAACATTTTTATATAAAATTTCAAAATTAGGAAGATTCGATTGATGAATATATTGATCAAAAAATGCATCGGTAAATTTTCTATCTTTAGTTATTTCGGCCAATGTCACACGCAAATCGAGTAGGGTATAGGGTTGCTCTGTTTTTCCGTATTTTATCCAAACCAATTTCATGTAGTCATCAAGTGTCAACTTTGGAAATTTACTCCGGATGCTGAGGTCCAGAGCCAACCCGAGCATTTCGCCATAAGTGTAGTAGCTGATAAAATTATTTTGATAATTTGTTTCATCGTTGGCAGTTCCTGCATCCACAAATATCGCATTATGACTCATTTCAATAGGTGTGCGAATAGCTCTTCCCGGAGCGTTCATGACATTATTGAGCACAATTTGGGCAGTATTTAAAAACTTCTCTTGTGTGATGATACCTGCTCTGCACAAGCTCAACTCATCGTAATAATTTGTAAATCCCTCACCAAACCAAAGCTCACCAGACAAATTGGGCGCATCAAAGTTGAATGGTTCCAATGATTTGGGTCTTATTCGTTCGATATTCCAAGAATGGAAGAATTCATGTGAAATACTCCCAATGAGATAAGGTGCATGATGGGCCAGATTACCTTCACTGCTGCAGACGGTACTGTTTCTGTGCTCCATGGCGTCACCTACTGCCCATGGGTTGTAAACGCACAAGAAGGTATATCTACCAAAATCAAAGTCCGGCAATTCACCAAAAACAGCCATTTCCTGATTCACGATTCGCTTAATCCAGCTTACATAACTATCCAACTCCTGATCATTTCCATCATGAATCATCGCAACTTCTATGGTTTGGTCATCTACTTGCCATTTTCTCCATGATATTTCACCGACCAATATTGGGCTGTCATAGAAGTAATAGTAATTTGGAGCACTGAAGGTGGAATCATTTTCACAGTTGAGCTGCGTTGCTACTGACCAATCTGGGTTATCGGTATTGATGATCAAATTGATTTTCCGGTCCGCCAAACCCTTACCATATATGAATGTAGCCGGCATGTTCAGATGCAGTTTGCTGGCATCTATTCCTGTGTAGGTTCCATCCGCATGATTTCCATAAAGTGTGTATTCAAATATCAAAGATTTCCCTTTCAATGGTACTTTCCAAATGAAAGGAGTGGATCGGATCAAAGTGATTTTTTCACCAGATGCGGGATCGGTAGCTGATTCATTATATACATTTTTGGCGAAGTTGTGAATCGCATATCTTCCCGGGCTGGTATTGGGCATGTGAATCTCAAGCGTATCCTTATCCAGTGCAGTGAAGAGCACTTTGATGCCCAACTCATGATGTTGTATGTGGCTTAAGTCGAGCTGGTAAGTAATAGTATTTTGCGATTTTGATTGAAAGCAGAAGTTTATTAAAAACGTTATTAGGAAAATTCTCATTATGGTTTTTATTCGAAGGGCAATGTTCGTAAAATTAACGATTTGAGACTAAAGCATTCGTGTAAATCATTTGGTATATTTTCGTAATGTTGCCATAGATGATATCTAAACTTTTATTATTTCGTAAATCACATGAACTCTTAAATTAAATCATGCGCAATACCATTATCGTATTTTCTCTTTTAGTTTCCCTGAATTCATCCGCTCAAGAAAGGATCATAAAGAATCTTGTTTTTGAGGGAGCAGGCATGAGGGGCTTGGCTTATGCAGGGGTGATTGGGGAGTTCGAATCGCAAGGGTTAATGGAACAGGTAGAAAAGGTGGGTGGAACATCCGCAGGTGCCCTCACAGCCATGATGATTTCTATTGGTTATAATTCAATAGAGATAGATGATATATTAAGACACACTGAGTTTCAAAAATTTAATGATGGGGTTGTAGGTGCTATATCCAGAATGAATAAAAACTTCGGATGGTTTCACGGCGAGGCTTTTATGCTTTGGATTGAATCCCATATCGAAAGTAAGACTGGAAACGCTGAAATCACATTTTCGGAACTAATTGAAAGTGGATTTTTGCCTTTATATATTACTACTACATGTGTAAACAAACAAAAGCTTTATGTGCTTTCACATGAAACGTATCCAAATATGAAAGTTAAAGATGCGGTTCGAGCGTCTGTGTCTATACCCTTGTATTTCAAAGCTGTTTTTATTAACGAGCAGGGCACTAGCTATCCAAACTATGAAGATCGAAAGGATTTAGATATCTTAGTTGACGGTGGCATTGTTGGGAATTATCCAATATTTCTTTTTGATAGTTTGGCTGTTTCGGAGAGAAATGAAGTTGTTCGATTTCCAAATTATGAAACGTTAGGCTTTAGAATAGATTCAGAAGCACAGATAAAACAAGATTCTATTGTGAAGGAAATAACATCTCAAGAAATATTCGACTTCAAAGACTATTTTGCTGCCCTTTACAATTTTACCATGGAGTCACTCAATCGCAATCAGATGACACCAGATGATTGGTCAAGAACGGTTTCAATATCTTCGGTGGGAATAGGCCCAATGATCAAAAAATTTTCAGACATTGAAAAAAATGCTTTGGTCCAAAGTGGAAGAACCTATACTTCGAAGTACATAACCGAAAATGGTCTCTTGCTCAAATAGATCTAATTCACTGCAAACAGAGACTGCTTATTTTAAGCTATGATTGTTGAATTACCCCTTAGATTTGCGGTCTATGAATTACTTATCAGTAGAAGATTTAGCCAAGAGCTACGATGAAAGACAACTTTTTGAAAATCTCACCATGGGATTGGAACAAGGTCAAAAAGCGGCATTGGTTGGTGTGAATGGTTGTGGGAAATCGACATTACTTAAGATCATTGCCGGACTAGAAAAGCCAGATCGTGGTGTTGTATCTTTCAGAAAAGGAATAACCGTTTCGATTCTTCCACAAAACCCTGTTTTCAATGATGGTGATAATGTTGTTCAAGCAATATTCTCAGAAGATATCGATGAACTCAATGTAATTCGGGATTATGAAATTGCTTTGCACAAAGCAACTGTCGATCCGATGAATGCGCCAGATATCAGCCCTTTGCTGGATAGAATGGATCAACTCAACGCGTGGGATTATGAAAGTAAAGTCAAGCAGATTTTGGGCGAATTGGGGATTCATGATTTGGATCAAAAAATGGGTGAACTTTCCGGTGGGCAAAGAAAACGAGTGGCACTTGCGCGTGCATTGATTGTGAACCCTGATGTGTTGATTTTGGATGAACCAACCAACCATTTGGATTTGGGTGTGATCGAATGGTTGGAGGGATTCTTGGCCTCTGCGAACACTACTTTGTTGATGGTAACTCACGATAGGTATTTTTTGGATCGTGTGACCAATGAAATCATGGAAATAGACAATGGGGTGCTATTTCGATATAAAGGCGATTATCAAAATTTTCTGGAGAAAAAATCTGAACGGGAGCAGCAGGATGCTGCCACTGTGGACAAAGCCAAAAATTTACTAAGGAAAGAATTGGATTGGATGCGCCGACAGCCAAAAGCAAGGAGCACCAAATCTAAATCTCGTATAGATGCATTTTACGAAACAAAAGAAGCGGCATCAAAGGACCTCTCCAGAAAAGAACTGGAAGTAAATCTGAAAGGAGAGCGACAAGGTAAAAAGATCATGGAGCTGGAGGATGTGTCCAAAGCCTATGGTGAACTCACAATTTTGGATAAGTTCAATTATACTTTCCGTAGAAGAGAGCGTGTAGGTGTGATTGGGGCAAATGGCGTAGGAAAATCTACATTTCTTAATCTCCTTACGGGGAAAGAAAAAGCCGATTCCGGAAAAATTGATCCAGGGCAGACTACCAAATTCGGATATTACACTCAGGAAGAGGCTATTTTCAATCCTGCGCAAAAAGTGATTGATGTCATCAAAGAAGTAGCCGAAGTAATCAAACTGGCAGATGGTTCGGAGATCACAGCCTCGCAACTTTTGAATCAGTTTTTATTTCCACCAAAAATGCAATTCAATAAGGTTGGCAAATTGAGTGGTGGAGAAAGGAAAAGACTACAACTATTGAGAGTGCTCATGCTCAATCCCAACTTTTTGATCCTCGATGAGCCTACAAATGATTTGGATTTAATGACACTAAATGTCCTTGAAGACTATCTGGATTCTTTCGAAGGATGCCTGATGATCGTTTCTCACGATAGGTATTTCATGGATCGATTGACAGATCATCTTTTTGTATTTGAGGGAAATGGCAAAATCAGAGATTTTCCAGGCAACTACACCGATTTTAGAGCACAGGGAAAATTACCTGTTCTAGGGCAGCATAAATCTTATGAAAAGGAGATAAAAAAGGTAGTCCCTGCGCCTGTAATTAAAGAAGAAAAGAAAAAACTCTCCTTTAACGAGAAAAGAGAGTTTGATGGTCTTGAGAATGCAATCGCCAAACTTGAAGCAGAAAAAGAACAACTGGTCTTTAAAATGTCAGGTGAAACTGAATATGAGCATTTACAGAAGCTCTCCACCCAAATTGAGCAGATTAAGAATACTATAGAAGAAAAGGAAATGCGCTGGATTGAGCTGAGTGAGTGAGTGTCTTAACACTCACTCATGCCGCCGACCAAATAACCTCTTTGAATGTATTATTCTCTCCTACAAGTTCGAAACGAAGTGGATAAGGCTTGAGCGTTAGCCATGAGTGAATTTCATCAAAATCATCACCTTCTACCTCGACACCTGTGGAGGTAAGATAATCTTCTATTGATTTCATTTCACTGTCCGAGAAATAATCATCATAGATATCAAAAAGCTTGTCAAGCAAAAACGAACCATACTGAAGTTTGATCTCCATGAGATAGTCATTAAGGCTTTCAGCTAATAGTGGGTCTTGTTCTCTGTTGTTGATATGTGTATTGATCGTTCTTACTTTTTCGATCAAATTGTTTAATCTGTTAATGTCCATTATTGCGGGGTTTAGTCTTATGAACGAGATTTTTTGATTTTTGAATGAAGAATTAATGTTACTTTCTTATTGGTTGGTGGAATATTGGTCAGATGTGATTTCGGAAAGCTATTTTAGTGATATTTTACGAATTATTAAATGTATGTTAGTTTGAAAGAGCTAAAATGATAATATTTAAATATAATACAAAATTAATATAATATTTTAAAAAATGGACTATATCAAT
Source organism: Cyclobacteriaceae bacterium (assembly GCA_047632435.1). Taxonomy (GTDB): domain Bacteria; phylum Bacteroidota; class Bacteroidia; order Cytophagales; family Cyclobacteriaceae; genus JAMZMI01. The sequence continues at coordinate 5,471 of JBLICU010000147.1, forward strand.
GTCAATTATAATTTTTTTATAATATAGTTTATTCTCAAAAGTTAACGTGCCATTTTTATCCAATTTCAAAGGATTAAATATTCATTTCTCATCATTTTGATGGGTTTTAACTAAATATACCACAATTGCGGTATTTCACAGCGGCGTTTGTGTGCCTACCTTGGCTACTCTTAACAGGACATATCTGTATCTGTTCATCGCTGGTTAAGGGCCTTCTCGAACGAGAGAAGGCTTTTTTTATTTATTTCAATTTTATTTCCTCTGCGACCAACAATTCCGATCTTTTGAATGTTAATCAAACATGGAAAAGACCACTTCTACAACAATCAAAAAAAGCGTGTCCAAGGCGGCATTTCAAAAGGCTTTTATCACTCAACTATTAACCACTGGTGAAAGACCAGTTTCAATATTTGATTTTGCTCTCAAGCAAAAAGCTTCTGAGGCTGATTTTTACAAATATTTTAATTCTTTTAAATCGTTGGAAAGATCGATTTGGGCTGATTGGTTCGAAATCGCAGTAAAAACGCTGGAGAAAGACGAGGCTTATTCTCAATACACCATCAGGGAAAAGCTATTGGCATTTTATTTCACATGGTTTGAGTTAATCCTGTCAAACAGAAGTTATGTCATTTTCAGAATAGAGAAGATGAGCAAAAAAGATTTGAATCCATACTTCTTGTTTAGCCTAAAGGAAAAATTCTCAACATTCATTACCGATCTAATGGCCGAAGGCAAAGCATCTAATGAAGTAGCAGAGCGTCCGTTTGCCAGTCAATATGACAAAGCATTCTGGCTTCACTTTATGTTTATCAATAAATATTGGACAGATGATGAAAGTGAGAACTTTGAAAAGACAGATGCTGCAATTGAAAAGTCAGTAAACCTCGGACTTGATTTGGTTGGCAAAGGCCCACTTGATTCAATGATTGATTTTGCGAAATTTTTATTTCAAAACAGAAAACCCTTTTAATGAAGGAGCAAAGCAGCATTCCGGTTGGGAAAGTATCTCGGGCGGCAAAATTTGTGACCATTGGAGCCAAAGTAGGCGGCAACTATTTAAAGCATTATTCCAAAAAACTTGTTAATTCATCAACTACGAGGGAACAACTGGATCTGGAC
>JBLICU010000148.1:0-6534 GCA_047632435.1 Cyclobacteriaceae bacterium
TTCTGCTACCGGTTAAACAGGTCTCAAAGCAAGGGTTCTATATTCAATAACATAATTGTTAGGATGGTAAATGCAGATAAAATATATCAATATAAAATTGTATGTGCGTAACTACTGACCTCTATAGTTTTATTTTACCGTGATCAATCTGGTTGGCAAGGATTGGAATGTCCTTTAATCTGTGGTTTATCCTTTTTACAAACTGATTTGTGAATTCAACTAGGTTCCCTTTACTCCTGTAGTTTTCAATCAACTCATGCTTGATTGCGTCCTTCTCTTGAATAAACCGTTCCATGTATTTTGAACTTGCCCCTCTGAACCCATAAATATTTTGATCATCATCGCCAACAGCAATTACCCTCATGTCCTCGTTCTTCTCCATCAATGCAGATATCAAAGCGTACTCATCTGAGTCCATATCCTGTGCTTCATCAATCACAAGTACGGCTCTTGTTATTTCTTTGACCTCCACATCATTTTGCTTGATCTTTTGTACCGCCCTCTGAATAATCTCGCCAGATTTTTCTATACTCCCAACTTTACCCAAAATATCGAAACAGTATGAATGAAAAGTTTTAACATCAATGTAAAATGCTGCATTTCCAATAAGCTTCTGCAATCTTTTCTTGAATTCAGTGGCTGCTGCCCTTGAAAATGTTACCATCAGCAATTGCTCATGTTTCACATCTTCCATTAAAAGCAATGAAGCCAATTTATGGACCAATACCCTTGTTTTACCGCTACCTGGGCCAGCCGCAACGACAATGTATTTTGTCTCATTATCGTTAATGATTTTCAATTGAGTCGGTGACAGATCCCCAAATAATTGTTTGAATTTAGCTGGTGTTAAGTTCCGCTTGATTTCATTCTGTCTGCTTCCTTTGAAATACCTATTTAGGAATGAAGTGTAGTTCAGCCGGAAGTAATCTTCCACAAATTGCAAAGCTTCTTTGTAGTCATTGATCATCTTTTTGGCGTACTCACCTACTATATGGATTTGCTGGATCTTGTTCGCGTAGAACTGATCTAGCTTTTGATAATCTTCAACTTTGTAGCGTTTTTTATTGTCTTGTTCAAGTCTTTCAACAGTCAAACGATTATAGACAACCAAAAAACCACCTTCAATTTTTATGGCTTCAATTCTTGACAAATAAAAGAGCGTATCCTCAATATCGTCTATGGATACATTCAGCTTAAAAAGTTTTTGATTATTCTCATAAGCCGTTTTCAATTCATGAACGGAGAACTCAACCAGCACTTCTGCTTTTTCAACTTCTCCTTGCTGAACGTTGGAGTTGCTTTTATCGAAGAGAAATTCTACAATGAATTTGGCCAGTTCATGCCGTTTTTTCAATTTTTCTTTGAGGGTAACTTTTGGTAAAGAATACATTGCAACAATGTGATTGTTTGAATGATCTTTGTTGTGGCGTTTTATCCAATTTTTAATTGCCCAGAAATTTATAACAGTCTTAATCTTTTGAGGCGATACATCATCACAACCGCTTTCTTCGGCATCCTCATTAAGTTCTTTTAAATGAAAAGATTTTTCCTCTTCGTCAAATACTGGTAAAAGGAAATTTTCAATCTTGCCATAAGTTTCCACAATATTCAACGAACGGTTTTTGTTTTCTCCTTTCTTTATGAATGCGGTCAAATCTTTAGCATCAGCCAGGATTTTTTCCTCTCTAAGAAGGTTGACAATATTTATCACTTCTTCTTTTACAATTCCCAGATGATCCGAGATATAATCAATCCTTGATTCCGCAGCTTCGTCTTCAGATTGTTTTCTACTCTTACTTGAAAAGAGTTTTTTGATAATCCTTACTCCTGTTTCCTTTTGCTTTTCTCTAAACCTCTGAGAACCATTAATCTTATCTATTGCCTCCTGTGCATTTTTTGAAAGAATGCTATTGGCAAATACCCTGGGCATATTCTGCCCTCTTTTTAAATAACCAGCATCCTCCAAAGCTGCAATTGCAGTTATTACCCGTGTTTCAATTTCAACAATATTATCATCCCAACCCGCCTTTCTTGCAATCTCCAAAGCAGAATTGGAGGCAGTTGAACGAAATCGAGTGATTTCCTTTATAGCTTTCCATACTTGCTGAATCTCTTTGATGTTAAGTTTTGTTTGATTCAGAAGTATGAAGTGCTTACTAAGATCTTCCTCGTTGAATAACACAAAACAATCTGCCGTAATACTTTCATCCCGTCCTGCCCTGCCTGCTTCCTGAATATAGTTTTCAAGTGAATCAGAAATTTCATAGTGAATAACCATTCCTACATCTTTCTTATCAACTCCCATCCCAAAAGCTGAAGTAGCAACCATTATTGGCACTTCTCCTGATATAAAAGCATTTTGATTTTCTGTTTTTTCCTGCTTATCCATCTTACCATGATAAGGCTTAGCATGGAATCCATCTTTAACTAATCTTTCTGCCAACAAATATGCTTTTCGGGTACGGGAAACATAAATGATTGTCGGACACTCTTTTTCCTCTATTAAGTCCCTAACGGCATTGTATTTCTCTTCCTCATCACCTTTTTCATAAACTTCGTATTTGAGGTTAGTTCTTGACGTTTTCGAGCTGAAAATCTCTAAATCAATTGAAAGTTTTTTCAGGAAATAGATTCGTATGTCCTCAATTACCTTCTGTTTAGCGGTCGCAGTAAAACAAGAAATCGGAATTCCATCCTCGTGATTTTTTCTCTCCTGAATTGATTTAACAAAATCGCCTATGTATAAATAATCGACTCTGAAGTCCTGACCCCACGAAGAAAAACAGTGAGCTTCATCAATTACAAAACGAGTAATTTTTCTTCCTAGTAGCAATCTTTCAATCGTTCTTGAACGTAAAGATTCAGGTGAAATATAAAGAATGCATGCTGACCCATCCGCTACCCTCTCAAAGGATTTTGCTCGCTCTATTGGGTCAAGTAAACCATTGATGGTCACTGCATCCGTAATCCCATTTTTTTCTAGGTTATCTACCTGATCTTTCATCAAGGATTGCAATGGTGAGATGACAACAGTCAATCCCTTGGTACTTTCGCCACACATCAAAGCGGGAACTTGAAATGTGATAGACTTACCTCCACCAGTTGGAAAAATGGCTAAAATTGATTTGCTATTAATCGCAGCTTTTACAGCTTTTTCCTGAAGTGGCTCACCTGCATAGGTTCTGTATGCATCAAAACCAAAATATCGTTTGAGCCCTTTTTGAGCATCCAAAGCTTCAACACAATAGGCACAACCTGTTAAACAAGGGTTGTTTCTAAGCCAAAACATGACCCTTTCTACTTTGGGGTAATTTTTTAGCACCCATGGTGGTGTGATTGAGTAACGGCTTCTTGAATTTAACAGAGCCAAACAATAAGCCAATTCAACAGGGTATTCTAAAATTAATTTCGGAAGATCAACTTTTTCACAAATTTCAGAATCAAATTTTTCACGAATTACTTGTTCAATACTAGCGCCATTGCTTCTGTATTCCACAAATCGAAAAAAAGCCTGAAACTCTTTTTTATCATACAAGAGAGCGTAAAAAATTTGCTTTAACAATTTATCTGTTTGTTGAAATGAGGCAACCTCATCAAAAAACAGGTCTTTTGCTTTTATAGAATCGTTAAGAGGATTGTTAATGTCTTCTGATTGTAACTTGTCATCCTTGAGCAAAGCATGGTACGGCCTGGTTGGAAAAAGTAGAGTAGAAATAAATAGAGTATCAATAGCGTGAGAGTTACTGATACCTGAATCAATCACTGCTTTTTGGATATACTTTAAGTCGTGGTTAAAAATATTGTGCCCACAAACGAAATCTGTTTCTGAGAGGAAATCAGTAAAATCAGAGATGGAATTTGAATGAAAGGAGCTGCCATTATCCTTGATGCTTCCAATATCAATAATTTTGCCACTCTTTGGTTCAATTTCAGTGTCAATGAAAGCTATTGAATTCATTTCAGTTTTCAGGAAAGTTCGTCAATTCACCTACCCCAATATTTTCTTTATTCAGTAACTCTCTTGAATCTTTCAGGAATAGATTCATCTGTTGAACCGAGATGCTGTCCATGGAATCGAATTGTTTATTCTCATATGCTCCACCAGAGACAACCTGAAACTTTAACCTTCCTCCTACTTTCGGCTTATTCACCCAAATCAGGTGGTACCCACTTTTATCAATTCGCGTACCCTGGTCATCTTTTACTAAAGTTAATCTTGCCAAAACACCACCGTCTCTTTTCCTTTTTCTTTGATTTGAAACAAAATTGCCTAAAGAATAGGCAATGAACCTTTCTTTTGTGTCTGCGGTTTTACTCCTATATTCCATTCTTTGAATCACATGTGGGTGTGAACCAATTATAATGTCAACCCCTTTATTAAATAAGTAATCTGTCAGCTTCTCTTGATCGGCAGTTGGGTGAGATTCATATTCTGTCCCCCAATGAATAAAGACAATTAGCTTATCTAGGTTATCTGATTTACTTGCCTCAATGTCTATCGCCATTTCATCCCAATTGATATTATTCACTATCGTTGGAGCAGGTGCAGGTATACCGTTCGTACCATAAGTATAATTCAACAAGCCTATTTTTATATTGTTCTTATCCAGAATCAAAAGGTTCTTCTCATGCTTTTCAATTGCATCTCGAAAAGTACCTGTGTGTAAAATCTCAAGCGAATCCAACACGTCTATCGTCCTGATGATGCCACTCTTGCGTCTGTCGCAAGAATGGTTATTAGCGGTTACCAAAACATCAATTCCATTTTCCTTACAAGCCACAGCCAGTCCATCAGGAGATGAAAATTGAGGATAACCTTTAAATGGAGGCCCTGCCAGCGTGACTTCTAAATTAGCAATGGTGAAATCCGATTCTTTGAAAATTGGAGCTACTTTGTCAAATACTCCATTATAATCATACTTGCCTGTCTGCTGATCAATAGAAGCCGCAATTTGTGAATCGTGCCCCATAATATCACCAACAAATGTTAGTTTAAGGGTATCTGAAATTGCCTGACTATATCCAAGCCTTATGCAAACACTCAGGGCAATCACCAACACATATTTAACTATTCCTCTTGTCATAAAATAAATTACAAAATCATTCTTTATTCATGAATTACTAAAGTAGCGCAAACCAATAATCATTCCTACAAGGACTTACCAAATCCACAATTGTATTGTGAAACACATAAGAACAATTGAACATTTCTTTTTCAAATGCAGTTACATACATTTGCTTGTCTCACTTTAACCCAAAAGATTATGCAAGACGTGTTTATAGTTGCTGCAGTTCGTACTCCTATAGGAAGCTTTGGCGGATCATTAGCCAATTTAAGTGCCACCCAACTAGGGTCCATTGCGATTAAAGGAGCATTGGAAAAATCAGGCGTTGAAACATCGCTTGTTGATGAGGTTTTATTTGGAAATGTGCTCTCTGCAAATCTAGGACAAGCCCCTGCCCGACAAGCGGCTATTGGAGCTGGACTGGGCCAAAATGTGCCCTGTACGACTATAAATAAAGTTTGTGCATCAGGAATGAAATCCGTAATGCTGGGCGCTCAGTCAATAATGCTTGGTCATGCGGATGTGGTGGTTACGGGTGGTATGGAAAGCATGTCTAACGTACCCTACTACTTACCCAAAGCCCGGTTCGGCTATAACTATGGTCATGGTCAGTTAGTGGATGGACTCATGCATGATGGCTTATGGGAAGCCTACAATGAGTTTCCAATGGGGAATTGCGCTGATAATACTGCTAAGGAAATGAATATCAGCCGAGAGGAACAGGACGATTACGCCATTAGCTCCTATAAAAAGACTGCCTATTCTGTTGAGAATGGTTATTTTAAAAATGAAATAGTACCAGTTGAAATTCCACAAAGAAAAGGTGATGTCCTTGTAATGGATACCGATGAAGAATATAAAAATGTAAAATTTGATAAGATTCCAAACTTGCGGCCTGTCTTTAGCAAAGAGGGAACGGTAACAGCTGCCAATGCTTCCACTATAAACGATGGCGCATCTGCAATCATATTGGTAAGTGAGACTAAATTAAGAGAGCTCGGGCTGACTCCATTGGCCAAGATCCGAGGATTTGCAGATGCTGCTCAAGACCCACTGTGGTTTACAACAGCTCCATCCTTGGCAATACCCAAAGCTCTGAAAAACGCTGGAGTAGAAAAATCCGATATAGATTTTTATGAAATCAATGAGGCATTTTCAGTAGTGGCCATCGCTAACAACCGAGAATTAGGCTTGGATGTTGACCAGGTGAATGTATTTGGTGGTGCAGTTGCCATGGGTCATCCACTGGGATGCTCGGGAGCGAGAATCATCACGACACTCAATTCCGTATTGACGCAAAAAAATGCCAATCTTGGTGTTGCAGGAATTTGCAATGGGGGTGGTGGTGCCTCTGCCATTGTCATTGAAAAAGTATGATCATCTCTTATTCTAAAGAGAAGACGAAAACAATTTCATCAACATAAAATCTTTCTTAACTTGTTATCGTTTTTAATCGAAATGTTGCCCT
>JBLICU010000149.1:0-6450 GCA_047632435.1 Cyclobacteriaceae bacterium
TGGAGTTGACCCGGGTAGTAGTTGGCCGGTAGCTGGTGATGGCGCCACGGCTAACTATACTCTTGTAAGGAAGGGAACCATTTCTATTGGTAATACGACTAGCCTGGGTTCATTTGGAACTAATGCGTCTGATTCAGAGTGGATTGTTTATCCTCAAGACGACTTTACATATATTGGTTACCATACACTAGATGGACAAACGAATCCATTGATTTTGACTGTAATAGATGGCTTTGTAGGCAATTTTGGTTTAGTGGAATTCCCAGGAACCTCAGCAGCTGCTTCATACAAAGTTTCAGGGGCAGATCTAAGTGCCGATTTGACGATCACACCTCCGGCTGGTTTTGAGATAAGTTTATTATCCGACTTTTCTGGAACTATTTTCACCTCATCAAGTCCTTTGACTATTTCTCAAACTGGTGGTGCCATCTCTGAAACTGATATCTATGTCAGGCTCAAGCCAACAGCAGCCGATGGTGCTACTTATGCTGGTGATATTACCCACAGCAGTACAGGAGCCGATGATAAAACTGTATCTATTTCGGGTGCCGAAGGTGTATTGACAAATGACTTATTTATTTCTCAATATATAGAAGGATCAGCAAGCAATAAGGTCGTAGAGATATTCAATAATTCAGGAGCAGACGCTGATTTAAGTCTTTATAAATTAGTGATCTATTCAAACGGTGCAACCTCATCAACTGGCAGTCTTAGTTTGTCGGAAATCACTGCAACACTCGCATCAGGAGCCGTAATAACTGTGGCTAATAGTTCCAGTTCAATCCCCGAAATACTGACTATTGCCACCATATCTTCGAGCTCAGCTCTAAATTTTAATGGAGACGATGCATTAGCCATTACCAAAAACGATATCATAATTGATGTATTTGGTCAAATTGGAAGTGATCCGGGATCGTCGTGGGAAGTAGGGGGAGCAGGTGCAGGATTAACTGCAAATCAAACACTTGTAAGAAAATCGACTATACAAATAGGTAATGTTGTTGGACTTGGCTCTTTCGGAACAACTCCTGAAGATGCAGAATGGGATATTCTTGCCATTGATGATATCACCGGATTAGGAACACATGCTATTATTAATGAAGGAGATCCTGTAATCACGATAGATAAAACTGATTTTGTGGCCTCTTTTGGTCAAGTTATCACCAACGCAACGTCTGCATCAAGCAGTTACCTCATTTCAGCTATAAATTTAACTGTTGACATCACGGTTACAGCGCCTACAGATTTTGCGCTTTCTATCGATGGAACTACTTATGCTTCTACACTGACTATTCCCCATGTAGATGGCGGAGTAGCTGCTACTACCATACACGTGACTTTTACACCAACTACAGTTGGAAGTTTTTCAGATGTTATCAATCATGAAAGCGGTGATGCTATATCTCAGACAGTTACTGTCTCAGGTGTTGGTTTAGATCCAAGCACAATCATATTTGAAGATTTCACAGATTGTATTGATTTGAATACGTTCACATCATATTCAGTTACTGGAGACGAGGTTTGGGAGTGCTCAACTTCAGGTGAAACCGGATCTGGAACTAGGATAAGTGGATTTGCAGGAGGTGCACAAAACAATGAAGACTGGTTGGTCTCATCGGCTATCGACTTATCTTCTCTTGACGCGACAGCTATATTGACCTTTGTAACAGATGTTCGCTTTGATGGCCCTCCGTTAGAGGTATTTGCTTCTACAGATTTCACATCAGATGTTACATCTGCCACTTGGGATAAACTTGATGCCTTGATGGATACTGATCCAGATAATTATGATACATGGACCAATTCTGGTGATATATTTCTGGATGATTATTTAGGTGGAAATGTTTATATCGGATTCAAATACACTTCTGAAACAGTTTTGGGTGCAGCACAATGGAGCATTGACAATTTCACAGTGAATGCGTCTCCGTTTAGACCATTTTTCAAAGTTAATTTCTCTGGCTTCAACGGAGATTTTGGGCTAACCAATGTTGGCACAACTTCTCAAGCTACTTCATTTGCCATTGAGGGTAATTTATTGACTGATGATGTCACAATAACTCCACCGAGTCAATTTGAGGTTTCTACATCTACTGATTTCACGACTCAGGGCACTGCTGCAACACCACTGGTAATAACTCCTGCAGAAGGTGCTGTGGATGTTACAGTTTATGTGAGATACGTACCAGCTGCAGAAGGTGAGGCAAGCGGAAATATCATTGTATCAACTACTGGATATGATGCTGAAACTGCAGAAGTAAATGGTTCAGGGAAAATTGTACTCAGTTTGGATTCGGATTTGACATTCAGCGTCTACCCTAATCCTGTAATGAACCAATTGCAGGTTAGCACGACTGGTGATGACTTTGAAGGAATGATTTTAGATCTATCAGGTGTGTTGGTGAAAAGTTTCAATACCAATAAACTTGATGTATCTACTTTGAAAGCGGGAATTTACATCCTCAGAATCAAGGACTTAACTGGTGCAATGATTCATCAGCAAAGGATCATAAAGTATTAAACGAATTAATATTGTAGGAAAAAGGCTTGTTGATTTTTCAGCAAGCCTTTTTTTATTCAAAGGAAAATGTAGCTCTGACAGGCCGATGATCAGAGATATTATTGAAATAGGAAGACACCTCCTTGTCTACTGTCCAAGTTTCAGTCTGAATATCATAATCAAAGAACTCATCAGAAACGAGGATATGATCTAAATGGCTCGGCCAAGATGGATAACTCCATAAAGTTGTGGGCCCGTTTTGAATCGCTAAATCTGCAAATAAAAAATTGTCCGGGTCATTCAAAAATATATCAAATACGTCCGCATCATAGATATCATCATTAAAATCACCTAAAACAATCACATGGTCATTTGGGTAGTTGGCCTGTATGAAGCTATAAAGCTTATTTGCAGCATCCTTTCGTCTACTTTCACTATCGCCGCAACATTTCAAATGTATATTGATGATTCTATATTGTTCATTATTTAAATTAAAAGATAATACTGCGGGTGCTCGAGGAAAAGCCGATCCATCGCCAGTCAAAATAGTAGTTGTTTCGAAAACGGATATTAAAGCAGATTTTATCAAAAACGCATAGTCAAGATCAAAATTTACATCCACGAATACGCCTTTATAATTTGTTAAAAGATCATCCAGTTGATTAAATGAAGCTTCGCTGTTGATTTCTTGGAAAGCGATGATATCCAAATCAGAATTTGCGATCAGTTCATTCATCAATGAAACTGTATTGTTTGCTTTGGGAAAGAATTCAACATTCCATGTAGCTATAGAAAAATCGCTGGTATTTTGGACAATAGTCGTGTCTTCTTTTGAAGTATCTTCTGGGGGTTTTTTGACTGTAGTTAATGGATCGCTATCATCACACGAGTAAAGGAAATAGCTTAATATCAATATGTATTTTATAGTTCTCATTTGCTACCCAGAACAATAAAAACAGGAAAATGATCACTATAACCGTTCAAATATTTTCCATAGGAAAACGTGCGAAATGGAGCGCCTAGATCTTTACCTTCCACCACCTGCATGTACGGGTGAGCAGCTATGGTAAAGGATTCAGGGATGTAATACAGGGTACTACTATTATCTGTCAATAGTTGCTGGGAAATAATGATTTGATCAAACAGATTGTAAGCACCATTATAATAAAGAGATCCATAACCGCGCTTGAAAGTGGGATAGGACGTATTGTATAATTGTTGATCTTCTTTTAGATTGTCTGTGGCATTGAGAATTTTCTTCACGCTTTTGTCTCTGGGGTCATCATTAAAATCACCAGTAATAATTATTTTTGCAGAGGGGTTTCGTAAAATCAGAGAATCAGAAATATTCCTCACGATCTGAGCAGAGATCAGCCGCTTATCTTCGCCACCACCACCTCTTCTTGAAGTCCAATGGTTCACAATGAAGTGTACTGTGTCTTTGTTGGAAAGTACACCGCTCGACAAAAGTATGTCTCTGGTTTTAAAATCAGGATTGGTTTTATCAATAAATGGAAAGGCCTTCGCTGAAAATGGCTTATATATCGATGGTTTATAGATGATTCCTACATCAACTCCTCTTAGATCAGGAGAATCAAAATGTATGATCTGATAGCCCATGTTTTTGATGCTATTTACCTGAACCAAATCTTCTAAAACACGCCGGTTTTCAATTTCACTGAGGCCGAGTATATCCGGACGCATATCCTTAATCACCCTTGCTATATTATTTAATTTGGATTGGTATCTTTCATCGCTCCATTCATTTTTTCCATTGGGTAAATACTCTTCGTCGTTGATTTTTGGATCATCTTCAGTGTCAAACAAATTTTCGACATTATAGAAACCCACAATTCCGGCTATATTGTGCCCTTTATATTGCGCTTGTGTAAAAAGATAAGCAAAACAAAAAATTGTAAAGAAGAATAACTTTTTTTGTGACATCAGAATTAAATTTTGCGTGAGCTACAAGCCCAACGTATTTTAGCAAATTAACCCCAAAGATAATTTTTAGGTAATGCGTAATCGTTAAAATTTTAATGTTTAATCAAGAAATTTGCCAACTACATAACAATCTAATATGAAGAGAATTTTATTTAGTATCGTTTTTTCATTTGGAGTTTTGAGTTCAATATGGGCTCAAAACCAGATAAAGGGTAAAATTATAGACAATGATAGTGGTGAAGGGTTAATTGGGGTTACCATTCTGGTGGTTGAAACCGGAAAAGGGACGATTTCTGATTTGGAAGGTGGATTTGTTTTAAAAAGAATGATTGACGGGGACTATACTGTCAAGGTTTCTTATGTTGGGTTCGAGGAAATGGAATTGTCAATCTCAGTTCAGGGTGTTGATATTGAACTTGAAACTATCAAATTAAAAACAACTTCAATTGGTCTTAATGCAGTAGAGATATTTGCAGATGTAATTGATGATCGCAAAACGCCTGTGGCTGTTACAACGATTTCGGCTGAGGAAGTTCGTGAGCGTTTTTCTGGCCTTTCAGTTCCAGAAGCAATCAACTCGACACCTGGTGTATACATGAATCAGGGAGCTGGTGGTTATGGAGATCAAGAAATCTACATACGTGGTTTTAGCCAAACCAACGTGGCATTTATGATCAATGGCATACCTGTTAATGATATGGAAAATGGTAATATGTTTTGGTCGAATTTTGCAGGTATCAGTGAAGCTACCAGACAGATTCAAGTGCAACGAGGACTTGGTGCATCAAAACTTGCGATTTCTTCCATCGGTGGTACCGTCAACATGATCTCCCAACCTGCTGATAATGCAAAAGGGGGGAAAATCGAATATCAGGCAAGTAATGGTAGTTGGAACAATCGATACAGATTCACATACAATACCGGACAGTTTGGCAATGGATGGGCTGCCACATTCCAAGGATCAAGAAGTACTACAACTTCTGGTATTTCTGGACTTTCTTCTGCCGATCAAGGAGCGATGAGGCCAGGAGCATTCGTTGATGCATATTCTTATTATCTGGCTATTTCAAAGAAGATCAATGACAAACACCAATTGATGTTTTATGGTTTTGGTGCTCCAGTCAACAGAGGCTCTGCGTGGTATATTGGTGAGTCTTTAAAAGAAGCAGGTGGATTTCAGGATAACGATGTGCACTTTAACTATGCTACCGGTTATAAAAATGGTGAATTCTTTAATGCGAGGCAGAATAAAACACATAAACCTCAATTTTCATTAAGCCACTATTGGGATATCAACAAAGACACTTATTTAAGTACTTCAGCTTACGTTTCTATCGCAAGGGTATATTCAGTACAACCAAGAATAACAGCATCTAATACCAATCGTACTACTTTGGCTGTGCGTGATACTGAACTGCGAACTTCAGAAGGATACATCAATTGGGATTTGATGGAGGCAGAAAATCAGGATGCTGCAAACACAGTTACACTACAAAACCCAAATGGAGATCCTTTTGCTCCAGACATTAGTGGACAGTCCGCCGTTAATTTTTTAGAATCACGACACAATGATCATGAGTGGTTTGGCGTCATTTCCAATTTTAAGACTAAAATAAATCGATTAAATATCCTCGCCGGTGTTGATTTAAGGCATTATAAAGGGTCACATTATACAAAGGCTTTCGATTTGCTCGGAGCTGACTTTATTGAAAATATCGATCGCGGCGAATATGACAATAACAATGCCTATGATATGGATTTACTCAGATCCAATGAAATCATCCAGAAGGGAGATAGATTCATGTATGATTATGATGGATATGTTCTTTGGGGTTCCGGTTTTGGACAGGCCGAAATGAATTTGAATAAGCTGGATTTATTCATGACTTTATCCGCGACACAAACACAATATTATAGAGTTGGAAAGAACTGGAACGAAGAATTCAGGTTCAATTCTTTGGGTGAATCAGAAAAGAAAAACTTCTTCTCGTATACAATGAAAACGG
>JBLICU010000150.1:0-6426 GCA_047632435.1 Cyclobacteriaceae bacterium
AATTTCAAACCTGTTGATTTGTAAAGGCATCAGTCGTTTTAGTGGTATGGTCCAATCGACATCCACACCCGTTTGATTGGTTGTTTTACCTTCAGTATTTTCCTGATCTCCTCCTATAAAATTAATAGCAGGCTTGTTGAGTATTATTTCACCAACCAGCTTGCCCTTAAAAATAGCTGGCCATTCAATGGATAAGTCTGCAATTGGAATCTCAATAAACGGAATTTTTCTGCTGCCTTCTATCCAAAAAAGGTTTAATTCTTTGATCACATAGGCACCCCGATACAAGTGAATGTCTACTCCCTCAATGGAGCCGTTATATTCGGGTATTTCTGACAATACTTTATTGACAGATCTTGTGACGAAATAAGGAAGCATCAGGCGGGCGACTAATAGGAGCAGTACCACGCTTCCAATGACGATATAGGTCTTTTTCCATCTTTTGAGTTTCATTTCTTAATGTTTTTAAGTGGATCACCATCACTGGGTATTTCTACGATCTTAAACTTGACAGCATGTTCATAGGGCTCTATTGGCTTACCAAATTTGGCGGCATATTCATAAGTGAGTTCAGCTCCAAAAAGAAAAATAATGGTTGAGAAATAAACCCAGAAAAGAATCACTACGAACGACCCTGCTGCACCATAGGCTGAGTGAATGCCGCTATTGCCTAAGTATAAACCAATTAAATATTTGCCTGCGGTAAAAAGAAGGGCGGTGATAAAGGAGCCAACCCAAAGATCCCTCCACCGAATTTTGGCATCAGGAAGCACCCTGAAAAGTAGTGCAAAAATGAAAGTAATGATCAATAATGAAACAACGAGATTGACAGCTGTTATCAGGTAAGTCATGGTTCCATCCAGGATCTCTGAGATAAGATTTCGAAAAATCGCGAGAAGGGCATCTACGAGCAAGGAGACCAGCAATACAAACCCAAAGCTCATCACCATGGCAAATGACAATAGTCTGTTGATAATAAACTTCAGCCAACTCTTTTGTGGCTTAGGCTTGACACCCCAAAGATGATTCAAACTAGACTGAAGGGCTACAAAGACAGTGGTAGCACTAAAAATCAAGGTAGCTAATCCAATGATACCCGCTGTTACACTATTAGTTTCACGGGTGGAATTTTGAATAATTTGCTCTATCTCCTGAGCACTCCCGTTCCCTATTAAGCCCTTAAATTGTTGCAAGAGTTCATCCTGTACAAGCTGTTCCTCGAAAAATAGGGAAGCAAGTGAAAGCGCAATGATCAGTATGGCGGGTAATGAAAAAATGGTTGAAAAGGCAATGGCTGCAGCGTGAGAAAACGAATCGTGTTCTAGAAAATGAGCGAAGGTGTTTTTGGTGAAAACCCAGTAAGTATGGAAATATTTGCGCATATCTATGAATACAAAGGTCTCCAGATGTGGAATCGGTCTTGCAGTTATTTATAACAATGAAAATAATGGTTCTAACAATCTAATTTGGGGAAGAGGTTGCTGAGTAAACTTTATCCGCTATCATTTGGGCTCAGCAAGGTCGCCCAAAACTTCAAGCGTAACCAATCGATACTTTTCATCTGGAATAATATCTATGATAACCGTACGGTTATAAAAATGACTCTCTGGCAATTTATTATCAAACGGAGCATATTTTAAGTCTTCACCAAACCCGTGGACTAAAAGTTTGATATCGGTTTTTCCAGCATCTGAAAGGCCTTTTTCTAATATTTTCTGAACATCATTAGCTCTGGCTATGGATAATTCCATGTTATGTGCTACTCCACCAATAATGTCTGTAAAGCCCTGAATTACGACTGTGTCTCCTGATTGAATCTTTGGGATCACAATATTTACAAGGTAATTTTCATAATGAGATATTAATCGCGAGTCATCAAATTCAAATATGATACTGAATCTGGTCACTTCAGGCATGATGGGTGGTACATAGATTGCCAGATGTAAAGAAGTATCTTTCTTTATAATCCCGCCTGACTTGGTTTGCCCTGTCATCGTCACCTTGTAGGTGTTCATGGCGCTTTTACCCAATAGGATTTTTTCTTCTATGTCCATCATATCTGCCGTAAATGGACCTAAATGTTGAACTTCTCCTTGCTCATTCACAAGTTCCAGTTCCCATGATGTAAGTGTTTTTTCCGCTCCTACTACATTGAAACATACAAGACGATCATGTGCTGATTCTTGTGCTGTGACCATTTCTACTGGCTTCAAAGGAACATCGTATGTGCCACTATGAAATTCCATCAACAAGATAGGCGAGGCACTTTCAACCGATACTCTCTCGGCTTCTTCTTGAAGATGCGCAAGTTCAAGTACGCCAAACCGTGTTTCTGAAGGGATTTTCGGTTCAATACGACCTTCGATGAGAATCCTGGATGCATCGATTCCAAATATGTTCACTAGGTATATTTGACACGATTCGGCCATTGCAAGGGCGTGTTCAGTCCCCTTATCTGAGGATCCTACCAGCTTAATGGATGATAATGGATTTTTGCCCATCCGATCACCCAAAATATTCAGAATATTGTAATAGACAATCATTTGGCGGGCCGAACGACCACTATCAGTCAAAGGAGCTGTGCTTTCAAGATGGTCTTCTTTAAAGTTCGTCACCTGCTCTTTACTGAGTAAAACATATCGTTCGGGTATCTCTGTAGAGCTTGGTTCAAAGAATATATAATTCCTAAGAGGAAAATACTCCCTTAAGCCAACCTTAACAGGAATATGCACGGGCACTTTGACTATAAACTCCACGTCTTCAGGCTCCAAAATATCAAAAGAATAAATATCGTCACCTCCACTGCCTCCAGGTCTATCTGATGAGAAATATCCTTTACTCAATTTGTTATTTACAATGAATGCAAAATCATCATATTGTGTATTGATGGGTGCCCCCAGATTGGTCACAGGTCCAAACCCTGATTCATTCATCAAGCAAGTGAATACATCTAGCCCTCCAAGGCCAAATTGTCCATTGGAAGAGAAATAGAAGTTGTTACTTTCTTCTTCTAGAAAGGGAAACATTTCATCTTCCTCAGTATTGAGCTGGTTGCCTAAGTTTTCTTCTTTGCCCCACACTCCGGCTGAGTCTCTAGTAATTCTATAAAGATCAGTTCCGCCTATGCCTCCGGGCATATCACTTGTGAAATACATGGTTCTCCCATCAGCTGTCAGATGTGGTTGTCCCACGGAGTATTTAGGATTATTAAGAATAAAAGGTTCTGGATCAGACCACAAATCGTCAATGTAGTTACTTAACCAAATCTGAAGCTCAATCACCTTATCCTTTTTCTTATAATCATAATTGTTTTGTGTGTAGGCTATTTGGGTTCCGTCATGGTTAAAACTTACCGGACCATCATGTAGTTTGCCATTCATTTTTAAATTAAAAATCTCTGGGCTTTTTAGTTGGCCAGAATCGATTTCTGAACTGTAGATGCTCCAGTAAGGCATTCTTGTCCAGCTGTATTCTCTCACAAAGATTCGGGATTTAGATCTGGTCGACGCAAATACGATTTTATCTTTATAGTAACTGGATCCAAAATCGAGGGATTCACTGTTAACAGATAAGTGCTGAATTTTATATTTCGAATGATCCTTTAACAATGCTGGTAATAAAGATTTATTGGCTAAATAATCTTTGGATCTCAAATTATCCGGTTTTGATTCGGCAAATTTATCCATCCATTTCTCTGCTTCATCATATCTACCATTAGACTTGAGCACCATTGCATAGTTGTAATAATCTTCAGGTAAAATATCTTTCCCGTCGGTTATTAATTTTAGATACGCAGCTTCAGATTGGACGTTTTGACCAATATGGCTGTAGTTCTCCGCCAGATTTCGCTGACCTCCTGTTGTCAATTGATTCGCTCGATTGTATTTATCAATGGATTTGTGAAATGAGTAATTGAAAGCGTATTTATCTCCTTTTATCTCTTTGTGTGATTTCTCTTGCGCAAAGACATTTTGGCCAAACCCGATAAATATGATGAAGAGTATAAGTAATTCTTTCATGACGGTTTTTTTTAAGAGGTTCAAAAATATCTTGGGGAGTGAATTTGTCTTTTGTTAGAAAAGATAAAATCATATCTCAGCATTATTTCGTGAGTTCCCTGGTTATAAACAGTTGTTGTGAGACCATAGGAAAAATCGTATGAATAACCAAAGTGCAATTGTTCTGTAATATCCAATCCTACTAAAACTCCCATGGAATCTCCTGTGCGCCACATGCCACCAAGTATGAACTTTTTCATGAAGATAAAGGAGGCTGTAATGTCAGCTTGAATGGGTGCAGCCTGTGTTACTTTAATAAGTGTTGTGGGTTTTAATGCCAACGACTCAGTTAATCGAAGGATGGTACCAGCGATTACATAGTATTGTCTTCGTTCATTTCCTAATACGGTAATTTGATCTACCTGATTTAAAGTTGAATATTTGTTTTCGACCAAATAAGGGCTCGAAATACCCGCATAAAAACGCTCTCTCGAATAATACACACCTAAACCAAAATTGGGTGTCATATAATTGCTGAAGTTGTTCTGAAACGTAGGATCAACAGGCATATCCAAATTAAGGTTATCAAAATTGGCTTGAAACATATTCAACCCCGCACCTAATCCAAATGCTAACTTCGATTTAGATGTTAATCTCATAATATATGAATAATATAAAAATGCTGATGTATTGTTGGTTGGACCGATTTTATCATTCACTACAGATAGCCCGAGACCTATGTGCTCATTTTCTAAAGGTGTATGCACAGTCAAGGTTTGAGTTACTGGAGCACCTTCAAAGCCTACCCATTGCGAACGATGGAGTGCCGTCACTGTTAATGCATCTCTACTTCCAGCATAAGCCGGATTTACAGATAGCATATTATACATATAATGAGTGAATGCCGGGAGTTGTTGAGCACTGATGGATAAGCTCCCTAATGTTAAGGTCATTGCTGCTAGTATATTTATAAAGAGTTTCATAATAAGTGATTTATTTTTTCGCCTTACTGGTTCATTTTTTAATATAAACGTAACTTCTATAGACCTCAGAGCCATCACCCAAATCCAGTATACAGAAGTAGGTACCATCGGGCAATTGATCTCCTCCTACTAGTAAACCAAAATCCGATGTGCCATCCCAAGTATTTTGGTAAGGACTAGATTTGAATACTTTATTCCCCCATCGGTTATAAATTACCATGGTATTATTGGGGTAATGCTCAATTCCTCTGATGACAAATTTGTCGTTGATTCCATCATTGTTTGGAGAGAATCCTTTTGGAATATTAAAATCACATTCAGATTCGGCAATTGAAATTATTAAAGGATCCGAAGTACATCCTGCAGCATTGGTAACTATGAAATTGTATGTCGTGGCAGCCAAACCGGATAGGATGGTACTTGAGGTTGAACCTGTTATTGCGCCTGGGTTAATTATCCAGTTTCCTGTAGGTAACCCACTTAAAACAACACTTCCAGTTGCAACCGTACAGCTAGGCTGTGTGATGGTGCCTAATGTAGGAGCTGATGGTAAACCCAATGCTGCATTGATGACAACATCAGCTGATGCTCCTGAAGTACATCCGGCTGCATTGGTGACAGTATAAGAGTAAGTGCCAGCGGATAAGCTGGAAAGGGTAATACTTGCAGTTGAACCTGTTATTGCTCCTGGATTGATTGTCCAGTTTCCAGTTGGTAATCCGCTTAATACTATGCTTCCTGTTGCTGTTGCACAAGTTGGTTGTGTTATTGTTGCAATAGGTGGCAGTGCCGGTGTTACAGGCTGCGCCTCAATGACAATATCTACTGATTCTACTGAAATACAACCCGCTGCATTGGTAACTGTATAATTAAATGTTGTACCTGCAGCTAATCCTGATAGGGTAGTACTTGCAGTAGCACCTGTTATTGCCCCCGGATTAATTGTCCAGTTTCCCGTAGGAAGGCCGGTCAGTACAACGCTTCCCGTCGCAACGGTACAGGTAGGCTGTGTTATTGTACCTAATATAGGAGCTGATGGTGAACCTAATGCTGTATTGATGACCACATCAGCTGATGCTTCCGAAGTACATCCTGCTGCATTGGTGACAGTGTAAGAGTACGTGCCTGCAGCTAATCCTGATAGGGTAGTACTTGCAGTAGCACCTGTTATTGCCCCCGGATTAATTGTCCAGTTTCCCGTAGGAAGGCCGGTCAGTACAACGCTTCCCGTCGCAACGGTACAGGTAGGCTGTGTTATTGTTCCAATTGTCGGTGCTGCCGGTGTTACAAGCTCTGCATCAATGACAATATGTACTGATTCTACTGAAATACAACCCGCTGCATTTGTAACTGTATAATTAAATGTTGTACCTGCAGCTAATCCTGATAGGGTAGTACTTGCAGTAGCACCTGTTATTGCCCCCGGATTAATTGTCCAGTTTCCC
>JBLICU010000151.1:0-6383 GCA_047632435.1 Cyclobacteriaceae bacterium
GTTTCTGGTATTTCTTCGATTTGATTGAGATCATCAAGGGTTATTAACTCAAACCCTCTCGGCAATAATTTTCTGATTTCAGATGCCTTATGTTGGTTATGAGTAGCGAAACATATTTTCATTTTATCAGGAATTGGGCTTCCTCACCTGCACTGGAAAGATTTCGACATAATAGATTGTAGTCCCGGGGAATTGGCTGCTATAATAAATTGGTGATAGGAAGAAAATAACTGCATGTCCACCTACATTCATTTTGGCTGTGACCGTGGCTAGTGCAGTCACATATGGTCCATCAAGTATGCTTAAGGAAGACGTCAATGAGCCAAATAAAGCACCTACTGTCCAGCCCGAAGAGGCCAAAGTAAATTTCAAAGGACTATAGATATCGACAAAACTGGAATCATAGAGGTCATAAGCTATAGCAACTGAACTTATATTTGTTACCCGTACACTATCATCAGTAGTCCTTATGTTGAAATTGTATGATACGATATCATTCAATTCTAAAGTTTCTCCTGCCCCTTGATCAAGAATAGCATAGATGGTTCGAATTCTGTCCACTGTGTCATTATCTACCAACACCTTATTTGTAAGTGTATCAAGTAAACTGTAGTCTATCCCTGATGTAGCTAGATAGTCGCCTAAAGCAGTGCTGTCTATTTCGTATTGACCTGAGCTGTCGAAAGGGACGAATAGCTCCGCTTTTTTGCAATGGCTTAGCACAGTTATAACCACGATACCTACGAACAAAATAATCGATCTAGTTCCCTTCATATTTTCAACTTCTCTTTTTGCAAAAATAATGATCCTTGAATACAGGAATGAGTCTTTTGAATTTTTTTACTGTTTCCTCCAAACTCTGATCTGAATGCCCCCCTGCCGCGTTTTTATGTCCACCTCCATCGAAATGTTCGGCTGCAAAGTCATTTACGGCATAATCGCCAACAGAGCGAAAGGACATTTTCACTTCATTATCCTTTTCCATAATGATGGCTGCCACGTTGATTCCTTTGATGGAAAGTGCGTAGTTGACCAATCCTTCTGTGTCACCAGACTTTAACTTAAAGCGTTTATGATCTTCTGATGTGATGATGAAATAAGCAATACATAGACGTTCCACAATCTTTAATTTTTCCGCCAGGGCATAGCCAATAAATCTTAAACGATTTACAGAATTATTATCGTATATATTTCTACTTACTTTATTCACATCAATGCCAATATCGATCAGATGTGCTACAATTCGATGTGTTTTGGAGGAAGTAGATGGATATTTGAATGAGCCCGTATCAGTCATTATGCCGGCGTAGAGACATTCTGCCAGAGGCACATTTATTTCATCAGCTCCATCTAACATTAATATCAGATCATATATAAGTTCGGCTGTTGCAGCAGCTTTTTGATCCCAAAGTTCGAAATCAGCGAACTTTTCAGGATTTAAATGATGATCTACCAACAACTTGCTGGCGGTCGATGTGGCCACCAAATCGCCTAGGTTTTTGATTCGGTTCAATCCTGAGAAATCCAGACAACAGATCAGTTCCACGGATTCAAATAAAGTTTTTATTCTTTTAAAAGTGGAATCAGAATTAATGAGAACTTCATTGTTGCCCTCCATCCAGCTTAGAAATTCAGGATATTCTGTTGGTGTAATAACAGTTACATTGTGATTCCGATTCTTAAGAAAATGGTATAATCCCAAAGAAGATCCCAACGCATCAGCGTCGGGGCTGGCGTGTGTCGTAATAATAACTTTTCTCGGTGTGGATAGAAATCCTTTTAAGGCACTGAGTTCTTGCATGAAATTTTACCAGCCGGCTGATTGTAATGCGCAAAACTCTCAATAAAACCTATAAATACAAAATGTAGCCTCTCCAGACCTGTATTGTGTTATTTTTACTGAAATTTATTGAACAACTACATTTATACTAAAACAAATGGCAGGAAAATTAACCTTTACAATGATCAAGCCCGATGCTTACGCAGACGGAAACAGTGGAGCAATTATTAAAATGATCGAGGATGCGGACTTTGGCATCAAGGCCATGAAACTTACGAGATTATCAGCGGAGAAAGCGGGAGGATTTTATGCAGTACATAAGGAGAGACCATTTTTCAATGATCTGGTAAATTATATGTCCTCTGGACCCATCATTGCAATTATTTTGTCCAAAGAAAATGCCGTACTGGATTTTAGGAAGTTTATCGGAGCAACTAATCCAGCAGATGCAGCGGATGGTACTGTTAGAAAATTATTTGCAAAATCTATTGAGAAAAATGCTGTTCATGGATCGGATTCAGATGAAAATGCACTTATTGAAGGTTCATATTTCTTCTCTGATCTTGAAAAATTTTAATTTTTTTAACGGCGACATGTTTAAGGCTGTAAATTCTTTTTTTGCAGTCTTAACTTTTTTCTATCCAAAAATTATTGAACCCATCTCCAATAATTAGCGATATTTCAGCCAATTGCAACAGTTCTAGAATGGCGAGAAAGTTGAATATCACCACGATTTTTTCTGGTTTTTCCTGTACAATATCAACAAACGAGATTTTACGATCCGCTCTGGCAATCAACCGTTGAATGATGTAATCCTTCTGACCTGAGATGGTGTAGGGGTATTGCACCACTTGATGTGTAGGTTTACTTTGTTCATATTCGAACTTTTTCATTACTTTTTGAAAAACCTTCATCATCCTATACAGATCCAGGTCTTCCATCTCAGCTTCGACATCCACATTTTGAGAAAGATTTTTGATCTCACCCATTAGGTTTCCTCTTTGCTCCATGTTGAGGCGGTCAGATTCCATTTTAGAAAGTTCCACAATGATGGATTTGTACCTTTTGTACTCAAGCAAATGTTTAATCAGTTCCTCCCTTGGGTCTATTTCATTGCCTCCTTCATCAAGAACCGGACGCGGCAGCAGCATTTTTGATTTGATACGCATCAGCGTGGCAGCCACAAGAATAAATTCGCTGGCTACTTCCACATTCATAAACTCTAGCTTGTGGATGTATTCGAGAAAATCAGAGGTTATTTTCGAAATAGGAATATCGTATATATCTAATTCGTCTCTTTCAATGAAGAACAAAAGCAAGTCGAATGGCCCTTCGAAAAGAGGCAAGTGAATCTCAAAAATTTTATCAGCGGCGGTTTCCAAAATGCCTTATTTGGGTCTTTTTTTTGACTTGTGAGAAGTCGCAAATTAAATCTAAATTTGCACATTGTTGGATGTAAACATCAAACTGCAAAACAATTATTCATAGCTTGGGTTTAAGAGTACCCACACTATTCTGAAATGAAGATTAAACCTGGAGCCCTACTTTCTAAAATTGATTCGCCTGCTGATCTCAAAAAGCTGGACGAAACAAAACTTGCGCAGGTTTGTGAAGAATTGAGAAATTATATCATTGATCACGTCTCTATTTATGGTGGGCATTTTGGTGCCAGTCTTGGGGTTGTTGAATTGACAACTGCCTTGCACTATGTTTTTCAATCACCTTATGATCAAATCATTTGGGATGTAGGACATCAGGCTTATGGTCACAAAATACTGACAGGAAGAAGATCCCAATTTCATACAAACAGACTTCATGGAGGCCTTTCAGGTTTTCCGAAAAGATCAGAAAGCGAATATGATTCCTTTGGAGTTGGGCATTCATCAACATCCATATCTGCGGCACTGGGAATGGCTTTTTCGTCAGATTTGAAGAATGAAAAAGACCGCCATCATATTGCAATAATTGGTGATGGAGCTATGACTGGGGGTCAGGCTTTTGAAGCAATGAATCATGCAGGCGATTCCAATAAAAATATTCTGATAATCCTCAATGACAATTGCATGTCCATTGATCCCAATGTGGGCGCCCTGAAGGATTATTTAACAGACATTACCACCTCGCAGACCTTCAACAGATTCCGGGATGACATATGGAAAATCCTTGGAAAAATCAGCAAATTTGGCCCAAATGCCAGAGAGATTGTTGCCAGTGTGGAATATAGCGTAAAGTCATTTTTGCTTAAACAAAGCAATCTTTTCGAGTCCTTGAATCTGAGATATTTCGGGCCAGTAGATGGTCATGACGTAAATCATCTGGTACAGGTGCTCAGTGATTTGAAAAAAATACCAGGGCCAAAAATCTTGCATTGTGTCACAATGAAAGGCAAGGGTTATAAACCTGCCGAAGAAAATCAGACCAAGTGGCATGCACCAGGAACCTTCGATAAGATTTCAGGTGAGATTTATAAGACTGTTTGGGAAAAGCCACAAGCACCTAAATATCAGGATGTATTTGGTCATTCTTTGGTTGAATTGGCTAAAGAAAATGAAAGGATTGTAGGGATAACACCTGCTATGCCATCAGGCTCATCTATGAACATCATGATGAAGGAGATGCCTGATCGTGCTTTTGATGTAGGTATTGCCGAGCAGCATGCAGTTACTTTTTCAGCAGGAATGGCCACACAAGGCATGATCCCTTTCTGTAATATTTATAGCACATTCATGCAGCGCGCCTATGATCAGGTGATACATGATGTGTGTATTCAGAAGTTGCCAGTGATCTTTTGTCTTGATAGAGCAGGACTTGCTGGTGCAGATGGGCCTACTCATCATGGTGCATACGACATTTCATATATGAGATGTTTGCCCAATATGGTCGTTTCTGCTCCTATGAATGAAGAGGAATTACGTAATTTGATGTATTCTGCTTCTAAACATTCTGGAGGTCCGTTCACCATCCGGTATCCAAGAGGTTCTGGCGTAATGCCGGAATGGAAAACACCTTTTAATCTTGTGAAAACAGGCACAGGCCGAAAATTGAAATCGGGAAAAGACCTGGCCATACTTACCATCGGTCACATTGGAAATTACGCAACGGAAGTATGTGAAAAGTTAGCTTCTGATGAAATAGAAGCGGCTCATTACGACATGAGATTTGTAAAGCCATTGGATGAAAAACTCCTTCACGAAATATTTAAAAATCACACCAAAGTGATTACTGTTGAAGACGGCACTATAATCGGGGGATTTGGCTCTGCCATTTTAGAATTTATGGCCGACAATCAATATAGTGCACAAATTGTAAGATTAGGCATTCCTGATAGGATAGTGGAACATGGTGAGCAGCCGGAATTGCACAAGGAATGTGGTTTTGATGCCCCTGCCATTTATGAAGCCGCAATCAAACTCCTACAAAAAGAGGAAGTTACCGTCTAAGATTCCGTATTTTAAACATGATCACCACTTTCATTTATTGGTTTAATTAGACATTCTCGTATTGCATTTTATTGAAATTTCAATAATTATTGTTAATATGAACCTGAATGAGACTAACCCCCATTAAATCTGGCTCCCTGCAGATAGCCTGCTCACTTTTGACGCTATTAATGCTGTCCTGCACTTCCAATTCCACAAAAAATAGGGATGGAAATCTGCCCGATGAAGTTGTAGTGGATTTTGATCTTGAAGCCATCAAGGAAAGAGGATATTTAGTGGCCATTATTGATAATAGTTCTACAGGGTTATTTCTCTATAAAGGCAGAACGATGGGCTATGAGTATGAGCTTTTGCAGCTCTATGCTAAAGAAATCGGTGTAGAGTTGCGGATGAATATCACTGTTGATCTTGAGGAGGGGTTTAAAAAACTCAATGAAGGCGAAGGAGATATTTTGGCTTATAATCTGACTGTTACCAAGGAAAGAAAGAAACGAATTGCATTTACTGATTATCATCATCTGGTCCGGTCGGTTTTGGTTCAAAGAAAACCAGATAATTGGCGAGATTTAAAACTTCATGAAATCGAAAAAACCATGATTCGCGAGCCTGTTGACCTAATAGGTAAGGTGGTTTATGTACGTCATCATTCATCCTACTTTGAACGAATGGAAAATCTTTCAAATGAAATTGGCGGAGATATTATGATAATTGAAGATGATCCCTCAGTTGAAACAGAGGGACTTATTAGAAAAGTGGCCGACGGGCAAATTGATCTCACCGTGTCAGATGAGGATGTCGCTTTGGTAAATGCCGCCTACTATGCAAACCTTGATGTGAAGACACCACTGAGTGTTAAGCAACAAATTGCATGGGGGGTTAGAAAAAATGGGCCAAATTTTTTAGCATCACTGAATACTTGGATTGGTCAAATGAAGAAAACTGCAGATTATTATGTCATTTATGACAAATATTTCAAGAGTACCAAATCTTCGTTGCGCCGAGCCACTAGTGAATACTATTCACTTTCCTCAGATGAATTGAGTCCCTATGACGATATTATAAAGAAATACGCCACTGATCTAGGTTGGGACTGGAGACTTTTAGCGGCTCAAATATTTAAGGAATCAAAATTCGATGCGAATGCTACTTCCTGGGCAGGAGCT
>JBLICU010000152.1:0-6379 GCA_047632435.1 Cyclobacteriaceae bacterium
TGATCTTGAGTATGGCTCTGCCGAGATAGAAATGCACATTGATGCGATATGCAAAGGTCAAAAAATAATGATTCACGACGATCTGCTAGCGACCGGAGGTTCTGCCGCTGCGGCTTCTGAGTTGGTATTAAAAGCTGGAGGCATCATAGCCGGCTACTCCTTCATCATCGAACTTGGATTTCTAAATGGAAATGAAGTATTGAAAAAATATAATTCGGAGATTCAATCATTGATCGTTTATTAATGTGTTGATGTGTTATCCCCAAACTGGGACCAACTTTCCATTATCCATTATCCATTCTCGATTTTCAGTTTTCAGTTTCAGGCTTAAACTTTAAATTTTAAACTTTAAACTTTCAGTTTTCAACTTACCATTCCCCATTCCCCATTCTCAATTGTCAATTATCAACTAATTCAATCATCAATTCCTTTGCTCTATCAATCGCATCGAATTTGATACTTAATTTGGTTTGAGAAATTACATTTTCACAGGTATCGCCAGGAGTAAGGAAATAGAAAAAAAACTTTTGATTTCGGCGGTAAAGCTCATGTTCCGACGGCTGACCTAAAAGTTGTTTTATTTCGGCCTGACCTTCTCCTAATAGTTTTTCCTGCTGACTAATAATTAAATTAGCGAGTGCTTCTTTACTATCCTCACATGTTTCAAATGGCTTATTCCAAGCTTCAGGTTCGAACCCTTCGATTTGAATTTTGGGATAACATGATAAGATGAATGCGCTCAAAATAATTAATAAAAATCTCATAAGGATGTGTTTTGTATTGGCTTTTGGTAATTGACTTTGTTTAATCGTTTATCCGTTCCCTGGCAGCTCGGGCGGCATTCTAATGGTTATTTCTTATAAATCAGATAACTATTGGGCAAAACTAATCAAGACACGGCTGGTAAAATGACTCCTCTAGGTTTAGATAATAATAATTCCAAGCGATCTTAGAAATTGGCTTTCAGCGAAAGAATAAAATTTCTTCCTGGAGCCGAAATACCCGAACTGTAAGCACGGTATCGTTGATCGGTCATGTTTTCAAGTCCAGTTGATATGGATATCAAATCGCTCAACTGATAAAAAGCCTTGAAATTGATAGTGTACCATGCTGGTGAATAATTATTCCCATTTTTATCCTTGGCATAAATTTCATCCTTGCTTTGTTCTTCAACCGCCAAGTCTTCAAACTTTCTCATTCCTTGAAAGGAGCTATATACTTGCATGTTCCACTTTTTGGCATGAAAAATTAACCTTGTAGTTCCAAAAAATGGTACGGCATGTCTGGATGCACTCGTCGTTCCATCATCGAGTTCTTCTTCACCAAATTGATAGTTTAAGTCAGATGAAAATGTAAATCCATGAGTTAATTTCACTTCCAGACCGCCTTGAAGTCCGTATACATTAGCCGTCGCTGCATTTTGAATGGCCTGAACCTGACTCAAAATCCCATCATAAATTATGCTGTCTTGATCGTTCAGTTTAAAATTTCTACGAACAAGTGCATTTTTCAATAGAGTATAGTAGGCTGTGATATCCAGCTTGATACTTTCATTAAAAACTTTAGCAATTCCTAAGTCGATGTTGTAAGCATATTCTGCCTGAAGATTCCTATTTGGAACAGTCACCGCTCCAGGTTCAGAGTCAAAGACTTTTCCTATATCATCTACATTGGGTGAGCGGAAGGCCGTTCCAAAATTGGAACTGATGACCCAACTTTCTGATGGACGATAAACAACCCCAAGACTACCAGTGATCGCACCATTGTTAATATTCGCATTTGTAAATGAAAAGGGATAAAAGCTATTGTCAAATTGGGCGTCTATCATAAACTGATTGTATCGCAAACCTGCCTGTAGATTCATCTTTTTGGAAATACGATATTCATTATTGAGATAAACTGCAATCGAATTCCATGTCGCTTGAGGATATCTGGCAGGACCTGTGGTATCCATGCCATTTGAAATATCAGTAATTTTCCCAGTGGATGTTATGTCATTCAGCACATATTCAAAACCATAAAAGAGTTTATTCTTACCCAAATTTGATTTCAAGAAATCAATGTTCATAGAGTATGCCTGAACATTTTCTGCTTGCGTATTTCTACTATTATTATTTAGCGTTCTGTCGATTCTGGATTCTTCAAAGGACTGAAGCGCTAATCTGATTGACATTTGATCATACAATAAAGTGGAGTGATTGTGGCTAATGTTTAAGTTATTCATCATCCATTTTTGTGGGCCATAATTCCATTCTGCGTATCGGGCTGTACCATCTTTAGTGCGATTATGTCTATCATATCTACCATAAGTCGACGTTGCAGAGTAATGGAATCCATATTGGAAGTTCCAATTTTCATTGGGTTGAAATCGCACCTTTTGCATCATATTTATTTGAGAATAGGCTGACGGAATTTGCAACAATGGATCCGCTTGTGAAACAACCTGATCCACATCGTCTTTTCGCTCTACATGGTACGGTTTCAGATATTCATCAGAACCATGACTGCCTTGTCGCAAATGATCAAAATCATTGGTGCTGAAACTAGTAACCAGTGCCCATTTTTCCCAACCTACATTTATATCAAAGTGTCCTGTTTTTTCTTTGTTCGCAGTTGAGTAGCGAGATATAGCTTTTCCGGTAATCAATGGTTTTTCATTGAGCGAAAAATGCGGAGTAAGGGTGTGAAAACTCATCACTCCGCCAATAGCATCACTTCCATAAATGACAGATCCCGGCCCAAAAAGTACTTCTGTTTTATCCATTGCAAATGGATCGAGTGAAATAACGTTTTGAATGTTGCCACCGCGGAAGATTGCCGTATTCATGCGCACACCATCAATGGTATAAAGCAATCGATTGGCTGCAAATCCGCGAATGATCGGGCTACCACCACCTTGTTGGCTTTTTTGAACATATACTTTGCCTGAAATAGTGAGTAAGTCAGCTGCGGTTTGTGGATTTTGAAAGGCAACTTGCTCGGCTGAGATAGCGATAATTTTAGCAGGGATGTCTCCAGAGACCTGTTGCCATCGAGTGCCAGATACAACCACCTCGTCCAAATTGAGATTCGAGGTTTCCATCAAGATCGTAAATCCGTCCGCCACCAATTCAGCATAGGTTTTGATCAACTCTTTATAACCGAGGGACCTTATTTGTATTTTATCAGAACCTCTTAATCGTCGGATTTCTGCTTGTCCATGAGCGTTCGAAACGGCAAAGTTGCCACTGTCGTCTGTGAAGATAGTCACTCCTGAGATCGGTTTTTTTGTTTCCATGTCCTTGATGGTAATCGTTTGGGAATAGGCCGTACCTATACCAACAAACCATATCCACAATAAAAAAGTGGTCTTCATTGCTTAATATTTAATCGTAATTCGTCAATGCCTGCAGTAGGCATGGGAAATATGATCTCAAGATAAATTCTGAGATGAATGGTGATCCGAAACTGGATTAAGCAAAAAGTGGAGGTGGTGTAGGTGGAGGAGTTTTTCTTGATTGGAAATCGACCAGATAATGATCGTTGCTGGTTGATTTATTTTGCAAATAGGCAACATTCCAATTATCATTTGCCTGATAATAAAGGGATTTTAAGAAAATATAGAATTGAATTTGTTTTTCCTTTTGTTGAGTGTCTTGGTTGAGTGCCATTGCCAATAGCAATTTGAGTTGTCTGTTCAGTTTAGTTTCCTCATGATCCCACCAACACACATAGTAGATAGTATCACCTCGAGTTTCAGTGTTAACGACATCATACATTTCACCTTCATATTCAAATTCTTTTGAATGCTCCCATCTCAGCTTTGTGTCAACCTCATGTTTGGCCACTTTAATTAATTCCAAATCATTGACGCTTGTTAGCCCGATTAAATCCCACTTGACCGTTCGTTTTACTTGATGCCTTTTGTATTGTAGCCATGAGTATGTCAGCATTGCAGGAGCAATGAGGATCAAAAGAAACAATATGCCGAAAAGCTTTCTTTTTAAGAGCATAATTAAGGTCTCACAAATATCGGAAACTGTATTAACAATGAGTTACTAAAGCGAATCAATTCTGAAATTGGCCAATCTGAATAAATTCTCAAAATTCCGATTTTGATTCATTAATGTGTCACACCTACTTTATCATTTTTTAGATAGTTTAAAGATTTTCTGATTTTTTACCCTTGCATGGGCGTTTACACCCAAAAGAGAGAAATCAGAAAACAAATTGCACTCTTTAGTGTTCGGACTTAAATGATCGATTTTGTTTTTAGTTGGTAAAGTAGGACTAAATAGAAAATTTCCGAGAACTATGGTGTACTGAAATGCTAAAACTGACGTTGATTTTCAAACTGGTTTTGACATAGTAGTAATATTTACATGCCTAAAAAGAATGATTGTAATAATTCATGCATGTTATTGACAATGTTTAATCTTTTTCGTCATTTTGTTAAGTATAAACGTGTTAAAAATGGAAAATATTAGAAAATTTCAAATCATAAATTCAATCATTTCAATCTTGGGTTTAGGATTTATCGCCTTTGGGTTTTGGATTTTCACAACTCAAAATGTTTTATTTATATCACTACTTACTACATTTCTTGGTTGTGCCATGTCTTTGCCAGGTATTCTCACATTGATTGATCTCTGGGCAATGGAGAAAAAAATAAAACCAAGAAACTGATTCTGACGCGATTAGATTTGTGAGTTATCGGTTCATTAGGGCTAAGGTTGCTAGATTAGCATTCTGGTAATCATCGAGCAATGAACAACAACGATATTTTAAGGAGGATTAGATACACTTTTGATTTCGAAGATTCAAAAATGATTGCTCTTTTTGGTCTTGGTCAACTTGAAGTTTCAAGAGCAGCAATCAGTGATTGGCTCAAAAAAGATGACAATCCTGATCAAAAACCACTTTATGATAAAGATCTGGCTGCATTCCTGAACGGATTGATTATCAAAAAAAGAGGTAAGAAGGATGGTGAACAGCCAATAAATGAGAAAAGCCTCAATAACAACATTGTCTTTAGAAAGCTGAAAATTGCGCTCAATTTAAAAGATGATGAAATATTAGATATCATGGATAAAGCTGATCTCCCGATCAGCAAACATGAACTAAGTGCCATATTCCGCAAACCAACTCAAAGCCAATACCGAGAGTGCAAAGATCAATTTCTTCGCAATTTTCTTCACGGACTTCAGCTTAAATACAGAACGGATTCAGAAAACAATCAAGTTTAGCAGGACTTCAATCCTATGATGATTGAAGTTGGTTTTTGGATAGCTATTAATTGGTTTTTGGTTCAAATCAGACAAAATATTGGTCGTTGATGTTCCATTGCTGATCGATTTATTGAAGTCTATCTGGATATGTCCGAATCAGAAATAAATAGACAAATCGCTCAAAATTCGATTAACAGACTTTTCATTTTCTACATAAATCCAGAAGATTTAAGTTCACATGATTGAATCCCATGTTGAATCTGGAATACTATTGAAAGAATGTGCGCAAGCGACATCAATTCAATTTGAACTGTTTTGACTTCATTTTCCCACTATTACCAATCTCATAATCACTGTTAACCTAAGTCATATATCACTTGAGAATCGGATACTAGCTTCACTTCAAAATAAAAATGCCACATCCGATAATGAAAACTAATAGGCGCGATTTTATTAAAATATCTGGAGCAGGTCTCGGCACAGTGGCGTTGGCAAGTACTGCTGTAAGCTGGGTGGATGGTGCCATTCTCAATAATGCAATACCTAATGCTGCTTTCGAACGAACGCCTACTTACTGTGAAGTGTGTTTTTGGAAATGTGCTGGCTGGTAACCAAAAATGAAGATGGCGATATCTGGAAGATAGAAGGCCATGCTGAGGATCCACATTGTAATGGCCGGCTTTGTCCAAGAGGAACAGGTGGCGTTGGTATGTATTATGATGAAGATCGCTTAAAACAACCACTGATCCGAGTAGAAAAAGACGGGAAGCAAGTTTTCAAACAAGCCAGCTGGCCTGAGGCTTTCAAAGTGATAGGGGACAAAATGAAGAAAATAGGCAAGGAACATGGCCCTGAGTGTGTGGCACTTTTTACCCATGGTTCTGGTGGCAAGTTTTTAGGTCATCTGCTCAAGGCTTATGGTTCTCCTCATATCACGGCTCCAAGTTTTGCTCAATGCCGTGGACCAAGAGAGGTGGCTTTTTATGCAACTTTTGGAGAAGGTGTCCTTTCTCCAGAGCGCACAGATATACGAGACACGAAATGCCTCGTGCTGATTGGATCACATATTGGTGAAAACATGCACAATGGTCAGGTGCAGGAAATGTCACAAGCCATTGACAAAGGTGCCACTATCATCACAGTAGACCCTAGATTTTCTACGGCAGCAAGTA
>JBLICU010000153.1:0-6217 GCA_047632435.1 Cyclobacteriaceae bacterium
CCATTACAGTTTTTGTTTAAAAAAGTACTTACATTTTTTTTTATGGTTATACCCATGTCCACAATAGTAACATCCAGACGTGGAATCCTTTTTTGAGGATAGTACTGGCCGCAAGTATGAATTTTCTTGCATCTACCATGGGTGCGGGCATTTTCATAAAGTTCAAATATACTTTCACTAATTTTTTTACCTAAAGCTTTACTATGCTTTGGAAAATCAGGTTTGGTCAGTAGCTCGGTTTTAATATAATTGGAAAAATCATCATCATCCTTTGGTGTGAACTGTTGATATCTAAGAATTGTACCATGCTGATCATATGCTGGCTCATACCCAAAACCACACAAAAACCCATTTTTCCTCATAACCAAGGCCACCCTTGGATTTACGTGATAGATATAAACCCTTTTACCGGATTCATTCAAAAGTTCCACTATTGCTCCCAAAACAGCTGCCAAATTAGCTTCAAACCATGTGCAATAATTGAATGATAGCTCAATGATTAAATCACTTGATGCCTCAGCCAGCCTGTATATTTGAATTAAGTATTCATATCCCTCAAATTCACTTGTTACTTTTGGTTTTATATCAATTTTCATTCAAAATTTCTATTTTTAAAATGGTGTGTGGTATATGTAACATTAGTTTGAATAAAACTAAACAACAATAACCACTTACCACTTTAGCTAAGATCACCATAAACACACCTCAAACCATAAACACACACAATCACATTGTATTATGAGAGCTTAAACACCATTTCAATAACACCACACACAGCTATTTAACACTTTCCCAATTTTATTAGGCAATCAATCACCAATTCAACAATGCTTGAATTAAATTGCTTGGCAAGCTAATTTTTCGCTTAACGCCAATCAATGTCAGAAGATCAGAAAAAACTACTCGAAACCCAACTCTGGAATATTGCCAATGAGCTCCGTGGCAAAATGGATGCAGACGAGTTTCGGGATTATATCCTTGGGTTTATCTTTTTCAAATACCTATCGGATAAGCAATACCAATACGCCAACAAACTCCTCGAAACGGAAGACATCAAAGATTATCTGCTGCTCACTGAGCAGGAAGACTTAGACGCCATTCGCGAAGATTCTCTCTTAAAACTGGGTTATCACCTCAGACCCCACGAACTGTTCCGTTCGATAGCCATCAAAGGCAATGCCACCACCGAGAATGAAAGCAATTTCATACTGGAAGACCTAGAAGCTATACTCAACAGTATAGAGCAAAGCACCATGGGCACGGATAGCGAAGAGGAATTTAACAAGCTATTTGAAGACATCAACTTGAGTAGCATGAAATTAGGCAGAACGCCTAATGATCGAAACAACCTGATTGCGAAAGTGCTGTCTCACTTAGACAAAATCGACTTTGCACTGGAAGACATAGATAGTGATGTGCTGGGCGATGCGTACGAATACCTCATTGGGCAGTTTGCGAGCGGTGCTGGGAAAAAAGCTGGGGAGTTTTACACGCCACAGCAAGTATCCAAAATACTCGCCAAGGTGGTTACTTCTGGTAAAAAGCGAATCAAAAACGTGTATGATCCTACCTGTGGGTCGGGTTCCCTCCTATTGCGTGTGGCTAAAGAAGTGGAAGTTGGGGAATTTTTCGGACAGGAACTCAACCGTACTACTTACAACCTTGCACGTATGAACATGATCTTGCACGATGTGCATTTTAGTAAGTTCAATATCAGGCAGGAAGACACACTGGTCGAGCCACAGCATTTTGAGGAACGATTTGAGGCGATAGTGGCCAATCCTCCTTTTTCTGCTAAGTGGAAAGGGAAAGACAATCCGCTCAACGAGAGCGACGAACGTTTTAGCCAATACGGAAGACTTGCGCCTCCAAGCACAGCGGATTTTGCCTTTGTGCAACACATGATTCACCAACTGGCCGAAAATGGCACCATGGCCTGTGTGTTGCCACACGGCGTATTGTTTCGAGGATCAGCCGAGGCTACTATTCGCGAGTACATTATCAACAAGCAAAACTATCTGGATGCCGTCATTGGCTTACCGTCCAATATCTTCTTTGGTACTGGTATCCCGACTTGCATTATCGTGCTGAGCAAATGCCGTGTGCATAGTGAAGACATTCTCTTTATAGATGCCAGCAAAGACTATGAAAAGGATGGCAACAAAAACAAACTCACCGAAGAGCATATAGAGAAAATAGTCACCACCTACCAAGAGCGCACCACCATAGATAAATACAGCTATGTGGCGACTATGGATGAGGTAAAGGAAAACAACTACAACCTCAACATCCCTCGCTATGTGGACACCTTTTAGGAGGAAGAGGTGATTGATCTGAAAGTGGTGAGTAGAGAACTCAAAGACTTGGAAACAGAAATAGCGAATACAGACGAAACCATCGCAGATTTCTGCCAGCAGCTTAATATCTCAACACCGTTTTAATATGACAACATATAAAAGTTTGGATAAACATTTAGAAGAGATTCAGGAATTGATAGACTTCTCTAATAATTTCAATCAAAATTCAAATGAAAGAGATACCGTGATTATTGGAGTTTCGTACATAGAAACCTTAATGAATCAAATACTCGAAAATTTCTTCATTGATGGTTCGAAAACAGTTGAAAAGTTATTGAAGCATACGGGAGCTTTAGGCTCACTGAATGCTAAAGTAGATCTTGCTTACTGTTCTGGATTAATTGAAAAAACAATAAAAACTGACTTAGGGTATTTAGCAGAAATCCGAAATCAATTTGCGCATAATTTCAAAACGTCGTTTGAAGATGAAAGAGTTAAAAAGCTCTGTGATCAATTCAAATGGCATGAGGAATTTTTTCTTGGCAGAAAACCACCGAAAGACGCCACTTCATTTGACATTTTTAAAGTGGAGCTCAACACAATAATTTCAAACCTCCAAGCAATGAAGGATTTGGCTGTAATCGAAAAAAGAAAGGTGCGAAATGGGTGAAGAGGTTGTTAATCCGAATAAATCTATGATTGTTACAAATGAGCCCAGTTTGAGATTTCGTGAGTCTAGTGGTGAGTGGGTCAAGAAAAAGGTTGGTGAAATATGTGATTTTATTGTTCCGGGGAGAAATAAACCTCAAGATTTCAATGGAGATATTCCTTGGATTACCACCCCTGATATTCAGCATAATTCTACTGTTTTATATTCCAAAAATGGTTTGGCAATTTCAAAAGAGGAAGCAAAGAGTGTTGGCTCTAAAATAGTCCCAAAAAATTCAATAATCATTTCTTGTGTTGGAGAACTTGGACTAACGGCTATTGCCGGAACAGACATGGTGATTAACCAACAATTGCATGCCTTTATACCTAATGAAAAATCCAACAATAGGTTTCTTCTTTATAGCATAGGGAAACAGAAAAAGTACATGGATAGAGTTGCCACTAAAACGGCAGTTCCATATATGAACAAAGACAATTGTAATGCTATTCCTATTTACCTCCCCACCCTCCCCGAACAACAAAAAATAGCCTCTTTCCTTACGGCAGTAGACACCAAAATAGCGCAGCTCACCGAAAAGAAAACGCTCCTCGAACAGTACAAAAAAGGCGTGATGCAAAAAATCTTCTCGCGGGAGATTAGGTTTAAACCCACGCCAAATGATCCTACCTATTCGGCAGGCAAGTATCCTGATTGGGAGGAGAAGAAGTTGGGGGAGGTTTCTGAGATCAATCCAAAAAACTCGGCATTGCCTAAAAGTTTCATTTACATAGACTTAGAAAGTGTTGATAAAGGGGACTTGGTCAAGGAAACGCAAATAAATAAGTCAGAAGCACCCAGCAGAGCACAAAGGATTTTATCAAAAAATGATGTTCTATACCAAATGGTTAGGCCTTATCAAATGAATAATTATCACTTCAAAAGCGATGGTAATTATGTTGCTTCAACTGGATATGCTCAATTGAGAGTTAAGAGAAACGCCTCCTTTATTTTCCAGCTTATCCATACGGAAGAATTTGTAAATAATGTTCTCGAAAGGTGTACGGGAACAAGTTACCCAGCAATAAATCCAACTGATTTGGGAAAAATCAACATTTCAATTCCTTGCCATGAAGAACAAACCCAAATCGCCAATTTCCTCAGTGCGATAGATGATAAAATCAAGCTAGTCAGCACCCAGCTAGAAAAAACGCAAGGGTTTAAAAAAGGACTTTTACAGCAGATGTTTGTGTGATATGGAAATAAATAATATAAACCAATTACTCACTGATGTAAATCGCATATTTCAACATCAGCAAGAGATTAAAAGATTGAAGGGTGAGCACTTCAATATATTCTCCATCCTGAAAATGGAGTCAAAGGAAAATGCAACACATTCTGCCTTTTTAGGTGAATTACTAGACCCAAAGGGGTCACACCAGTTTGAAAATATCTTTCTCAAGCTCTTTTTAAAATTCATAAGTTTTGAAGACGAATTTGACATCAACTCCGCTACGGTCACGCTAGAAGAACATGTTGGTGCCATTGATTATGAAGCAAAAACAGGTGGTCGAATCGATATATTTATCAAGGATACAAAGGGAAATTCGATTGCCATAGAAAACAAAATCTATGCAGGAGACCAATCTGCACAAATAGAGCGATATGTAAACGTCAGTAACAAAAACACAGTGTTTTACCTCACGCTAGATGGAAACACACCCTCAGAAGATAGCAAAGGGGAGCTTAAAGAAGGCGTTGATTTTCATTGTATCTCCTATCAAAGCACTATTACAAAGTGGCTTCACTCATGTATGAAAGAAGCCGCAGAGCAGCCCATTCTCAGAGAGACCATTCGACAATACATCATTTTAATTAAAAAACTCACAAATCAATTAACGGATAACGCCATGGAACAAGAAGTATATGAATTGATTGGGAAAAATTATTCCGCTGCAAAGTTCGTGACCGACAACCTTTGGCAAGTTGAACTCCACTACACCAACAAGTTTCTCGAAGAACTGAAACAAGTACTCACCGAGCGTTTAGGAGAGAAAGCTATCATCAACATTGCTGATGACCTTACTGTCAAATGGTCAAAGTTTACCGTTTCGTTTCAAGATTGGAACGATATCATGATCGTGCTAGAAGGCAATACGAAAATACCATGGAATGATGCTTATTTTGGGGTCTATGCTCACAAAGACATTTGGGTAAGGGAAGATCTGATTAAACAATTATCAGAGATCAAGTGGTTTGAAGACTTTAAAAGCAATGTAAATTGGGCATACTACAAATACATTTTGAGTTTTGGAAAAACGGAAGAAAGAGAAAAGCTATTTAATCAGCAACATCGACGCGAACTAGTCGAAACCACCGCCCAACAGATAATTCAACTGGTTGATATATGTAGAGAACCACTCTCCAAGATTAGGAAAATAACAAAGCAATGAAGGGGCTTTTAAAAGAATTATTAAACAAAATAAAGCTGGTCAGCACCCAGCTAGAAAATACCCAGCAGTTTAAAAAAGGGCTATTGCAGCAGATGTTTGTATGATAGAAGAGGATGATGACACGATACATGAATTGCTCTCTGTTCATCGGAATAGCAATTCTTTTAATGAGAGGATCAAATTTCCTAGATTCAACGATGGTCGTTCTCCTAGTGATGAGACTATTAAATTTTCGCCAGATAAAGCGGAAATACACTTTGCAAATTGCAAGTTCTTTAAAGAAGTTGATTTAAATGATTTTTATGACCATCTCACTTTTGAGAATTGTTACTTCTATGAATCATTTTGTGCAGATGACTCAAAGCTGAACGGAAAAGTTCGGTTTAGAGAGTGTCATTTTAAAGGGATAGTTAAGTTCGATAACACAAGATTTGAAGACCTTGCCGATTTTTGGCGGTGTACTTTTTATAACAAGACAACCTTTCTGAAAACAGATTTCTTGGGTACTACGGTTTTCTCGGCTGCTACTTTTGAGCAAAATGTTCTGTTCACTTATACTCTTATATCAAAGCTGATCATTTTTAGAGGGACAAACTTCGATTCAGGATTAGACTTATCTACGGCAATCATATCAGGAGAACTAAGCGTTTTTGATTTGAGAATTGAGCAATACGACTCTCAGAATATCAATGATGAGTTATCGGGGGAGCTATCCGAGAAAGACAGGAGAACAAAGTATGAGGAATTATACGATCAGGCGATCACTAAAAATAGTGAGATTCCGACCGAAAATAAAGTGGAAACTTTCAGGATCTTAAAGA
>JBLICU010000154.1:0-6172 GCA_047632435.1 Cyclobacteriaceae bacterium
CTTTAACCAATTCATGCCTGCTGCCTACCACAATAAAAAATAAGATAAATGAAGACAAAAAAAGAGATTGTTGAAAACTGGTTGCCACGCTATACAGGAGTAGCCCTTGGAGACTTTTCTGAGTACATATTACTCACCAATTTTAGCATTTATGTAGAATTGTTTGCTGAGAAATTTGGTGTGGAAATTCAGGGGAAAGACAAGCCCATGAGCTCGGCAACAGCAAACAACATCACCATCATCAATTTCGGAATGGGCAGTGCTGTAGCTGCCACAATAATGGATTTATTAGCGGCTATTCGACCAAAAGCAGTGCTATTTTTAGGCAAATGTGGTGGACTAAAAAAGAAAGTGCAACTGGGTGATCTCATTCTTCCGATAGCAGCCATTCGTGGCGAAGGAACTAGCAACGACTACTTACCAATAGAAATTCCTGCGCTTCCCTCCTTCCGTTTACAACGAGCCGTTTCATCTATGATTAAAAAACACGAAATGGACTATTGGACGGGTACCATTATGACGACCAATAGAAGGGTTTGGGAACATGACAAAGCCTTCAAAAAATACCTGAGAACAGCAAGAGCAATTGGAGTAGACATGGAAACAGCCACCATCTTTACTGTAGGTTTTGTAAACGAAATCCCTAGGGGAGCTTTACTATTGGTATCTGACAATCCAATGATTCCGCATGGAGTAAAAACTGATGAGAGCGACGAAAAAGTGACTTCAGGTTATGTACAAAGACACCTAGAAATCGGTATTGATGCGCTGTTAGAACTGTATAATTCGGGAGATTCGGTGAAACACTTAAGGTTCGACTAGCATCAAGTTGACCAATGAATATCGGCTCCTAATTATCTTTTTGTGTAAAATTTTCTGATATACCTGGTTTATATG
Organism: Cyclobacteriaceae bacterium; assembly: GCA_047632435.1. Lineage (GTDB taxonomy): Bacteria > Bacteroidota > Bacteroidia > Cytophagales > Cyclobacteriaceae > JAMZMI01. The sequence continues at coordinate 898 of JBLICU010000154.1, forward strand.
AATTACCACGGCGCTTTAATCCGTGGTGACTCAAAGATATAATATTGACTTTAGCCAAGAACCTAAAGGAATTTTATGGCTCAAGCCCTGCTTTCTTGAAGTACCAAGTCCACGGGCAAAAGCACCGTGGTAAGAGATGGCTATCCACGACCAAATAAATTTATCAGTAAACAATCACTTGACTTCACATGATTTTTTTTTAGCATCTAACCCTGAAAGAAACAGCAACCCAATCCCAACAATAAAAAAGCCCCCTAATACCAACGTACTGTTTCTCATTGACCCTGTCAACTGTTCGATGAGTCCATAAGAAAAAGTACCCATGACAATTGATAATTTCTCAGTGACATCATAGAAGCTGAAAAAAGAAGTATTGTCTACACTTCCAGCTGGAATGAGCTTCGAAAACGTAGACCGAGACATAGATTGGATGCCTCCCATTATAAAACCTACAATAGAAGCCAATAGGTAAAATTGATTTTCGGTTTGTAGTAAATAAGCATAGACACATACGCCAATCCAAATAATAAGCATAGACATAATGGAGGTCTTGTTGCTATATTTTTTTGATATCCATGCGAAAGCATATGCACCCAAAATAGCCACCAGTTGAATTACCAGCACGGTAGCAATAAGCTTAGACGATTCCATTTTTAATTCTTTGTCTCCAAAAGTAGCAGCCAAAAACATGACCGTTTGAACGCCCGCGCTATAGAAGAAAAAGGAGACCAAGTAGTATTTCATAACCTTCAGTTCTTTGAGCTGATTCCACACCTTGGCTATCTCTTGATATCCCTTAGAAATTGTTTTGGTCAGTTCATACACTTTGTATTGATCCTTGGGCAAGTAATAAAAACTTACCTGAGCAAACCCAAACCACCAAACCCCAACCAACAGGAAGGATAGTTTTACTGCTTGGAGTTCAGAGCTAAAGCCTAGCGTCTCGAAGTTTTCTATAAGCAATAGACTGACTACCAAAAGAAGTACGCTTCCAATATATCCGAAAGAATAGCCTCTTGCGCTTATTGAATCATAGTTTTCAGCACTTGTGATATCAGGCAGGTAAGCGTTATAGAAAACCAAACTCCCTGAATAGCCTATGCTTGCCAATACCGAACATATTATTCCGAATTCAATGTTGTGACCATCAAAGGCGAAAAGTAATACAGACGAAAGGGATCCTAGATAAGTGAAAAACTTGAGGAAATACTTCTTCCGACCACTAGAGTCCGCAATTCCTGATAACAAGGGTGATAGCGCAGCAACAATTAAAAATGATATGGAGATTGAATAGGAATAGAGGACAGTATTGATAATCTCATAACCAAAGAATACTACTATATCAGAATTGAAAGCCGCTTGGGATACTCCATTGAAATAGACCGGAAAAATGGTAGAAGTAATGACCAATAAATAGACCGAGTTGGCCCAATCATACAGACACCAAGCATTGATTATTTTCGAAGAAGTTTTATTCATCACTTCTATTTCTACTTTTCGAAGTTAGGCGCGAGCGCCGTTGTTTGTGTCCTCACAAACAACAACTTCTTTTCCTGCCTGTAAGAGTGCAAGACGGAGGCGGAAATTTTCAATTTCATAAAGTAGAACTATTTATAATTATGTTTTGCATCTACTCTTCTGAACATCATCAACCTAAAGTCTATCACTTCGGAACCAGGAATATCCAATGCCTTTAATACCAATTGTCCTTTTCCTTTCTTCAAATCAATCAATCCCATATTCAAAGGCTTGAAATCCTTTACATAAGACTCCTGCCTCACTATTTTGTCGTTTTCCATTCCAGTCAACCGAGGATCATGAGATTCACTGATTTCCTTTTGAAGCTTGTTATCTCCAAATGATAATTCAATCACAGACCCAACATTTTCTTCACCACAGGAATAATAAAGTTCAACTTCAAATTGTCCACCTTCAAGCACTTCTACCTCCCAAGTGATTTGATCTTCAGTACTCAACCAATTGGTAAAGAAGGAGCAATTTGGCCAACGATTTGACCTTTTGATGTTTCCGTGAGCCACACCATCTCTTGCTGGAATTTGGGTGTATTCAGCATCAGGATGTCCTAATGAGAATGTTCGCGTATCCTTTTCAGGCAATTCTGAATACACTTGTTGCTGCCAGTCATTTTTGGTCTGCATGAGCTTCGCCATTTCTTCTATGTGGTCTTTGGAAATATCATTTGTCTGATTTGGGTCGTTGATCATATCAAACAACTTGTTTTCATGACCTAATAAAAACTGCTGGGTACGAACGCTTGTTTTCTTTTTCCAGTTATTGATAATAACCTGGTCTTCCCATTCACTTTCAACATCAAAAAGCAGTGGTTTCAAGCTTACGCCATCCAACTTATTCTTTAATACAGGTTTCAAATTTGCAAGATCAGTAAACGTTGGCAACAAATCTCTGACAGACGCTATTTGGGCAACAGTCTTACCTGAATCGAACTGTCCTTTCCACTTCATAATTAAGGGCGACCTTACCCCACCTTCATCAGTAGAACCCTTTCTTCCTTTCATTTCATCATTCCACCTCCAACTATTGGGGCCATTGTCAGAGAGGTATATTACGATAGTGTTGTCGTCTAACCCCAGCTCCGTCAACTTAGAAGTCAGTCTACCTACATTCCAATCGATATTTTCACACATGGCCAATGCCGCTTTGGTGAACTGAACATCCTCTTTGTCTGTGTTGGCTGAGAATTTGACTAAATCTTTATTTTTATATTTATCCCACCATTCATCAGGTACCTGCATGGGGCTATGCGGGGTGTTGTAAGGAAGGTAAACCAAGAACGGGTCTTCTTTGTTTTTGTCAATAAACTCTAGCGCCTTATTGGTAAAATCATCGATTATAAAGCCGGCTCCTTTTACCAATTTGCCATTGTGCTCCAACATTGGATCAAAGTAGTTTCCCCAGTGGCCTGAACAAAAACCGTAGTATTCATCAAACCCTCTGGCATTTGGGTGGTACGGGTATTGCATTCCATTGTGCCACTTGCCAAAGGCACCAGTTTTATATCCCGCTTCTTTGAATATATCTGCTATGGTAGTTTCATCTAGGTCCAATCTTTCCCCACCTCCACCAGTGCTATATACGCCTCCACGAACGTGGTATCTTCCTGTGAGTAATTCCGCTCTGGTCGGAGAACATACAGGGCTCACATAAAACCGATCAAAGATTACCCCTTCGTTTGCTAGTTGATCGATATTGGGCGTGCTGATATTGGTGTTACCACTTATACCCAGATCACCCCACCCTTGATCATCGGTGAGAATAATGACAATATTTGGTGGTTGATTGGATTCTTCCTTGTTAGAATTATTACAGGAAGTAATAAATAATAGAGCCATTGATATCACAACAATACAATGACATACCCTCCATATTTGAAAAATCATACGCTTCATTTTATATGATTAAGGCAGGGAAAAAGCCACATAACTATCTCCCGATTTAGAGCCTAGCTTACCGCCTCCGCATGCAATAACCACATACTGCTTTCCATCTACCGAGTAAGTAGCTGGGGTGGCGTATCCTGGCGCAGGTAGGTCAGCTTCCCAGAGTTGTTTGCCAGTTTCCTGATCAAAAGCTCTCATTTTCTTGTCAGTGGTTGCGGCTATAAATAGTACACCGCTCGATGTGGCTACTGGGCCTCCATAGTTTTCAGTACCGGTAATAGGAAAGCCAGGGATATTCAATGAGTCAATGTTTCCAAATGGAATCTGCCACTTGATCTTAGCAGAGTTCAAATCAACTGCAGTTAGTTGGCCCCAAGGTGGTTTGATAATCGGCAAACCATCTTCTGCATAGTGTTTTTTATATCCATTGAAATAATAGGGATAAGGCCAAGATTCTTTAGCCTTTACTTTAGTTGTATCAGTTTCGGTTCCACTCAAAAAGTCTACAACTGAATTGATTTCCTTATCAGAAAGCATCTTAAACGGAGGCATTACTCCTTTCCCATTCTTAATCCGATCTATTATCTCTGCTCTGGATAATGTATTGGCCACATTGGTCAGTTCCGGAACCTTACCAAACATTTCAGATCCTTTCAAATCTGAGCCATGGCAATTCTGGCAATTGGTTTTGTATACATTATTTCCGAGAGTAGACATCTCATTTGGTGTAAGGTCAAGATGCCAAGAAACTTCATTAGAGTTCACAAAAATAGTGTTTGTACTTGGATCTATAGCAGCTCCACCCCATTCTCCACCTCCATCAAAACCAGGGAAAATAACTGTTCCGTCGACCGATGGTGGCAAGAAGTTTTCTCCTACTGAATTATTCTCCCAAACGCGACGAGCGTCAGCTTTGGCTTCTTCGGACCTCATGGCCAAATCATCTTCTGTAATATTTGTTCTGGAAAAAGGCGGGTAAACAGTAGGAAAAGGTTGGGTGGGCCAAGCCTCCTCTCCATCCAAGGTGCTTTTAGCAACAGGCCTTTCTTCAATGGGGTAAATTGGCTCTCCAGTATCTCTATTCAATACGAATAAATAACCTGATTTGGTGATTTGAGCCACCACATCTATTTTCTCTCCATCCTTATCTATGGTCAACAAGTTGGGTGGGGAAGGCAAATCCCGATCCCACATATCATGATGAATCGTCTGATAGTGCCATATTCTCTTTCCTGTGTTGGCTTCCAAAGCAATGATACAATTGGCGAATAAATTCTCTCCAATTCTATCACCACCATAAAAATCAAACGAAGCAGAACCCGTAGGTGCGTAGACTATTCCTCTTTCTTGATCCAAACTAAAACCCGCCCAGCTATTTGCGCCTCCACTTTTTAGGTAGGCATCTTTAGGCCATGTTTCATAACCATATTCCCCCGGATGCGGAATGGTATGAAAAATCCATTTCATTTTCCCTGTCCTTACATCATATGCCCTTATATGCCCTGGAATATGCCCTGCACCTTCAGAAAGTCTTCCTCCCACAATGTAGAGATCGTTATAAATTATACCCGGGGTATTGAGGGTATAAATGTTCTTTTCAACATTTCTATCTAGGTTCTTTTTCAAGTCAATCTTGCCGCCATCACCAAAACCTTCAATCAATTTTCCCGAAGAAGAATCTATCGCAAAGAGGTATTGCCCTGTTCCATAGAACAGTCGACTATCTTTTTCATCTTCCCAATAAACCAACCCTCTGCTTACACCGCCAGACAATACCGAATCTTTGTCCGCATCAAATTGCCATACTTTCTTTCCTGTAGCCGCATTCAAAGCAAACAATTTTCTAGAAGCGGATG
>JBLICU010000155.1:0-6064 GCA_047632435.1 Cyclobacteriaceae bacterium
AATATTTCATTACGCAGTTGATAATTTTTATTCTCCTTCAAATGAAAGCGGCATACGCTACGACGATCCAATGTTAAATATTGATTGGGAATTGAATACTATTCCAATTATTTCAAACAAAGATTTAGATCAACCATATATAAAGTTATAAAAAGATGAAAATTGCTGTGGTAGGAACTGGCTATGTCGGCCTTGTAACAGGTACCTGTTTTGCAGAAACAGGTAATCATGTGACCTGTGTGGATATTGACGTAAATAAAGTCAATAAATTGAATAATGGACAGGTGACTATCTATGAACCTGGTCTAGAAATGTTATTTGAAAGAAATATCCGCCAGGGTAGACTGGAATTCACCACAGATTTAAAAGCAGGAATAGAAGGAGCAAAGATTATCTTTTTGGCATTGCCTACCCCTCCTGGGGAGGATGGGAGTGCTGATTTGAAATATGTCTTGAAAGTAGCAGATGATCTGGGTCCTTTATTAAAAGAATATGCAGTCATTGTTGATAAAAGCACCGTGCCAGTTGGAACAGCAGATAAAGTTACAGCGGCAATAGCCAAGGGGGCAAAAGTTGATTTTGATGTTGTGTCAAATCCGGAATTTTTGAGAGAAGGGGTTGCTGTCGATGATTTTATGAAGCCTGATCGCGTGGTTATCGGTGCGGCATCTGAACGAGCGATGAAGGTGATGGACAAACTTTATGCACCATTTGTCAGACAAGGCAATCCAATCATATTTATGGATGTAAAATCTGCTGAGTTGACCAAATACGCAGCGAATTCATTTCTCGCAACTAAAATCACATTTATGAATGAGATTGCCAACATCTGTGAATTGATGGGCGCGGATGTGGATATGGTTAGAAAAGGAGTTGGGACTGACTCAAGGATTGGGCGAAGATTTTTGTTTGCGGGGATTGGTTATGGTGGAAGCTGTTTTCCTAAAGACGTGCAAGCACTTGCCAAATCAGCTTCGCAGGCTAACTATGATTTTAAAATTTTGAATGCTGTCATGGAAGTGAATAGTATCCAGAAGGAAAAAATGATCGATCCATTAAAAGCGTATTTTAATAATGATCTAAAAGGTAAAACCATTGCCGTTTGGGGACTGGCGTTCAAACCATATACCGATGATATCAGGGAGGCGCCCGCTTTAGAAAATATCACTAAACTTCTTAGCCTTGGTGCTAAAGTAAAGGTTTATGATCCGGAGGCCATGGAAAATGTAAAAGGCATATTTGGAGATAAGATTTATTTCGCCAGTGATGAATACGATGCGATACAAGATTCAGATGCCTTGATGATCATGACCGAATGGCCAGTATTCCGTACCCCAGATTTTGATCGTGTTAAGAGCTTATTGAAAAATCAAGTAATTTTTGATGGTAGAAATCTTTATGATTTAGCTCAAATGGAGGAGCTAGGTTTTGAATATTACAGCATCGGACGTAGAACCGTAAAAAAATGAAAAAGAAGGTACTAATTACTGGTGGAGCCGGATTCTTAGGTTCTCATTTATGTGACAGATTTCTTAAGGAGGGTTATCATGTAGTGGCTATGGATAACCTGATTACTGGGGATTTAGCCAACATTGAGCACCTGTTTAAAGAGAAGGATTTCGAATTCTTTCATCATGATGTTTCGAAATTTGTACATGTACCAGGTGATCTGGCTTATATCCTTCATTTCGCCTCACCTGCGAGCCCTATTGATTATCTAAAAATGCCCATTCAGACTATGAAGGTGGGTTCATTGGGTACTTTGAACTGCCTCGGTTTAGCGAAAGCCAAAGGAGCACGGATGCTAATCGCATCTACATCTGAAGTCTATGGGGATCCATTGGTACATCCTCAAACGGAAGAATATTGGGGAAATGTAAATCCAGTCGGACCCAGAGGAGTTTATGATGAAGCCAAGAGGTTTCAAGAAGCTTTGACCATGGCATATCATACCTTTCACGGATTGGAAACCAGAATTGTAAGGATATTTAATACGTTTGGCCCACGAATGCGATTGGATGATGGTCGTGTACTTCCTGCATTTATTTCTCAAGCGTTGAGAGGAGAACCTTTGACAGCATTTGGAGATGGCTCTCAGACCAGATCATTTACTTATGTGGATGACTTAGTGGAGGGAATTTATAGATTATTGCTATCTGACTATCCACATCCCGTGAATATCGGAAACCCACAAGAGATCACAATCAACGAATTTGGTGAGGAAATTCTGCGAATCACCGGAAGTAAATCCAAGATCCTGTATCAGGATCTTCCAAGAGATGATCCAAAGCAGCGAAAACCGGATATTACTTTAGCCAAAAAAATATTGGGATGGGAACCAAAATATACACGTGCTGAAGGATTAAAACCTACTTTGGAATATTTCAAAGAAAAGGTTTTTAAGAAATAAAATTGAATTTATATCATCAAATGAGGTAAGCCATAAAAGTTATGGAATATAAGGTTGCAATTATTGGACTTGGGTATGTTGGGTTGCCTCTGGCAGTTGAGGCTGGAAAATATTATGCAACATTAGGATTTGACATCAATGCAAAAAGGATTGAGGAATTAAAATCAGGTTTGGATAAGACACGAGAAGTTGAAACTTCTGAGTTTTCCGAATCTTTAAACCTGTCATTTTCCAATGATCCTGCACATTTAGCATCAGCTAATTTTTATATTGTCACTGTTCCCACCCCTTGCGATAGCAATAAAAAGCCAGATTTAAGACCACTGGCCTCCGCCTCTGCTACAATTGCACCTTTTCTTTCAGATGGTGATATTGTGGTTTATGAATCCACCGTTTTCCCAGGTTGCACCGAGGAATTTTGTGTCCCAATATTAGAAAAAGGAAGTGGTTTAAAATTCAATCAGGATTTTTTTGTTGGCTATTCGCCAGAAAGAATCAATCCCGGAGACAAGGAACACAGGTTAACAAATATATTGAAAGTCACCAGTGGGAGCACACCAGAATCTGCTAAAATCGTCAATGCATTTTATGCTTCCTTTATTACTGCAGGAACTTATTTGGCATCCAGCATCAAAGTAGCAGAGGCTGCTAAAGTGATAGAAAATTCTCAAAGAGATATTAACATCGCTTTCGTCAATGAGCTTTCACTGATATTTGAAAAAATGGGAATAGATACTCTCGAAGTACTTGAGGCTGCTGGTACAAAATGGAATTTTCTAAAATTTAGCCCTGGATTAGTGGGTGGTCATTGCATAGGAGTGGATCCATATTATCTCACCTATAAATCGGAAGAACTTGGGTATCAACCACAGGTCATTTTATCTGGAAGAAAGATCAATGACAATATGGGGGCTCACATTGCACAAAAAACAATCAAGTTGCTTTCACAGAAAAAGCAGATGAATTCCAAAACCAAAATTTTAATACTTGGATTCACTTTCAAGGAAAATTGCCCTGACGTAAGGAATACAAAGGTTGTTGATATCTATAAGGAGTTAAAAAGTTATGGATTGGGTGTTGATGTACACGATCCTAATGCTGATACAACTGAGGTTTTTGAGGAATATGGCATTCCTATGACGGAGAAAATTGCTTTTGAAGACTACCAGGCAGTGATTTTGGCAGTGGGACATACAGAGTTCAAATCATACGATTGGAAACAAATACGTAATCTGGTTTCGGTAATATTTGATGTCAAAGGATTATTAGCTTTGAATTTAGTAGATTCGCGGCTCTAAAGATTCGAAAATTGACCACTTTTGAGGTCGTAAAAATCAAATCAACGGTGGAGTACAAAGAAAACATCATTCCCCACAATCATAATATCAAGCTGGCTGATAGAATTCGCAAAAATGGCTATCAACCAAAATTGATATGGTTTACAGGTCTTTCCGGATCTGGTAAATCAACATTGGCCAGCGCACTGGAGACGTTCCTATACAATCAGGATTTTAACACCTATATTCTTGATGGAGATAATGTTCGCTCTGGTTTGAATAAGGATTTAGACTTTGGAGATGAAGGGCGAAGAGAGAATATTCGAAGAATATCGGAGGTATCAAAGCTATTCGTTGATGCGGGATTGGTCGTGATGACGGCCTTTATTTCACCATTCAAAGAAGATCGTCAGACAGCCAGGGACTTGGTAGGTTCTGAATACTTTGTTGAAGTTTTCATAGATACACCAATAGAAATATGTGAACAGCGAGATGTGAAAGGACTTTATGCGAAAGCTAGAGCTGGTAAAATTCCCAATTTCACAGGAATTGACTCCCCATTTGAACGACCAGATAATCCTGATATTCACATTGAAACAGCAGGTAAATCGGTACAAGAATCACTGAAAGAAATTATTGATCATTTACTATCAAAATTAAAATAGCATGAGCAGCTATAATCTAACTCACCTTAGGGAATTAGAAGCAGAGTCCATTTACATCCTTCGTGAGGTTTTCGCACAATTTGAAAACCCCGCAATTTTGTTCTCAGGGGGTAAAGACTCTATTGTGGTTACACATTTGGCACGGAAGGCATTTCATCCAGCTAAAATTCCATTTCCTTTGGTTCATATTGATACCGGCCATAATTTTCCTGAAACAATGTTGTTTAGAGACAATTTGGTTGAAGAACTAGGTGCAAAGTTGATAGTCGGTTCTGTACAAGGATCAATTGATGACGGATCTGCAGCAGAAGAAAAGGGAAGAAATGCAAATAGAAATGCGATTCAAACCGTAACACTCCTGGATACCATTGAGAAGAATAAGTTTGATGCTTGTATAGGTGGGGCCCGAAGAGATGAAGAGAAGGCAAGAGCCAAAGAAAGATTCTTTTCTCATAGGGATGAATTTGGGCAATGGGACCCCAAAAACCAAAGACCGGAGCTTTGGAATATCTTTAATGGTAAATACCATCATGGAGAGCATTTTAGAATATTCCCGTTAAGTAACTGGACTGAAATGGATGTTTGGCAATACATTTTGATGGACAATATTCCAATTCCATCTTTGTATTTTGCACATGAACGTCAGGTAATAAGAAGGAGCAATACATGGCTCCCCGTATCAGATCACATACAAATAGATCCCAAAGAAGAAGTAGTAACCAAAATGATCAGATTCAGAACTTTGGGAGATATTACGATAACGGGCGGTGATGAGTCTGTGGCAGATACACTTGAAAAGATTGTTGAAGAAGTAGCCGCTGCAAGACAAACAGAAAGAGGAAACAGAGAAGACGACAAACGTTCAGAAACTTCAATGGAGGATAGGAAAAGGCAAGGGTATTTTTGATGTTAAATAAAATTTTATCAATTGACTGAATAACTGAATTGAGAGATTATAATAAATATGATGTTTGGAATTCTGCGGTTGAATTTTCTACTGAGATTTATTTGATAACCAAGAGTTTTCCTGATATTGAAAAATTTGGGATTACAAATCAACTTAGAAGAGCTTCTGTTTCGATACCATCGAATATTGCAGAAGGTTGCGGTAGGTCGTCGGAAAAGGATTTTGCCAGATTTCTAGAATTTTCATTGGGGTCTACATTTGAAGTCAAAACCCAATTGGTCATTTCTAAGAATCTTAAATATTTGAGTGAAGTAGATTATGATCATTTAATTGAAAAGTCCAATGTCATAGCCAAACAACTGTCAGGGTTGATTAAAAGCATAAAAAACATAGAGTAACTTGATAGACTCAATGCAACACGACTAAAAAGCTAATGTTGTAGTCAAATATAAAGTCAAAGTAAAGGTTAAAGTAAAAGTCAAGGTTATAGTCAAAGTCAAAGTGAAGATTAAAGTCAAAAAAAGCAATGAAAAAAACTAATCCCCAAGATTTATCGGCGAAGGATCAAAATCTAAGGCCAAATCCCGAAACAAAAGCCAAAAGCCAAACACCGAACGCCTATTTAGACATGGAACTCCTACGTTTCACCACGGCAGGGAGTGTTGATGACGGGAAGAGCACATTAATTGGACGTTTACTTTACGATTCAAAGTCGATCTTCCAGGATCAAATGGATCAGCTGAAATTATCAAGTGAAAGAAAAGGTCTTGATCATACGGATTTGGCAATGCTGACCGATGGTCTT
>JBLICU010000156.1:0-5942 GCA_047632435.1 Cyclobacteriaceae bacterium
TTTTCCTATTCGCTATTTTCACTTCAACTACCCGGGCAAAAAGATTTTCCTGATAATCCCAGGCTTCCTGATAATCTTTAGTTCCCAAGTGTATGAAACGTGTTTTTTTATTCATCGTGAAGAATCATAAATACTACCACAAGTGTGGTGATCGGTTATTGGGAACAACTGCTTTTTAATCATGCGGCTTTTGAAATTAACAAGCCTTTTTACAAATCATTACATCAGGAAACAACCATTGTAGTAGGGAAGTTCAAATAGAAATTTCACCCACCCGCTATTTATTAAAAATGTTTTTTAGTATTTTTAATTATGGACAACAAAGCCAAAGGCAAATATGGAGAAGATTTGGCGGTTTCTTACCTGAAGAAAAAGGGATTTGAAATTGTGGAAAGGAACTACCGACACAGTCACGGCGAAATTGATATCATCGGCATGATGAAAAATGAGTTGTTGATTTTTGTAGAAGTGAAATCACGAAAGGGAAACAATTACGGCGAGCCGGAAACATTCGTTTCAAGCGCACAACAAAAACTGATAATCAGTACGGCGGAACATTATATCTATGCCATCAACTGGATGAAAGATATTCGTTTTGATATAGTTTCAATCATTGGTCAAAAAGTTGATCATATTGAGGACGCATTCTACTAACTTTCCTTCTCAAAATTAAATGCACTCTAATTATGCTAACTGCGCTTCAAAAACAAAAACAAATTCACTTTTTCAATCTTATTGATGTAGACCACAATGGCTTCATGGAGCCAGAAGATTGGGTGCAGATAGGTAAAAGACTTTCAAAAGTAAGAAATATCGCCACGGGAACCGAAGATTATAAGCGTATTCAGGAAGCAATGGAGATGGTTTGGACAGACTTGAGTCAATATGTGGATGGGCTCCATCCAAACCGTGCCAATCTTGAGGAATGGTTGAAATTCACGGATGCAAAAGTCATTAACTGTGATGACGCTTGGTACAATAGTTATGTAAATAAAATGGTTAAAGGAGTATTCGCACTTATGGATGAAGACCTGAGTGGTACTATAGAATTCACAGAGTATTATCAGTTCATGTCTTGTCTCGGTTTGTCTGAAGCAAAAGCAAGAATCGCCTTTGATATAATGGATTTGAATAATGATGCAACCATAGATGAATCAGAGCTCATCAAAAGTGTTCAGGAATTTCTTAGAAGCGATGACACAAAAAGCCCAGGTAATTCTCTTTTCGGCTCGCTATAAGCCCTTTTTACCTTCAAAATCTAAACCTCCTCAAGGAGGTTTTTTTATGTTCTCTTTTTGATTTTGACCTTTTGCTTAAGGTAATTAACCACCTTGTCATATTCCGTATTTTCCTTGTTGGAGAGTTTGAGGATTTTCTTTTTTCCGTAAAGGATTTTTACTTCTCGAAATTCACTGTTTTTCGTTTTGACCACTTCTTCGCGCCAGCCAAGGATTTCATTCACAGGAATGGACACACGCATCCGCGAAATGAGAAATAAAACTTCCATTTTATCTTTCCCAAGGGAAACGACTTTGAGGCTATTCAAAAACTTACCGAAAACAAGTAATCCTATCACCAGTACCACAGGAGTCAGGATCAGTTTAAGAATGAAATAATCAGGCGAGGTAAGGAGGGAATTGAAAAGAAAGAAAAAAGTTAAAAAAATCAAAACGAGAAAAACCCCTAGGGCCATCGACGTGTTTGATTTTGGTTTCGAAACAATCATATAAATTGAGATAGTCGCTCTTCTAACTTTAATTTAATTTCCGGCCATTCTGATTTCAAAATGCTGTAATAGACAGTGTCTCTGCGCCTGCCATTTTGCACAATTCTATTGCTCCGCAAGATGCCATCCAATTTAGCCCCAAGCTTTAAAATCGCACTTCTAGAACGGGAATTGAGTGCGTCCGTTTTAAATTCCAATCGCTCATACCCCAAGACTTCAAACACATAAGTCATTAAAAGCAATTTGCTGTTTGGGTTGACGGCCGTTCCCTGAAATGGTTTGGCGTACCAGGTTCCGCCTATTTCTATAACCAAATTTGGTTCATCAATATTCAGATAGCAACTCAAGCCTACGCTCTGATTTGTTTTTTTTTCTGTGACCAAAAACGGATACCATGTGCCTTCTTTGCTTAACTCCACACGCTCCTCCATCCATTTTTCAAAGACACCTTCACCACTTAAATCATGTGGAAATGCGGCCCAAAGTGATTCTTCGCCTATAAATGCAGTTAGCAGCTTCCAATCACCAGATTTCAGCGGACTTAACCGAACTATTTCATTTTCCAGGGTCGTAATTGGTAGCATGTAGATATACTATTCAGAAGTAATTATAAGTGCCTTGATCAGTGGTAATTTCTACTTCCTTCTTTTGAGCAGACTCAACATGACCTACAATTTTAGCATCAATGTTGAAAGACTTAGAAATATCGATGGCCACCTGCGCATATTGTTCTGGCAAGTAAACTTCGAACCGATGACCCATGTTAAAAACCTGATACATTTCTCTCCAATCTGTTCCACTTTCCTCTTGAATTAACTTGAAAAGTGGCGGCACTTCAAAAAGGTTGTCTTTTATCACTTTCAAATTATTGATGAAGTGAAGCACTTTGGTCTGTGCTCCCCCACTGCAGTGAACCATCCCATGGATATTTCCGGATAGCTCCGACAATAATTTTTTGACGACAGGTGCATAGGTTCTTGTTGGCGACAATACAAGTTTTCCTGCATCCAGAGGACTATTTTCGACCGAATCAGTCAGCAGTTTACTCCCTGAAAATATAAGATCTCTATTCACACCGGGATCGTAAGCCTCAGGATATTTATCGCGATATATTTTATCAAAGACGTCATGTCGCGCAGAGGTGAGTCCATTGCTGCCCATTCCGCCATTGTATGAAGTCTCGTATGTGGACTGACCGTAAGAAGCCATCCCAACTATCACATCGCCTGGACGGATGCGATCATTGCTGATCACGTCAGACCTTTTCATTCTTGCAGTAACGGTACTGTCTACGATCAACGTTCTAACAAGGTCACCAACATCAGCCGTTTCACCACCTGTTGAGATGATATCCATGCCCTGATCACGAAGCATCTGAAGTACCTCCTCCGTGCCATTAATGATCGCTGCAATTACTTCTCCTGGAATCAGATTTTTGTTTCTACCGATAGTGGAAGACAAAAGGATATTTTCTGTACAGCCCACACACAGCAGGTCGTCCGTATTCATGATCACCGCATCTTGAGCTATTCCCCTCCAAACGGACATGTCGCCAGTCTCTTTCCAATACATATAGGCCAACGATGACTTAGTGCCGGCTCCATCCGCATGCATGATATTACAAAAGGCGTCATCCTTGGTAAGCAAATCCGGAACTATTTTGCAAAATGCCTGAGGGAATAAGCCTTTATCAATGTTTTTGATAGCAGCATGTACTTCGTCTTTGGTTGCGGACACTCCCCGCTGCGCATATCGATCACTCATGGGCGCAAATCTAAATAATTGCTTCGCTATTGATTATGGAAATGGCATAAAGAAGACCAGCCTATTCATCAAAGAATCTATCATATTCATCAAATTCCTGATCAGAAGGCAAATGATCTTCATTCTCGGCTGGATTGTATCTCAATACCTTGAATTCTGTTCTTCTATTTTTCTGATGTTCCTCCTCCATTTGAGCATTTTTAACAATCAATTGGGTCTCGCCATAACCCTTGGCGGTGATCCGCTCCGGACTAACTCCATTTTTTATCATGTATTGAACCGCAGATCTGGCACGTCTGATTGACAAATTCATATTGTAAACATCCTCGGCACGTGCATCTGTATGTGACCCCAGCTCTACATATATTTCAGGGTTATCGTTCATCAGACCAACCAAACTGTCCAGAACAATCGCAGCATCAGGTCGGATATCAGCCTTATCCAAATCATAATAGATGTTGTTTAAAACCATGGATTTCTCCAAAACGATTCGCTCCATAGGAATCTTGGATTCAAAGGTCACATTGGTAATAAACTCGGCCAATGTGCTTCTGTCCACCGACTTGCCGACAGTAGAAAAATTAATTCTGGTTGTAAAATAATCCGTTTTTTCCCCTATGATGTTGTAATTCTCTTCGGTATAAACCCTGAATTTAAAGGCGCCATCTTCACCGGTAAAGGACTCACCAACAACTTCTCCATTTTCCGCATGCAAAGCCACTTTGGTGTTTGGTAAAATGATTTCACTACCACCATCATCTTTGGTTACTGTCACACCTTCCAAATAATAATTGATGATTTTCAGATCAGGATCATCATTCACATAAGTATAAATGTCATCATCTCCTTTACCTCCGGGTCTGTTGGAAGTAAAAAATCCACGCGACAGATCAAATTGGTACAGACCAAAGTCATCTGAATGAGAGTTCATCGGCTGACCCAGGTTTTCAACATTGATCTTGCCTCTTTCTCTTTTAGCTACAAAAAGATCCAGATTTCCAAAGCCTGGATGTCCATCTGAAGAGAAATACAGATTTCCATCGGCAGAAACATTTGGGAAAACCTCATCGCCAGGTGTGTTGATTTGTGGTCCAAGATTTTTAATATCTACCCATCTTCCTCTTCTATTGAGTTGGACAGAATAGATATCCGCTCCTCCAAATCCACCTTCACGTGTTGAGGAAAAATACAAGGTACCCCCATCAGGAGTCAGTGCTGGTGTAGAATCCCACGACTCGGGATCATTGATACTCAACGGACGTGGGTCTGACCACTGCCCATTTCTGAATCTAGTGAAATACAAATTCACCTCAGTATTGCCAGTTGCTTTTCCAGAATTTCCTTTTGCAAAAATGATCGAAGTTCCATCTGGCGAAATGGCAATAGATCCTTCGTTGGTATCATCATGATTGATCATCGGGTCGAGTAAAGCCAGGGTTCGGATATTGACATTGGCTCCTTGAGTTTGAACAGTGTATATGTCCGTGAAAGGCGTCCCTGTTACCAAATAAATCCTTTCGCTATTTCTGTTAGATGTGAAATACAAAAGTCCGTCGAGATACACTGGTGAGTATTCAGCTCTTGGCGTATTTAGACCTTCCAAGTTCTTTATTCTATAATAATTGGTTTGTTCGATGATGACATCCAAGTTTTGAAGGTTATCCAATTCATATTGTGCCAAGTCTTTGAATTTCTTTTCCCCGGCTGGTTTTGCGACATAGCCATTGAGTACTCGCTCAGCTTCATCGTATTGTTCATTGGCTTTCAATGAGCGGGCATAATAATATGCGAGGGACGGTTCCTTTGAGCCATTCTTTTCCGCTGCGGCATAATATCGAGCTGCTTCCTTCAGCCTATTTGATTTTCGATAGGATTCTGCTATTTGAAAGTTTCGGATAGGATCGCCTTCTTCCATCCCTTTTTTATACAATTCGATGGCACGATCAAACTCACCTTTTTCGAAACTTCGCTTAGCGATTTGTTGCGAACAGGATTGTAATAATAATATCAAAAACAAAAGGATAGCAAGCTGCTTCATCTACAATCAATTCATTGAATGAAAACCGAATTTACTCATTATTGATTATTGGAAGGATAACAAAGAGAGCCGAACTTACCATTAGCCAAAAAATCTACCTATCCAGCTACTTTTTGCAGTTTGCTGCCAATCCGTTTTCCACTGACCAAGAGTTTGAACAGTATTATTAAATATAATTGAGTCGGGATCAATTTCACCATTTACCACATTTGCTTTGATGGCATTAAACGGGTAAATATTGATTTTTTCATTTTTTAAAACTGCCACCTTCGTACTATCAAGCAAACTCAAGCCAAATTGGGTTTCAATATTTCTGATCAATCCTACTGATGCATCTATGCTGCAACCACTTGCGGCGCTGTGAGATTCATCAACAGCAATCACAATAAACTGATCAAACTCGATCGAAAAGGA
>JBLICU010000157.1:0-5916 GCA_047632435.1 Cyclobacteriaceae bacterium
TGTAATCACATTCCCCAACCGGATGGGTTTGGTAAAACTGATATTATCAACAGATGCAGTTACTACGATTCTGTTTGAATGCCTCTGAGCGGCTATGGCAGAGACAATATCCATCCAGTGCATCAACCGTCCGCCCATTAGATTATTAAGCGTGTTGGTATCGTTGGGAAGCACCAGCTCCGTCATGGTGACATTTGACTCAGAACACAATTTTGATTTTTTACTCATGCCTATTTCCATCCTTTTTCACCCAGTAAAGGTACAAACCTGAACTGTTTATATTCCTTTTTCAAAACCTTGTTTTTGTCCTGTAGCGTTAGTTTCATCATAGTTTGAGATTGGCCATCGCCGACAGGTATTATCAATCTACCACCCACCTTTAATTGTTTCAGTAAATCATTAGGCACAGTAGGTGCGCCAGCAGTAACGATGATACCATCATACGGTGCATGTTGCGGCATGCCTTTGGAGCCATCACCAAAAAAGAAGTGAGCATTGTAGCCCAACTTTGGTAGAAAAAGTTTAGTTTTTTCGTAGAGTGTCTTTTGATATTCTATGGTAAAAACTTCTGCGCCGAGTTCTAACAGAACGGCGGCCTGGTATCCAGAGCCAGTGCCAATTTCCAAAATTTTATCTCCTTTTTTGATTTCCAGAAGCTCAGTCTGAAATGCAACTGTATAGGGTTGTGAGATCGTTTGGCCTGAGCCTATAGGAAATGCTTTGTCTTCATAGGCATGTCTTTCAAATATAGGATCAAAGAAAAAATGGCGTGGAATTTTCATCAAAGCGTCCAGCACACGATGATCTATTATTCCCTGCTCAGCTACCACTTTTACCAGTAGCTTTCTCATTCCTTTGTGCTTGTAGGTATCTTTCAAATGCCTATTATTGTGGTGACTTAAAATTAGTGGAACACTCAATCAAAATTGATACATGTTTACCGGAATAGTGGAGACCGTTGGCGAATTAAATGAAAAAATTGCTGATGGCACCAATCTCAATTTTAAATTCAAATCTCCATTAAGCCATGAGCTGAGTGTGGATCAAAGTGTGAGTCACAATGGTGTATGTCTCACAGTTACAAAAATTGATGATGGGGCGCATTGGGTTACGGCCATTGCTGAAACGCTTTCCAAAAGTAATTTAGGAAATTTGGAGATTGGCAGTAAGGTTAACTTGGAGCGATGCATGCCTGTCAATGGCCGTTTTGACGGTCATATCGTTCAAGGACATGTCGATACCACGGCAGAAGTTGTGGATATTCAGGATCAAAATGGAAGTTGGTTATATACCTTGAAGCTACCTTCTACAGATGAAATCATGGTTGAAAAGGGGAGCGTATGTATCAACGGAGTAAGTTTGACTTGCTTCAATATTCAACCTGGATTTTTTGACGTGGCTATCATTCCTTACACTTACGAACACACTAATTTCCATCAATTTGTAAAAACTACTACCGTAAATATTGAATTTGATATTATCGGTAAGTACATTAAGCAATTATTCATTAAATCTGCGTTGAAATGATCTTGAATTGCATGTTAGTAGATGATGATGAGATGTCACGTCTTATGATCAAAAATTTCATTGAAAAAACCGAGGTACTTAATCTAGTTTACGAATTTCAAAGTGCTGTAGAAGCCTCAAATGTACTTTTGAATGAGAAAAACCATGATGTTGATCTTGTTTTTATGGATATTGAAATGCCTGAACTTACAGGTATGGAGTTGGCTCAGGCATTACAAAACTCATATCCAATCATTTTCATTACTTCCAATAAGAATTATGCCATTGAGGCTTTTGAGCTTGATGAAAATGTACTTGATTATTTGGTGAAACCTATTGAGTACGGTCGTTTTTTGAAAGCAGTAAAAAAGGCCATTGACCTTCGAGAAAAGGAGCTCAAATTTGCCGAAAAGGAGAACCACATTTATGTAAAATCAGATTCTAAGTTCGTTCGCATCCCATATGTTGATTTGATATTTGTAGAAGCATTGGCGGATTATGTGATATTCAATACCACAAAAGGTAAGTACATTGTGCACCATACTATGAAGGGTATCGAGAAAAAGCTTCCTGTTAGTTCATTTAGTAGAATACATAGATCATTCATCATTAATAGAAATCGTGTCAATTACATGGAAGACTTCAACGTTTCCATAGGTGATAAAATGATCCCGGTTGGTGCTTCCTACAAGGAGAGTTTCATGATGACGCTTAATCAGGTTTGATTGAATATTTGAGCCAATCAATGTCTTTTTTCAGCCATTGCATTGTTTCTTCTTCCATTGAACCCACATCAGGTTGGTGATTGTATTTCCAGGAAGTATCCGGTGGCAGACTCATCAAAATTGATTCCGTCCGGCCATTTGTATCCAGTCCAAATTGTGTTCCTTTATCCCAAACAAGATTAAACTCCACGTACCTGCCTCTCCTTAATTTTTGCCAGTCTGTATGGGCCTCATTATAAGGTTTATTTCCATATTTAGATATATAGTGGCTGTAGATAGAAACAAATGAATTACCCACATTTTGAATAAATTGCCATAATTCTTCTTTGGATTTTTGCTCAGATTGCTCATTGATCCGATCAAAGAAAATACCACCTACACCACGTGTTTCATTGCGATGTTTGATGAAGAAATAATCGTCTGCCCATTTTTTGAATCTTGGATAATACGTGGGATCTGTTTGATCACAAATATTTTTGAGTTGGTGATGAATAAAGCCACCGTCTTCAGGTGAAATGTAGTGAGGCGTCAGGTCGATTCCACCTCCAAACCAATAGGTTTGATTGCTCATTTCAAAAAACCTCACATTCATATGAATGATGGGCATCCAAGGGTTTTTTGGATGCAGCACAATAGAAATGCCAGTTGCAAAAAAATCGAGTGCTGGCAATTGCAGTGCTTTCAGGATTTTCTCAGGTGTTGGGCCAGAAACAGCTGAAAAATTGACTCCACCTTTTTCAATTATATGGCCATTTTCCATCACCATAGTGAGGCCACCACCACCTTCAGGTCTTGTCCACTGGTCTTTTTGAAAGTGAGACCCCTGATCAAGTGATTCCAAACTTGTGCAGATACGTAATTGAAGTTCTTTAAACCAGATGGATATTTGTTTTTTGTCAATCATTTTAGAATGGGTATCCTATACCAATATTGAGATTCATTTTGCCACCTGGCCCTAGGTTTCTGAGGTTTAATTCATCTAATACATAGCGATTTCCCTCCGATCTGGCCGGATCAAAGATTTTATATGCACCATCTAGTCTCAAGACTAAGAAAGAAAAATCTAGCCTTAGTCCTGCACCAGCAGCCACGGCTATTTCACTCATGAAGCTATTAATTCTAAAGATACCATTGCCACCATTAGTGATGGTTGTTTCGCTATCTTCTATTGTTTTACTTTTCCACAACCAGAGGTTGCCGGCATCTATAAAAAGTGCGTAATCTATAATTCCAATAAAATCACGACGCAATTCGGCACTTAATTCGATAAGAATGTCGCCAGGCTGCTCACGGTCATAGTTTACCTTGTCTGTCGCATTGCCTAGGCTGTCTGTTTTGAATGCTGCATAATTTCCAGGCCCAAGTCTTCGAGGTTGCCAAGCTCGTATGCTGTTACTTCCGCCTGCAAAGTAATATTTTTCATAGGGTAGGGCATTGCTCTTACCAAATGTGTAGGCTATCCCTAGGTTCGCTCTATAGGCGAAAGCTGTCTTTTTGTCCAGCCTTTTATTTTGCCTAAAATCCATATTGGTTTTGATATACTTAAAGTTGGTTTCTCTTCGAACCAAATCAATAAGATTAAAAAGGCTTTGAGCTGTTCCTCCATATTCCAAATCTAGATGAAGGTAGGTTGCATTTTGATTAGTGATGCCGTAGTTATTAAAATTAACGTCCAGAGCAATAAGCGAACTACTTAAAAATGAAGAGCGGAATGCCCGTACGTATGATATATTTCCAGCTTCTTCGATCAATTTTAATTGATTTAGAAAAGTTGTGTCATTTGGATCAATTTGAGTTTTGAGGTAACCAATACTAAGAGGGCGAAAAGTGAATTGTGAATTGTCACTTACTTGCCATGAATATCCCATGGATGCATTGAAAGTTGTTCTCTCATATTCCGAGAATCGATCTTCAAAGTTGATTCCGAAAGTAATTTTAGTTTTGGGATTGTATTGTCCAATCTTGTTTTGATAGCTGTCTTTAACTGGAAATAAGAATTGTGGAAAAGTCATTGTAAAGGCTCCACCATATTGTAACCGAGAGTATATAAAATTAGTATTGTCTTTATTTACACTTGTGATACCCTGAATGCTGGCAATCCCATTAAATTCAAGAATTTCAAGTCCTCTGAATATGTTCCTGTTTTTTGCATTGAAATTAAAAAAAGGCCCGGGAAGTCCGTTGGCTTGATCCAAAAGACTAAATCCGCCTTCTATAGAAGTCTGATACTTCTGTAGTGGACTTGTAAATATATTAGCTATGAATTTCCCGCCTGTGGTATCATGAGTAATGTTTACAAACTTAAACATGTCCAAATAGGAGAGTTGTTTCTGCGTTTCTAGGGTTGATTTTTTATTATATAAACTATCTTGAGCAACGAATATTCTCCAATCAATTACTCTTTCATCGAACCTATTGTTGTTGAGTTGATACGTGATTTGGTTGTATTGATTTGGTTTTTTTATTCTAATAAAGGAATTATTTGGATTAGTCGTGAAAATCACCGAATCCAAAGTAAAGATCTTGTGATGATTCTGATTTGGCGGATTTGCTATCATTTCTCGTATGATTAGCCTACGATTATCAAGAATGGTACTGTCCACTTCAAATAATACATATTGTCTTTTAAAATCGAAATAACCATGGTTGGTCATAAGGTCAAAGATTCTGTCTCTTTCATGAGATATTAAATCCTGATCGTATTTTTTATCAATTAGAAGCTGTTCTTGTATGTTTTTGATAAAAAGGTTTTCCACTTTTGGGTCTTTGATATCATAGATCATAGAGTCGATGATGGAAGGTTTATTCGGATTTATCTTAATTTTAATCCATGTCGATTTGGCATTACCTTTATTGCTTCTCACGCTTGGTAGATATTCTACAACATCTACTTTTCCGGAGAAATATCCATTTGTAAAAAGGTAATTATTTAAGTTTTTTTCTGACTCTTCTAGTTTGACAGGATCAAAAACAGCCAAAGGTTCTCCCCACCTCATTCTTAAATTACCTTCTTTCAGTTTTTTGTTTTTCTTTTCCAGCTTTCGAATTTTTTTGGATTGCAACTTCTTTTTTTGTTTGTTTTTATCGGCATTTGCAATCTTGGAATTGTAATCCAATTCAATATTATTTATTTTTTTTGTGATGTTCACAGAGTCAAAATTGGCATCCCCCCATTCATATAAATAGACGAGATGTGTAAGAGGGAGACCAAATAATCTAGTGTTGGGCGATTGAATTATCAATGATTCAATCTCCTCCGAACCGACAGCTTTCGTAGACTTTATTTTTTGTTTTCTCAGTATGGATTCACCATCATTTAAATAACGGGTACCCAAACATGAAGAAAGAATGAATATTGTAGAGATGACTACTAACTTTACTTTCAAACCCTGCTAATCAAAATGGTTTCTAAAAATCAGTCAAAATTCATCAAATCACTTAAGATAAAAAAGTATCGCAATCTGGAAAGATGTTTTTTGGTGGAAGGAAGAAAGAATGTATTGGAGTTAATCTATTCTGAGTTTGATATACGCTGGATTATTGGTACCAGAGAGTTTATAGCGGCCAATGAATTAAAATTTAAAAAAATACCTAGAGAACATATTTTGGAAGCTTCTGCCTCCGTATTGTCAGATTTAGGTACTTTTTCAAGTAATCAGGATTGTATAGCTGTCGCCGAAATGAA
>JBLICU010000158.1:0-5891 GCA_047632435.1 Cyclobacteriaceae bacterium
TGTTAACCAAAAAGTTGAGCCGGAGGGACTTAATATTGTTTTAAAACCTAATGAATATC
This sequence comes from Cyclobacteriaceae bacterium, assembly GCA_047632435.1. Classification (GTDB taxonomy): domain Bacteria; phylum Bacteroidota; class Bacteroidia; order Cytophagales; family Cyclobacteriaceae; genus JAMZMI01. Next base: position 60 of record JBLICU010000158.1, read on the forward strand.
AGTGTGTTAACTTTAATAAACCCATTTCAGTGAAACAAAGGTGAAACTCATCCTACAGGATTTGAACCGGGGGAGATTTTTTTATTAAAATCACGAAGTAGTCACTTTTTTCAGGGTTTGATCAATTTCTGGTCAAATCTTCGGTTATTGAGTCTTTACCAAAACCTAAATAACAGTAACGATTTTCCCGCGCTCATCAATGACATGCTTACTCATATCAAAATCAGTGACTAGCGCATTCCCGTTATAAAATGGCTCTATAGTTGAGTATCGTTTCTTGTATAATTCCTTCCCTGAAAAATCAATGTGATGCCAACCTCCTTCATCTCTAGCTGTTGCAAATCCTTTGTGGAAGACCCCTAAATCAAGGAAGGCAGATTCGTTCAAATATTCACCAGTATTGCGGACATGTCTAAAAAAGCCTGAAGTGGTTTTTACACAAGCAATACCATCTTTGAAGTCACCCGCATATTTATGATTGTCTTTGTAAATACGAGTACCACTAAGATCAATATGATAGTATTTATCATTTTCTCTTACGGTGCATATATCGTCCTGATAATTGCCAGTCCACTGATAAGATTGATTGTAAACTCTAATTCCATATTGATCCAAATGAAACCACTGACCCTTGTTGACTACAGATGCTCTGTTGCAGTAATATCCAAATGTTCTGGAATAGCGCTCAGCGTAGAGGGGATTACCTTTCACATCAATATGAAATGCTCCTTTTTCATCCTTAACAGGAGCTAAGCCAGGTTCATGAAATTTCAAGACATCAAGGAAACTTGTGTTGAATAGAATCTCCCCTTGATGAGTGAAATGCCTGCTGTCCTCTGAGACTTTTATGTCCTTCCAGTTCATTTATTAAAAATTAGGATTGTTTGTAAATCGTTGAGCTTTTTCTGGCCGTGATAGGAAAAGCCGCATTGTTTGCATAATTGGATGAACTCGTGAGAAGTCCGTTCATTGCTTCCACACATAGCTACCATATTGAGAGATAGTAGAGAAAAGTCACCCTGCACCAAATCAGTGCAATTTTCGATCAAGAAAAGAGTTCCTCCGGTGTACAAGGCTTTAAAGCAGTTTTGTAATATGAGTCTGCAATTATCATCGTCCCAATCATGGAGTATTCTTGATAGAAGCATTGCGTTAACCTGTAAAGGAAACTCATTGAAGAAATCTCCTCCGATTTTCTTAATACCCGTGTTAGAAACATTTTGTATGACCTCTGGTAAATCGAACAAAATGCATTCTCTTTCTGGGTACTTCTTTTTTATTTGAGCTATTGCAGCACCATAACCACCACCTACATCCAAAATTGATTGATAAGCATTGAAATCAATTAAGTCAGGTAGATCCTGATAATCATCGGTCGCATATTGGTACATGGCAAGATGATAATGATCAAGTTTGGTTGGGTCAGTCTCTAGATACTTAAAATAAGATGTTTGAAATTGATTTTCGAAAGCGCTATCACCACTTATGATTGAATAGTCCAGTTTCCTCCAAGCATCCAAATGTTCTCCTGACCAGTTTAAGCAGGCATGGTAGAGACCATCATCATTCTGCTCTCTTAACAAATCACCTTTTTCGCAGAGGGTGTAAGAATCACTAATTAACTTCAAGTATTGATCCTGAACCAAGTGCGTCAAAAGAAAGATCAATGGTTTTGAAGGCCAACCATTTAATTCACACAATTTTTCTAGACTGTTTTGACCTTCAAAAACTTTATCAAATAGCTTCAGGTTACACGCTGTAGCTACTGCTAAATATTTCCAATGTTCTGTAAACATTGATTTGAGTTCATTTTTTGCTTTCATCCTTGAAGGAGCTTCGTCCTTAGATTTTGAATTTGATTCTCTTTCAGGCCGCATTGGAATAAATATTTTTCAATTCCACCCAGTTCGGATATTAAATCCAAAACCAATTGTAAACGGTAAGGGAGCACATCAGATTCACTTGCTAAATAATCTACAAATACAATATCCAAAGGGGTGTTGGTCAAAAGGTGAAGAAGTGTGATGACAATACCTGTCCGGTCTTTTCCTGCAAAACAATGAATAGCTACCGCACCTTCTTTTTCATTTAAAATAGCCATCATTATTTCCTTGATTTTGTCTTGGCACCCAATTACAAAATACCTGTAGGCTATTTCCTCATTTGTCCCATAATGATGCTCTTTTTTAAACCAATCTGGTTGATTCCAAGGATCAAATTGGGTTTGGATATAATTTATGGATGTTAGCGATTCAGGATGATATGGTAGCTCTGCGATTTCGCGATCTGCTCGCAGATCGATTATGGTTTTTATGCCCTTATTTGATAACAACTCTTGAAACCTTTTATCGCTCTGAAACATGGAAAGTGTTGCTGTTCTGAAGATTAAGCCACTTTTTAATTTTGCATTATTGGATGCGATATCTCTAAAATTCCAGAAGTAATCTCTTTCATATATTTCTTCGCAGAATTGCGTGATGACTTGAGCCTTTTCTTTAGATAAAAGTTTGGCTATCGAAGGGTAGAAGAAATCCAAAAGTTTCCTTTTTTGTTTATTTGCTTCAGGTAAAAACAAAGTCCCAGTTAGGGCATAAAATGCTTTAAGCTCTTCCTTTGATAAGCCATTAACGATTAGATTTTTAGGGAGGAAATTAAATTTTTCATTTCCTCTTGAAAGTTGTTGTAATTGAATTGCTACATGAAGCGCTATATTATAAAAGAAATAAAATTGATAGCCATCGCTCCTCCCATGCATTGATGAGCAACTTTCAAACTCGTACAAAAATTTATCTACTAAATCTGTTACTCTTTTTTCCTGATCTGAACTATTGCTTCCAAGGGAAATGATTCTGTTTAATTCTACATCTAGATCCACGGTATAATTTTTATTCTGGAATAGAATAACATTTTCAATACTTGACATTTCGGAACCTCTAATATCTCTTTCTATTTCTGTGATTTCCGAACAGAATGCAAATTCTAACTTTGGGTGATCTCGCAAGTAAACGACCAATTTATTCCTCAATGTAACATTTAAGATAATGATGATTTCATCCTGAAATATCTTGGATAATTCGTCTTGTAAGGCTGTTTTCACAAAATCATTCTCTACTAATAACTTGATGTCAATATCTGAATTAGTATTGGCATTACCTCTTGCGAAAGAGCCATAAAGTAATGCGGCATTGAGTCCGTCTAGCTTCGAGAAAAGATTCTTTAAAATTTCAATTGTATGACGTTGTTTCATGGGTTAATGTGCTTTGCGCATATTGCAGGATTTACATAAAGTTTTTGACTTGTAGTTCTCTACTAAGTCCATATATTTCGAACTCTTCAGAACATTTTCAATCGTGGTATCATTAATATTCCCAAAGTCACCTAATGAGGATCTTAGATTATCTGGAGCACAGCACGGTGAAATTTTTCCGGTGGCAGAGATCCAAAGCTCTTTCGATAAAAAAGGGCACTCATAATGCTCAGGTACTTCATTGTTTTTATTTTCAGAAATCGGAGTAATGTTTTCTAAAAGAACTTTTTCTCCGTTTGGCTTGCGGTAATATTCTTGAGCTTCATAAGCCAATTCTACATATTTATTCCATTGAATAATACTGTCAGTATTGGCCTTCATTGACAATTCCTTTATTTCATCAAAATGATCCCAGAGTTGATGGCCTTTTACTCTGTCAACATTCAGGGAAGCGGCTAGTTTTATGATATCAGCGAGTTCATGCATATTATTCTGCATGAAAGTGAGCTGAAAAGTGACTCGGCAGAAATATCCTGTTTCAGCATGATACGCATCACGATATTTGATCAGCTCTTTAACATTCTCAACAGTTTGGTTAAAGTCAATTCCTATCATCACTTTTTTAGCAACCTCTTCAGTTGCCCCATTCCAGCTTATTTTAATGTCCGTAGTATTGGGAACAATGAGCTTAGCCCACTCAAGCACTGTCTTTTTTGGGAAAGACCCATTTGTGGTGAGGTTGATTTTAATGTTTTTCTCAGCAGCCAATTCGAAAATTCTATCAAATTCCTTGTAAAGGAGTGGTTCGCCCATTGTGGATGGAATGATTTCTTTTACTCCAAGTTGCTCAGCTTGGTGAAGGATTTCCTCTACAGTTTGAAACTTCATTCGTCTCCTTTTGACCCCTGTCTCCTTATAAAGTTTGGGGATAAAATCACTGTAGGGACTATGTTCTTCGCACATAATACAATGCAGATTACAATCTTCAGGGTTGGTGTCAATAGTGATTCTCCAGAAGTCCCTACTGGCTGTCACCTGATTGTATAGGGAGATCAGTTCAATACAGTGGTCAGAGATATCGGTAACCTTGCCATCTTTGTCATGTAAATAGCCTCGCTTTCCAAGTTGTTTCACCATGTCTTGATTGTTGATAGCATGTAGCATTTGCTCTTGTAATGAGTCAACATCCCTGTGCTTAAATAACAATCCATTTACCTCGTGTTGTACGTATTCTTGCATACCGCCAGCATCAGCTGTTATAACTGGAATGTTACATGCTTGAGCTTCATGGATTACAAGTGGGGAGTTTTCAGTCCAGATGGATGGTACTACTATGCAGTCAACTTTAGTGAAAACTTCGTTCGCAAGATTCCTATTAACATATTGACCTACAAATTCAATGGGGTTGATCGATCCTTCAGCTAATACTTTAAGTGCATTAGAGCTTTGATCGTCTTTGTGACCCCAGATCAGCAATTTAGAAGGTGCCTCTATTTTCTTGAAAGCCTCAATCAATAGATTGACACCTTTTGCTGTAATATGAGTTCCTATATAACCGAAAGTGAATACTTCGCAGTTTTGAATATTATCGGTTGGTGTTAAATAATGCGTTGGGAAACCATAATTTAGGTATTCAATTTTGCTGATAGGAATATCGAAATCTTTGACAAATCTGTCCTTTAGATATTTTGAAGGAGCGATGAATAAATCAACCTTTTTTGCAATGGCTCTTGTTTCATCCATTCTCGCACCAACCCAACTACTCCAGTGGTTGATGTCATCCTGCAAATTTTTCTCTCTTCCACTGAAGTAAACGCTATAGCAATCAGTTGCACACTTGGTGTTTTCTTGATGTGTACACAATTCAAAATTGTTTTCTTTTCCAATACTTCTAGTGAGGAATTGCCCTCTAGGACACATCAGCCAGAAGTCATGTAAGGTGAACACTATGGGTATTCCTTGCTTTTTTAATTCATCCACAATACCTGTGGAGAGGTGGTTTAAATGACCAATATGAGCAACATCAGGCTTTATTTCAGTAATAAGCGCAGCGAAATTTTCATCTAGCTCTTCATGTCTATAGCCGTCTTTTCCTTGAGGATTGTTGGCATAGTACAGATTAAGGTTTTTATGCTCTTTGATATGCCTTATTGTAAAGCAAGGTTTATAGGGATTCTCCTCTCGTGTGAATACAGAGACTTTATGATGTTTGGATAACTCAGTGCAAACAGATTGGCTGTAAACCTCAGAGCCTGCATTATAGTTTGGTGGATACCCGTGTATTATTTTAAGTATGTGCATGATGTTTGTAATATGTTTCAAATAAAGGTTAGGGAGACGAACTCCCCAACATTTCGTTCATTTTTTATTTGGTTTTGGAGGTTCGTTATCTCGTTTTGGTCCAGATGGTTTACCTGGTTTTTTACTCGGCCAATTCGCCGGTTTAGGACTTGATTTCGACATTTTGAAATAAGATTAATTTGAGCCTCCTATATTCTACGTTTCGGCATCCGTATATTATGTTTTGAATGGACATACTGCAAACCATCAATTATATAGAATTTGAAAATGCGCTTTCTTCTCCT
>JBLICU010000159.1:0-5746 GCA_047632435.1 Cyclobacteriaceae bacterium
AGTGCTATATTGGAAAAAGGGAGCAACCGAATTGGCCAGTGGCAAAAAGACTTTAACATTGGTGCAGTTCGAAAAGAAATATGCCAAAGACTTTAAGGAGCGGGCGAGTGCTGTCAAGGAAAATAATCTGAGAAGAATATATTTGAATAACTACAAGGGAGATACCGAAGTTGAGCATGAATTGCGGCAGCTAGATTACAAAGCAAATGTCTCCTGGCCATTGATGCACTATAAAAGTGCCGTAAAATATCTGCATCGTGATCCAGACGTAATCAAAGCAACTGGTGGTACCAATTGGCAGAAATATCTTCCACCGATGAAACAGCAGGTAGTTTTTTATCCAGGATTATACAATGAGCAAGAGATAGAGGATTGGGGAAAGAAAGACAAATTGATTTAACCAAATAACTTAATGAGGAGACTAGCCTCCATATTGACAGCTTCACTTTTATGGTTCACTTCGGCGGGTCAGGTGCTCATTCAAAAAACGTATTTTGATGCCGAGCAAACTAAAATCAAAGAAATCATTTCACTGAATAGTGCTGATTCAACGCTTGAGGGTCTTTATCAATCCTTTTATGCCAACAGATCACTTGCAACAAAGGGGTATTACCACTATGGCGAATCTGACAGTATTTGGGTTTTCTACTTTGAAAATGGAAGTGAAAAGGCCAAAGGAAAGTATCACTTAGGAAAACAAACAGACAAATGGATCTACTTCTTTGAAAATGGAAATAAAAAAGCAGAAGGGCTTTTTAAGGACAATATCAAACACGGTCCATGGACTTATTTCTTTGAAAATAATACGGAGAAAAGCAGTGGTGTCTATTTTGATGGAAAGAAGGAGGGCATCTGGAATTTTCTTTATGAAGAAGGTTCATTGAAAGCCCAAGCCTATTACGATCATGGCAATGGTATATACAAAGAGTTTTATCCCACTGGTACCCTTAAGATGGAAGGACACAATGAGGATGAAGAAAGTGAGGGGCTGTGGACCTATTATTTTGATACAGGAGAAAAAGAGGCTGAAGGTAAATTCGTTGATGGATTAAGAGATGGATACTGGCAACATTTTCACAAAAACGAACAACTGGCCGCAGAGGGGAATTTCGCAATGGGGGAAAAAAGCGGAATTTGGAAATACTACTATCCGGACGGCTCAGTCAGCTCGGAAGGTGAAATGAAACAAGATCAAAAAGACGGGTTTTGGAAATTATACTATCAGTCTGGAGTGATCAAAGGAGAAGGTAAGTATGATGTGGGTACTGGCGAGTATGTCGAATTTTATGAAAGCGGTAATCAAAAGGCCAGAGGTTTTGTAAAAAATGGTAAAAAAAATGGCAAATGGATTTATTACAGCGAAGACGGAGTTGAAGATGGTATAGCTGTTTATAAAGAGGGTGTGGGTGACTATCAAAACTTTTATCCCGATGGAACCATCAAGATGAAAGGAAAATTGAATGACGATAGAAGGATAGGCGAATGGACATTATACAATCCGGATGGATCCATTGCGGGTGTCTATCGTCCGGTTTATGAAAATGAAAAACCCATTTTCAGAACATCTGAATCTATCAAGGCTGATATTGAGAAAAAAGAGCTCCCAGATAAACCAGAATACAAATACAAAAGCAATAAGCTGAGATATTTTCAGCCAAGAGTCAATGAGTTTCGTGGTTATATCATTGCCACCAATCCACTTTGGACGATGGTCGACGAGCTCCCGATTGCCATAGAATATTACCTACAAGAACGCTTAGGTTATGAAATGCAACTAAATTTGGTGAAAAAGCCATTCTTTTCTGAAGCCTCCATAAACAATGTAAACACCAAAGGCGGTATCATTGATTTTCGACAGAAGTTTTACCATGATGATAAAAAGCTCGGTATGTTTTACTTCGGGCATCAACTTTCAGGAGGATATCTGCTGCATCAGGTAATCAAACTTGATTCGTCCATCAGTATTACGGATCCTAAAAAAATCACACTTAAGGCGACAGAATCACAGATTGGATATGGTGTTTTCATTGGTAACCGATGGATGCAACGCGCCGGGAATGGGGGTTTTACAGTTGACTTCCACATAGGAATTTCAGTAGCTTCAAGAACTTTCAGAAAAGAATATGCACCTAGTGAAGTCAATGAATTACTATTCAAGAAACTAAATCAGGATGATATATTTTTTCCAATCATTTTTGGAATCAATATTGGTTTCTCAGGTCCGAAAAGGGCGTTAATCAGTTTGTGATTTTATGAATAAAAAAACAGTAATCATTGGCTCTTCAACAAATCGGGAACGCTACGCATATTTAGCCGCGCAAAGACTGCTTAGTCACAATCATGAAATTGTTCCGATTGGAATCAAATCCGGCCAGGTGTTTGGGGTTGAAATCCAAAATATAAACGAACGCCCAAAAGTCGATGATGTGGATACTGTCACCATGTACATTGGTGCAGTGAATCAACCGGCGTGGGAAGATTACATTTTAAGCTTAGATCCCAAAAGAATTATTTTTAATCCCGGAACCGAAAATCCTTTATTCGCCAAAAAGGCAGAAGAAAAAGGAATAGAAACAATCAATGCTTGTACTCTGGTTATGTTAGGTGTTGGGAATTATTAGTTAGAAAGAGCTACCCGTGGCACACAGATCGTACCTGCTTGAATCATTCGATAAATCATTGCTACAAAATCCTGATTCTCCATGTTATCCAAATCAATTTCATTGTTTTCAAAAGAAAACAACTTGAGCTTTGGGAAGTCTTCCATCTTCAGAGGAATATCGGCAATTTTGTTATCCGAGACATCAATGTCCTCAAGATTAGAAAGCGACAAAATCTGATTTGGAAAGTCAATCAGGTAATTTGAATTAACCCTGAATACGCTAAGTTCCTTTAAATATTGAATTGATTCAGGTAAAACACTTATCCTATTGTGATGAAGATATAATTCTTCCAAATCAGTAAGTTGACCAATGGATTGAGGCAAGGAATAAATCTGGTTATTAGACAGAAAGAGCACTTGTAACTTTTCAAGCTTGCCCAAATTTTCTGAGATCACTTTCAACTCATTATAATAAAAATCAACCGCCAATAAATTGCTCAAAAGATATAATTCATCCGGTATTTGATGTATATTATTTTTATAAAAAGACAACTTGGTCAGTTCAGTCATTTGAGAAATACCATCTGTAATTACCTCAATTTTATTATCCTGAAGTTGCAGCTCTTTAAGAGCAGCCATTTGATAAAAACTAGCATCAAATGATGTCAATCCACATTTATTTGCCTTGAACACTTCCAGAAAATCCAACTTTTCATAGTTGCTTTTCCCTAGCTCAAGTTGACCGCATTTATTCAATGAAAGTGTCTTGACACTTTTTGCTCTTGCCAATCTCCTCACCGGAATTTCCTCGTACAAATTTTCCTCAAGAACCAACTCTTTCAGCCCTACAATTTTTTTAACCCCTATCGGTAGTCTTGTCAAGGTATTGTAACTCAAATCCAGCTTTTCAACATTTTCTATTTTCTGTATTTTGATCCATTTCACATTGGACAACTGATTTGACCTCCAGTAAATTTTCTCCAATTTTTCTAGGCGATCGAGACCTTTCGGTAATTTCTTGATATTGTTATAATCCAGAATAAGCGTTTTTATATTTTTAGCATCAAGTACGAATTCAGGTACTTTCTTTAGTCCCATGTAAGAAAGGTCAATTGACGTCAAGGTGTCCAAACGTTGATTTTTCCTCAATGCAAGCAAATTTTGCTGACCTTTGACTTTGTTCTCCATTTTTTTAGCCCGAACAACCGAGTCCATGGCCGTTTGTAGATTTTCAATCATCATCCGTTCATAAATCATCTTTTGCTGTATCATTTTCTCATAGTTCTTCATGGCAGCCTGATGAATACTGTCTTTGGTTGTTTGCCGCTCTGGAATTTCACTTACTTGAGCTCGGAGAAAGAAAGGACTGATTATTAATAAAAGTAAGAATATATAGTACTTCAAAATGTAAATTATTTTAGACTAAAACTAGGCAAATGAATCTCCAATTGCAAGCTGTCGGAATGCTAGAATTTGTATAGTTTTGCGTGTTAAGAAAATCAATAATTGAACCCAAGACATAATGAGTAAATCAGATTATTCAGCGAGTAATATTCAGGTACTTGAAGGACTGGAAGCAGTAAGAAAAAGACCTGCAATGTATATCGGAGATATCGGAGTAAAAGGACTGCATCACCTCGTGTGGGAAGTAGTGGACAACTCCATTGATGAAGCCCTCGCAGGACATTGTGATCTAATAACTGTAGAAATAAATTCGGACAACTCTGTGACTGTAACAGATAATGGACGAGGAATCCCGACAGATTATCACGAAAAGGAGAAAAAATCAGCACTGGAGGTCGTAATGACTGTTCTCCATGCGGGGGGTAAATTTGATAAAGACACTTACAAAGTTTCTGGTGGATTGCACGGTGTTGGAGTATCGTGTGTTAATGCACTTTCTTCTGACCTATCAGCAACTGTATACAGAAATGGTAAAATTTATATACAAGAATATAAAATTGGTGTACCACAATATCCAGTAAAAGAAATTGGTGATTCAGATATTACCGGAACAACCATAAAATTTCTTCCTGACAACAGCATTTTTATTGTTTCGGAGTTTAAATATGAAACTGTAGCTACACGTCTCAGGGAGCTTTCATTCCTAAATGCTGGCATTAAAATTATCCTGACTGATCATAGAGAACAAGATGAAAATGGTGTTGACATTACGGATACTTTTTTCTCAGTTGGTGGTCTGAAGGAATTTGTGGAATACCTGGATAGCAATAGGGAAAAATTGATTCCTGAACCTATTTTTTTCGAAGGAGAAAAAGGAGGTATGCCAGTAGCAGTTTCTTTGAACTACAATACCTCTTATACTGAAAATGTAGTTTCATATGTAAACAACATCAATACAATAGAAGGCGGTACACACGTAGCAGGATTCAGAAGAGCACTTACCCGCACATTGAAATCTTACGCCGATAAATCTGGCCAATTAGATAAAATAAAACTTGAAATAAACGGTGACGATTTCCGTGAAGGACTAACTGCCGTGATTTCGGTAAAAGTTCAGGAACCGCAATTTGAAGGACAGACCAAAACCAAACTTGGCAACTCCGATGTGATGGGTGCTGTGGACACCTGCGTGAGTGATATGCTCAATGAATACCTTGAGGAACATCCACGTGAAGCAAGGCTAATTGTACAAAAAGTAATCATTGCTGCACAAGCAAGACATGCTGCCAGAAAGGCGCGTGAGATGGTTCAAAGAAAAAATGTGCTTTCGGGATCAGGTTTGCCTGGGAAACTAGCCGATTGTTCGGACAAAGATCCAGCAGTTTGCGAAATTTACCTAGTGGAGGGAGATTCTGCTGGTGGTTCTGCAAAGCAAGGGCGTGACAGGAAGTTTCAGGCCATACTACCACTGAGAGGAAAAATCCTCAACGTTGAGAAGGCACACGAACATAGAATATATGATAATGATGAAATAAAAAATATCATTACAGCACTTGGCGTGAAATTCGGAACACCGGAAGATGACAAAGCCCTCAATATGGAGAAGCTGCGTTATCACAAAGTTATCATCATGACGGATGCGGATATTGATGGAAGTCACATTCGTACTTTGATTCTAACTTTCTTTTTCCGATACATGCGAGCGCTGATTGAACATGGGTATCTGTACATCGCATTGCC
>JBLICU010000160.1:0-5586 GCA_047632435.1 Cyclobacteriaceae bacterium
GATGAGTATCGGCGAAAACTCTTGAAAAGGGATCACATCAATCAGGTGTTGAGCAAGTCCAGTGGCCTCAAGCCCCAGTCCCAGCGCAATTCCTCCAGATACTAACCAAAGCACATCCCAGCTGATGTTTTTGAGGTCACTTTTATTAATAATGTCTAATGCTGAAAATACTACTACTGGCAACATCGCTACGATATATGCATTCATTCCATGAAGAAAATCAGTGAGCCAAAGCAGTATAGTCAGGGCGAAAGTGATATACACAATGATGGCTTTTCGGGTCTTTAGCCATGTGCCATTTATCTCAAGTTTTATTTTATCTGTTTTGATAGGATAGAGGAATAGTAGCAGAATCCATATAATGATCAAAAGGACAATGACATATGGTATGGCCATTGCCATCCATTTCCCAAAGGATATGTAATTAGAACCAGTTAAATACTTGAGCGCTATGGCATTGGGTGGAGTGCCTATGGGCGTGCCGATCCCCCCGATATTCGCAGCAAATGGGATAGCAAGCAAAAAGGCAATTTTTCCTTTGTCATCATCGAGAAATACAGCCGTAACCGGTGCAAGAATCGCAAGCATCATAGCTGTGGCAGCAGTGTTACTCATAAACATAGAAAAAGTGGCAGTGATGAGCATGAGTCCGAGCATTACCCATTTTGGGTTTTGCCCGAATGGCTTCAATAAGACTTTAGCTAAATTTTGATCTAATCGGTACTTAGTGGCTGCCATGGCCAGAAAAAATCCACCAAGAAAGAGAATGATGATGGGTGAAGCAAAAGTGCCAATGAGCGCCTTGTAATCGACGAGGGTTCCAATTGCATCTGTGCCTGATGGTTTGATTAAGAAGATGAGCCCTTTGTTAGAGACCATGACCAACTCTAAGAATATGATGAGCAAAGAGGTAGCATAAATTGGAATTGGCTCTAAAATCCAAAACAAGGCTGCCATAAAGAAGATTGCAATGATTCGCTGCTCCACGATCGTAAGCCCCGGGATACCAAATGTGGAAAGAGGTACAAGAAGGATGAGGATAGGTATGAAAATACAAAAGAGGAGTTTGATAGACTTTCCGGACATATTATAATTGATGTTTCATTTTCCGATGGCAAGTTAAAGATGGTTTGAAATCAGGTTTATGTCAATTGAATGCAGTATTAGTGATAAAAATCAGTCATTTGGACTTTGATTTTTATTTGTAATTGTTTGCACTTCAGAAATCAACTGCGCAATGGACGTACATTCTTTTTCCAATTCATGAGTTTTCAAAACCCATAACAAATGCTTGCAGCTAATTTTGATATCTGATTCACTCACGCTCTTGAAATCATTTCTGGATAAGGCTTGTTCGGTCCAGAAAACCACCTCTTTTTCGCCTTGTAGCTCGATTTCCGCTATGCAGTTTTGACTTAGACGCACAGACCCATGAATCATATCATATCCATAGTCCTGTAAATACAGCGTTTTCTCAAGTTGACCACTTAATATTAAATCTTCTGGATTACCCTCAATAACTGGTTCATTGAAATTGAAAAGCCATAGCTTATCTGAAAGCTGTGTACTCACCTGCATATCATGAGTGGAAATAAGTATTCCCTTGCCCGTTTTAACTATCGCTCGTAGGAGGAGCATTACTTCTATTTTGTTGTAGAGGTCAAGGTGAGCTGCAGGCTCGTCTAGAATGATGATGTCGGTTTCCTGAGCAAGTGCACGGGCAATCATCACTTTCTGTAACTGTCCGTCACTTAACTCGAATAGTTTCTTATTCGCGATGTAATTGATATGCGTCTCATTGATTGCCCACTCTATCATTTCCTTATCTTTTACGCTAAGGACTCCTAGCCAATTGGAATAGGGGTGCCTTCCCAGAGCGATAAGCTCAATGACTGAAATATTGAGAGAGAAGGGTTTTTCTGTAAGGACTACACTTACTTTTTTAGCTAAGTCTTTGTCGGAAATGGCAATCAAGTTTTTGCCATCCAATCGCACCTCCCCACCTAATGAAGGCAATAAACGAGTTATGGTTTTAATAAAGGTTGTTTTTCCAACGCCGTTTTGTCCCATGAGTGAGACAATTTCACCTGGCTGCAACGATAAATTGATGTCTTTTTGTAAGACTTTGGGTTCATTTTGACCACTGTGATAGCCAATTGCCAGCGATTTGGTTTCGAGCAATGACATTAGCTGTGGGTATAGTTTAGGCTTTTTCTTCTTAGCAAGATGATAATCACAAACGGTGCTCCGAATAATGCTGTGACAGCATTAAGCGGCAAAGTGATGTCCATTCCAGGAAGCTGAGCGATCAAGTCGAAAATAAGCATAAGGCTGGCTCCAAAAATAATAATTAGAGGATTGAGCAAGAGGTGATTGGAGGTGTTGAAAAGCATCCGTGTGAGATGGGGAAGTGCTACCCCAAAGAATGCTATGGGTCCACAAAAAGCTGTGACTGTACCAGCGAGCAAAGCAGTGTTGAGGATGATTAATAGCCTTGTTTTTTTTAGATTCAAGCCTAGGCTGATTGCATAATTTTCACCCATTAATAGCGCATTGAGATTCTTCGACAAAAGCATCGAAGTAGCCAAGCCGATTACAATTAGTGGGATGAAAACAGTCAGCTCGTCCCAGCTCAAGCTGCCAAGGCTTCCAAAAGACCAGATGACATAGGCTTTAATGTTTTCAGCTTGACTAAAAAACTGTAGTATACTCACAAATGCTCCAGAGGCGGCTCCAAACATAAGCCCGATAATAAGGAGCGTAACACTGTCACGTATTCTGCTTGCCGCAAAACTGATAATCAATAGTACCAAAAGTGCCCCAGCACCAGCTGCGCATACTAAAAACCAGCTTCTCCCTATACCTGTCAACTCCATAAATCCCCCAAAATGCAACCCTAAAAAGATTGCAATAGCTACGCCTAAACCTGCTCCTGAACTAATTCCTAACACATAAGGGCCAGCTAGTGGATTTCTAAAGAGTGTTTGCATTTGCAAACCGCTCACTCCTAGTGCACTACCAACCAATATCGCCGTGATTGCCTTTGGGAATCTGAAGTTGGTCAGGATGATGTTCCAAGTGTCATTTTCTGATGTGCCCGAGATCAGATAAGTCAATAAACTTTTAATAGGGATAGCAACCGAACCAAGACTGACATTTGCAATAAAACAGACGATAAGGCAGATTGCCAAAAAGATCAATCTGCTCGTCCATTTCTTTTGTGATTCCTCGAGTTGCTGCTGGATCATGGAAGTTTCTGAAAGTAATAGGTTTCGTAATTTTCCATTAACTCGGGATGCAACAAGTAAATCAAGTCAGCAAGCACAATATCCGGCCGTGCATATGCTGACTCGAAAAAGTCATATCCACCAGCTTCACTAATCCTCTTATTATAGGAGTAAATCTTGTCTTTTTCGTAGGCATCAAATTTTGAATACCTAACATCTTGATTGAGAAGTTCCTGGCGAGTGTTGAAAGTGCTGATTCCAATCCAAAAATCCGCGGATTTGGCTTTTTCTAGTACAGATTCAAAACTAAGTTCCAGCCAACCAGTATTAGTGTCGTCCTTCCAAAGATATTGTCCGCCAGCATCTTGATAGAAAGTTGCCGCCCAGTTTTTGCCTCCAGGGAGAAACCAAGCATCACCATACATCACGCCACTCAGCACTGTTGGTCGCTCCGTGACTTTCGCACATTTTTTCTTCAACTCATTGTAATTGGATGTTATCAAATTGAATATGGAGTCTGCCTCAGCTTCTTTATCGAATAGGGCACCAAAAAATTTGATCCATTCTGCTCGGCCAAGTGCTGTGGTTTCAAGGAAATCAGAATTATAAATCACAGGAATACCTGCCTCTTCGATTTTATCTAATATGCTCGATTCATTACCCATGTCAAAAGCCACCACCAAATCTGGCTCAAGGCCTATTAGTAGTTCCAAATTAAGGTTACCATTTGGTCCCAAATCTTTGATGAATCCCTTATTTACTCGCTCCTGAAGTATCGATGAGCTGATGTACTGTGTTCCGGGAAATCCGACTAGTCTGTCTTCTAAACCTAGTAATTCCAAATAGGGGAGATGTGTGGTAGAAGTTACAATTACCCGTTGAGGCACATTCTTAATTTGGAAATTTTGAGAGTGCTTGGCTCCAGGCCAAGGCTCTTTTATGATGATTTGATCTCTATCAAGTCTAAATTTTTCAGCACGAGTGATAACGCTCGTGCTATTTCTTGGAAGACTTTCGACCTCTTTAGTGATGTTTTGGCATCCACAAAAAATCAATACAAGAATAAAAAATTGGCTTGTTCTCATTGGGATCAAAATTGACCAAAAAATATTACTTAGAGGTAAATGAATTGGAGGTTACTAAAGTTGTGAATAAGTGTAAGTGTCAGACCTGTTAAGAAATATGACGAAGATATTGGGAGAATAAAAGTGAATGAGGATAGGCGTAATTTTAATTAAAGGCCAACTCTAGCGCTTTTCTTACTGATATTTTTTCTTGGGCAACCTGCTCAGTTAAAGACTTTATTTGGTCTTGTTTTAATGAGTTAGAGAAAAAATCCGAAGTTAGCTTTTCTTTGATGAGTTCATGAAGCCATTTAATACGCTGTTGGTTGCGATTTTCAAATAGAAATCCATTTGCGGTCATCTTGCCATTGTATTGCTCTATAGTATTCCAGGCTTCTGCAACACCAGTGCCATCAATTGCTGAGCATGTTTGTACTGGCACTATCCAGCCAGAACCTTTGGGAGGAAAAAGGTGGAGTGCACTGGAGTAGGCATTCTGGGAGATTTTGGCTGCTTGCAGGTTATTCCCGTCTGCTTTATTAATAACAATGGCATCAGCCATTTCCATAATGCCACGTTTCATCCCTTGGAGATCATCACCTGCACCTGGTATCATGAGCAATAGAAAAAAATCAGTCATGTCACGAACGATTGTTTCACTTTGACCTACACCTACTGTTTCAACTATAATAATATCAAAACCAGCTGCTTCACAAAGTAAAATCGCCTCACGAGTTTTCGGAGCTACGCCACCAAGCGAGTCTCTTGCTGGCGATGGTCTAATATATGCGTCTGGATTATGTGCCAACTCAGACATTCTGGTTTTATCACCCAATATGCTCCCACGACTCAAGGAACTTGTAGGATCTACTGACAATACAGCCACTTTTTTACCTAGCTGGGTGAGTTGGTTGCCCAAAACCTCTATAAAAGTACTTTTCCCAACGCCAGGTATTCCTGTCACCCCAATACGAATGCTCTTACCGGTGAGAGGTAATACTTGATCCAAGAGGGAAGTAGCTAAGACTCTATCATCAGGCAGCGAGCTTTCAATTATCGTAATTGCCCGACTAAGAATGAGTGTATTACCATCGGAGATACCGTGAAGAAATTCATAATTTGTAGGTCGTATTTTCTTTGAGAAGGCCATGACACACAAAATGAGGTTAATAAATTGTTTTTATTTAATAAAAAATTATATTTTATTTATATTGCATTTGATCTATGACAGAATGCCTTTTACTTGCGAGTAATCTAAAGTCTTTTTTTAATTACCCGCTAACCACAATACTATG
>JBLICU010000161.1:0-5586 GCA_047632435.1 Cyclobacteriaceae bacterium
TGCTAATGTTAGTTGCAACAGTTGAATTAGGAGGAATAGTCGTATGTTCCAAGTGTCTAACATCAACAAGAAAAGCGTCATCCAAATAGGTTTTTAATTTCAGTGAATCCAACGCCACCTCCACATTATTCGGGTTAGATATTTCTATAACGGCATTGAATCTGAGTTTGGAAAGGTCTAATGAAAAATTACCTTTTCTAATTTCATCCAACATAGTTAATACCTCCTTACCAGGGTTAGCCACATTGATTTGTTTGCTAGAATTGTCAAAAGAAACAGTTGAATTAAAATCGATGAGCTCGAGTTGTATTTCTTTCAACGAATAGCCACATTTTTCGAGCATTTTTCTGGCCTTCACTGACTCTTTCATGGAAGAACATCCTGACAGAAACATTGCACTAAGAATTGTCAGGCCAACTATCAAAAAGGGTAATATTAGATTTCTTATTTTCATTGATTTATGAATTTAAGTGAAGGTATAATATAGATTTAGAGTGAAATTAACCTGATCTGATTTCAGTTCAAGTATATGTCTTAACCAGTTACCATCAAATCCCTATTGCCTTTTAAGATTCTGGGTTATCGCCTTTTTCGTCAATGAGTGTATCAATTTTTTTTGATAATGAATCAATCTTGACTAAAAGGTCATCATTATTATCGCGAACCATCTCATCAACGAAAATGGCATTGACTATAGACATACCAAAGATTCCACCTGTCAATACCACAAAAACGAAGAAAAGACGGGTAAGTGGAACTCGCCATGAATCAGGATCCATATTCTCGACAATTGAAGATGGGATTTCATTCCAGCCTTCTAATGTGAATACTTGAAAAACAGAATAGAGCGAAATAAGTGGATTGGAAAAGAACTGCGGAGCTGTGTCTCTAAATAAATAACTGCTCAATACTGCCAAAAGAATGTTGTAAATGAAGATGGCCACAAATACAAAAATTGATGCCCGAATAGCCCTAACAATACCGGCAATCATCTGCGATATGTTAGGAATAAATCTCATGAATCTTAAGATTCTGAGTACCCTTAATAATCTAAAAACAAGCAGAAATGAAATGTCTGGGATATTTACCACCAATTCAAATAGAGAAGGAATGGATATTGCGACAAGGATAAAATCAAACTTATTCCATGGATTGTTAATATAACTCCTCCAACCATTAAATGCAACTTTTACTAATATTTCAAGAATGAAAAAGAGAGTAAAAAAATGATCTAAAATGGAGAGGAATGGATTTTCGTGAAGTCCTTCAAAACCCATAACGAAAATCAACAATGAATTGATCAGGATAGCTGCGAGGATCAGCCATTCATTGGTAAATATTTTTAAAATTCTTGAAATCATTAATTAAACTAGCTTAGCTGGGTAGTAATGGTTAGGCTCACAAATTTGATAACAATTCTGATGCAATTTTGAATTTATTGCAGATATATTCTTTTTAATTTTGAATCAATTTCTTGTTGATTTAAGTTTTATATTTTAACCCAAATAAATCAAGATACAGATGAAACAATCTGAAAGAATTGCGAAATATACAGATAAATACTCACCAATAGACCCTGAATTGATCGAAATCACTGAGAAAATAATACAAAATAATAAGTCGGGTAAGGTGCACTATTTTGATTTTAAAGAGGGAATTGGCATGGCCGAAGGTCAAATAAAAGGGATATTAAAATCAGATGAGGGCGTGTTTCTAAGAGTTGATGAGCAATTAGTTAGAGTTGATAAGATAATCACCATATTGGGTAGGCCAGGAGCTGCATATGATCAATATGATAGGTATGCCAATGTTTGTCTCACCTGTGAAGACTTGGGTCAATTTGGCCAATAATTATGATCGCTTCATTCAAATCAGTGCTGTCGCAATTCCTTGATACAAGAGTTTACAATTTATACATCAGCATTGCCAAAGAGTCAGGAAAGCATTTTATTGACGGGGACAATAGAAGGGTAATTTGCACATTTAGTGACAATTTGAGAATTCAAACTTCATTGATGCCTTGGCCTGAAGGATATTTTATCCTGATCAATCAAAAACTTAAAAATAATTTGGGAATAGAATTGGGAGATGAAGTTGCGTTCATGTTGGATAAAGATCATTCGGACTATGGCATGGTTGTACCCGATGAGCTTTTGGTTTTACTGGATCAGGATGATTTAGGATCTAAGTATTTTCACCAGATGACTCCTGGTAAACAGAGGAGTCTGATTTATATAGTTAATCAAGTGAAAAATCCCGATAGCCGCATGAACAAATCACTTGCAATAGTTGATCACCTTAAGGAAAGTGAAGGAAAATTGGATTCCGAACAGCTAAACATCAAGATCAAAGAATACAATCAACGAGGCAGGTTAAATTTTTAAGGCTTTGATAAAGCCTTAAGTTTTGATCTTAATGTAGTGATTGAGCTACTACGAATACTAATTATTTATTACTGGTGATTAAATATCAAATGGTTAGGATACAATATTGACAAGCTTTTTTGTCTATCCCCACTCTCGACTTATAAATTTGATTTATTTCCTAATTAACTCATTATTAAAATTGGTTTCGTTTTTCACAAAAAACCTTTGTGTTTTTACTGAATTTTTATGTTTAGGAAAATATTTTTTGGGAAAATCGACTTAACACACAATTAACTTTCAATTATCATATCGGATCAGATTGCGCGGAATGAAATAACTAGTTTTGTGATATGATATTATTTCATTTGACTTGAAAAATTACCTATTCCTAATTCTTGTATCCATTAACTTTTTTGCTTTTGGGCAAGAACAACCACCCGATGATTTATCTGGAAATGACCTCAGACAGTGGCTAAAAACTAACTGGTACACCGGCAAGTTCTCTAACCAGGGATATAATGGCGCCAGGTTTGCCATGTATAGCAATATAGATAAAGAAGCTGATGGCAAGGTGTATTGTGTGTATACTGGCTTTAACCAAAACTCAGCCGAAACAACCTTTCTCAATCCGATAAACGCGGAACATACCATTCCTCAAAGTTGGTTTGATTCAAATGAACCAATGAAGTCGGATATCTTTCATTTGTATCCCTCACACGGTAGTGTAAATTCAGCTAGAAGTAATAAACCATTCAATGAAGTTGATGACAATACCACCAATACCTGGTACACTGGAAACGCCAATGGTATTTCAACTTCTTCTTCAATACCTACAACAGGCATTGATAATTACAGTGAAAATAGGACGGATTCATTTGAGCCCCGAGAAGATCACAAAGGGGATGTTGCGCGAGCTGCCTTTTATTTTTTCACGATGTATGATATTAGTGCAACCAGCGGAAAGACGCTCAATTCAGTCATTTTAAATAATAATATAGATATTTTGTATGAATGGCACATAAACGATCCAGCAGATGATCGGGAAAAGCAGCGAAACGAGCGGATTGAAGATGTGCAAGGCAATCGAAATCCATACATCGATTATCCTGACCTTGCTTGTAAAGCTTGGGGCTTTAATTGTTCCAATACGCCTTCTCCGTCAATTACCCTTCAGCAAAGTATTACCTCATTTGATATAACTTCAATCAACGGGCAATCCAAATCTCAAAACTATGAAATCGTCGGTCAGGATATGGTCGGCAACTTGACTGTGACGGCTTCAAGTCATTTTAAAATTTCAGCAGACGACCAAAGTTTTGTGAATAGTCTTACAATCTCGCCAAACTCTGGTGACATCAACACAACTATATTTATACGATTTCAACCTACTGGAAGTGCTGAAGGTATAATTACAGGAAATATCAGCCATAGCGCCGCTAATTTAACGTCTGTTAATTTGGTGGTTTCCGGGGAAGTACAAGAAATTATAACCCCCCAATTAATTATTACTGAAACATTGGCTGATTTTGGAGTTGTAACATTTGGTTCAGTAAGTCAATCTCAGAAATACCTGGTGCGAGGTGAAAACTTGATGCAGGCACTAAATATCACTGTCTCTGATCATTTTCAAGTCTCTTTAGATGATGAGACATTTGACCAACAGCTGACAATTCAACAAGTTAATGGCACTTTTACCGATGAGGTCTTTGTAAGATTTGAACCAAAGGCTAATCTAAATACCGCTGTTTTAGGAACTATTATCCATTCTTATGAATTGGAAGATGTTGTCATTGATTTGATAGGAGCAGAGCTCAATGAAAATATAGCCACAGGTATTACTGTCGAAGAAGAACTCAATGATTTTGGCAAAGTGCTTTTAGGCGAAACATCAGATATTCAAACCTATGTGGTATCTGGTGGTCAAATGACCGGAGATCTAAATATATCTGCCAGTGAAGGATTCCAAGTATCTAAAGATGGTAACACTTTCACAGAGAGTTTGACCATTTCTCGATCAGGCGATTTGGTAAATCAAACGGTGGTTTATGCACAATTTAAACCTGTCGGTTCAACTTTGGCTGATATTTCAGGTACTTTGACACATTCTGCTAGCGGTTATGAGAATGTGGATTTGAGAGTTTCAGGTACTTCATATGAAATAGTTATTATCGCTCCAAAAATAAGCTTTGATTTGGATGAAGTTTTGTTGACTGATTTCACTTCCCAAACTGTTTATATTGTTTCAGATGCAGAGGTGACGGAGGCATTAAATCTATCTTTGGTTTTGGCAAATGCTTCCAACATCAGTTATGGCACCAACGGGTTTATAACGGAACCACCCATTGTTAATGGCCTTCTTAATTTAACAATGCCATTTGGCCAGGACTCAATTCCAATCATATTTGTTTTCAACACCAATTTTGATCCAACAAAGACATTTGATATTGATCTGAGTATACTCTCTGGTCAGGGATTTGGATTAGGCGAAAACTCAAAACTGTCCTTGAAATATGACAAAGGATCAACCATACTATCTATATGGAGTAAAACAACTCCTTTTTATCCAAATCCAGCCATTGATGTAATATATCTTTACCCTCAGCTAAACATTGGTAAGATTGAGATCAGTGATCTATCTGGCAAAATTGTGAATTTCTTTTTTGATGAAGATCAACATATGCTAAAACTTCCTGAATTGAAATCCGGGATTTATTTAATGAAATATATAATTGGGACTAACCACTTCACTCACAAGTTGTTAATTACGAATTAATATTATTAAAATATGATATTAATAAGTACCCAAATGATGACCCATAGATTTGTAAAACTTGTAAACCAAAAAAAGTAAGCTTATGAAACCAATTTTAAAAGTCATATCATTCACCATTTTTTTGCTCTTTGTCAGCATATTTAATAGCAAGGCGCAAGGCGTTTTTTTCTCAGAGTATATTGAGGGAAGCAGTAACAATAAGGCCATTGAAATATACAATGGTACCGCTGCAACAATAGATTTAAGTAATTATAGAATTGCACAAGGCAATAACGGTAATGCGCTTGGAAGTGGTAATGGGACTATTACAGAGCCCTATGAGATTACACTAACGGGTAGTTTAGCAGCAGGTGAAGTTTATGTCATTGCCAATGGATCTGCTAGTGCTTCTATTACCGCTGAAGCAGATTTGCTCTTATCATTTGGAGATAATCCTGGTGATAGAGT
>JBLICU010000162.1:0-5563 GCA_047632435.1 Cyclobacteriaceae bacterium
GTGTGTCAAGACTTAAGTTGACCGATTTAACCCCGACTTTTTTGAGTTCGTCCAGGTATTTGTGCGTAAGAACGCCATTAGTGGTCAGGTGAATTGAATCTATTCCTGAAATTTGATTTAGCTGATCGAGAAATAAAATAAAATCACGTCTGATGAATGGTTCGCCACCCGTCAATCTGATTTTATTAACCCCTAATTCAGAAACAATTTTTGCCAGTCTTAAAAGCTCCTCGTAGGTGAGCAACTCCTTCTTAGGAAGGTAATTTATTCCTTCTTCAGGCATACAATAAAAACACCTGAGGTTACAACGGTCAGTGACAGCTATTCTTAAATAGTTCACTTGCCTGCCCCAATTGTCAATTAATATGTCTTTGGAATTGTTCATCAACGACTGTTACGGTACTTATTTTTTACTATTTTCTGCTAAGGGGTTTGGAAAGCTATCTGATTCATCTTCACCGGTTCTTTCATGTAAACATTGAAAGTCTTTTTCAATAAGGATTTTTATAAAAGAATCATCTGTGTTTTTGATATCGACTTGTTCACTTTCTATCCAGTCTGCAGCAATAGTTTTAGACAATTTAACCTTTAAATGGCCATTTTCAAATTCGGCGCTGATATCTTCTTCACTATCGTTTATTATTAATGAATAAATGAATTCTGAATTAGAAAAATTTGTTTTACCCGATACTTGATGTTCAGATTTCAATGTTTCTATTTCAGTTTGAGAAAGTCTAAGCCTCAATGAGTTGCTAAGTATTCTGAGTTTCATAGCTGTATATTTCTCCTTTATGAGTTTAGTTGGGAAAGGAGAGCAGTTGTTTGTAGTAGGGCAAAACTCTATACTTTAGTTGAGAAACAATCTGTTTTTAGAAACTGTTTCGTTTTGAAATTGAATTAACTTTGAAAATTATGAAGGTAGATATATTGCTTTATGGAATCGCACGAGATATTATTGGCGGTTCTAGGCACGAAATTGAGATGGGTGATGAAGCTACGGTAGGAGAAGTAATGAGTAAACTCAGATCTAATTTTCCGGATTTACAGAAATTGACTTCTTTGCTCATCGCTATCAATGACGAATACGCAATTGATACAGATACAATAAATCCAGGTGATACTTTGGTCTTAATTCCACCAGTAAGTGGAGGGTAATTCTAAGCTTATGATTGAGATTACGCCAAATAATATAATTCGAGATAAAATTATAAACTTCGTGGAATGTCCTGAAGCTGGTGCCATTGATGTTTTCATTGGCACTACTCGAAATTCAACCCAGTCAAAAAAGGTTCTTAAACTAGAATTTGAATCCCACGAATCTATGGCCATCAAGGAGATTCAAAAAATAGTTGATCAAGCTTTTATAAAATGGTCAATTAGCAAGGTGGCTGTTTCACATCGTGTGGGAATGGTGGAGATTGGTCAAGCTGCAGTTGTTATTGCTGTATCTGCGCCTCATAGAGCTGCCGCATTTGACGCATGTCGCTATATTATAGATACCTTGAAACAGACTGTCCCTATTTGGAAAAAGGAAACTTTTGAGAATGGAGAAGTTTGGGTGGCAGCTCATCCATGATGAAACAATAAAAAAGGTGAACCAACGGCTCACCTTTTAAATCAATTTGTTTCTTTGAATCAGCCTAGAAGTATACAGGACACAACGGATCTTTTTTCGCTCCACGTATCAGCTTTGTGTAGTTCAACATTATTTCATGGCTACCAGGGGTAAATCCAGTAATTGCTGATGTCACTGCATCATATGCATACCCAATCCTAAAATTTTCATTGAGTACTAGTTGCGTAATAAAGACCACCGCACCGCCACTTCTATAAGAGGCGCCAGCATAAATAATATCACTGAAAATAAGATTAACATTTATGTCGTATCCGATATTTGCCTGTTGTTGCATTCTTAGTAAGAAAGAAGGGTTGAGCTTTAGAGTTTTAGATAATTCCATAACGTTTCCTACGTTCAGATAGTAATATCTTGCTTCTCGAGCATCCGAGGAAATAGTGGTTACATCAAAAATCTTAGGTTGTAAAATATATGGAACTGACAAACCGGCAAAGAATTTTCTATTGGCAAAATATAGACCTGCTCCAAAATTGGGGTTGAAACGAGTTCCATCAATATTCAAAGGATCACTCGGATCTTTCCAATCAAGGCTTGAGTAGTTGGAACTTCTACTATCAAAGCCTCCTTGAAGCCCCATCGAAAGGATACCTGCATTGGTCCTTATTTTATATGCGTAGCTACCGTAAACACTATACTGCTCATGTACACCAATTTGATCTCTTTGAATCAGAAGCCCTGTCCCAACCTGATTCTCTTTCCAAGAAGTATGCGCAGCAATAGATTGAGAATTTGGAGCGCCATCTACATTTACCCATTGATTTCTATTGGTGACTGTTGCACTAAATAGATTTTGACTACCAGCATAAGCTGGATTTATCAGCAGCCCATTGAACATGTACGTGGATTGGACAGCCCTTTGTTGACCATGGCAATAAAGGCCTGAAAACATCAATATTGATACGAGAATTAATTTAATATTTTTCATAGTGCTTTATTATCTAACGAGTTCTAAATAACCTTGTTGAACATCAGAACCGTCTCCTTTATCAAAGATATAGAAATATGTACCTTCCGGCAAACCTTGATTTCCGACTGCAACTCCTTTATTTCCTATGCCATTAAATCGCTTCAGGTCATCATCTTCATCATATCCATCAATTTCAAAGACCAGCTGCCCAGCTCTGTTAAATATTTGACATTTATTGCTTGGGAAGAAATTCGCGCAATCAATTGTAAACCAGTCATTCATCCCATCTCCATTAGCAGAAACAGCATTGTAGATGAGTACATCTGTTTCAATAGAGAATGTCATGGTATTATCACAACCTAAGCTGTTCCTCACATATACGGAATAATCACCAGGAGGAGCTCCTATAAGTTTATGGTCATTGCTGTATAAGCCATTGCTAAAGCCAGCTTCTTTCGTCCCTTCAAGGGACCAGGCAATGGAGTCAATTTCAAATGTTGCCTCCGTAAGTTGCGCTTGTCCGTTATTCTCTTCACAAACCGATAATTCTGTTACTTCAACTCCAAACTCTGGGTCTTGTATTGTTCTGTCTTCAATGACTAGAGTAGCTGCATCAGACACACATCCTGTAGTGATATCGGTGGCTACAATTTCATATGTACCTTCTTCCAGACCACTGAATGAAACGCCAGTCCCATATACCGCTCCACTAAATGTCCATTCAAATTCATAGTTCAATATATCACCATTGATAGAAACGGTAGCTTCTCCATTTGCAATCAAACAATTTGTTCTTTGCGAAATAGGAGTGATCGAAGGAGCAGGAACTTTTTCAGTAGCATCGTCAACGGCTAATGATTCGGTAACCAAACAACCAGTGTACCTATCAATCATTTGAACGGTATATGGAATGGCTGTGAGCCCTTCTATTTGCATAGATAATGTATCGAATGGCTCTATGCTCGTGTCTGTTCCTACATACCAGAAGAACTTGAATTGAGAAAGGTCACTATTAAGTGGTAGGCTTACTGCTACAACCGCATTAGGCCTTTCAGGATCACAATTAGTCAATGGTTCAACTTGTACCAATTCAAATGAGATCTCATTCGTATTCGTATTGTCGTCTACTTGAATGGTTACAGCACCTGACTCACATCCGCCTATTGGATCAACTACTTTGACGGTATAAGTGCCATTTGTAACATCGTCGATCAATTGACCTTCAAAATCTGCATTAGCTATATCAGGATTAGAAATAGAGCCGATGAACCAATAGTAATTATAATCAGTAGCTCCCTTATCAGAAGGTCTGTTTAGTATGGACACAGCCATTCTTCCGTTAGGATCAATGCAATTGTCATTTGGTGATGAAGTAGCAGTCAGTGTCAAAGGACTCAGTATGTCATCAATCATTTTATAAGTTTCAACACTAGAACAACCAGTATTGAGACTTGTCACCTCAACTGTATATTCTCCTGCAGTAATTTCGAATATTGTTGCAGTGTTACCCCCATTAGCCACTGGTACTATAGACGTCATATTCGAATCTGTATACCATTGGAAACTGTAGAAAACTGGGTCCGTGGATCCATCTCCCGAAACTGTCATACTTCCATTAGGTGTTCCTGGAGGCAAACAATTTGATTGCAGGACTAGATCTTCCTGAACAAGAACAGGAGGGATGCTTACATCTAGCACCTCTACCTGAACTGAAGGTGATGCACAACCCGCAGCAATATGCGTAGCGACAACCCAGAAAGTACCAGCCTTAACATCTGTAAAAGTACCAGTTGTGCTAGTGTCTGTTACACGTGCACCAGATATAGAAGGGTTATCAATAAATAGTTCATATGTATAAGAGGATACATTGTCTGGAGTTATCGCTGTTACAGCTATTATACCATTTTCAATATTACAAAGTGATACTCCTGTAGTGTCCACTGATATAATTTTCGGATCTAACGGCTGTGATTCAAGTTCGAAAGAATTAGTGTTAGAACAATTGGTGCTCGAATTTGAAACTAGTACTGTGTATGTACCTGCATCCAATGAGCTAACAGTAGCACTTGTTGCAAAAGGAGTTCCTATTGCACTGGCTCCATTGTACCATTCAAATGTATATGGTGGTGTTGAAGAGTTGCCACCATCAGCAGTTGCAGACAACTGACCTGTTCCTGTAGCAGTTCCACAAGTAACATCAAATGCATCTTGAGTAATTGATATATCCGGTAATACAATTTCATCAAGAACAACTATTTCAGTTAATTGCTCAGAATCACATCCAGTAAGAACATGGGTTACGGATACAAAATATGATCCGGCGGCCAATGATCCAGAAGTCGAAGGAGAAGTAAGTCCTACACCATTGTCTATTTGCCCTAGACCTGAATTAAACCAAGTGAAGGAGAAGTTACTAACCGCGATTGGAGTTCCATCATAAATAACTTCCGTCACTGCAATAGTTCCATTTCCATTACAGGTGGTTTGACTAGTAGTAGTTGTACCAGTTAAGATTGGATACTTTTCTTCTCTTTCTAATACTATTCGTTGTTCTACAGAGCAATCAGTATTTGTATTAGTTACTACTACAGTATAAGTACCAAACCCTTGGTTAATAATTGTACTTGTATTTCCTCCATCAGTAATGGATACTATAGGGAAAGCTGAAGAGCTTCCTTTATACCACTGCCAAGTGTGTCCAGCAGGAGCAGAAGTGGAATTGAATCCATTTGCCAACGCAGTTACCGTACCTAGTCCTAGTGATCCCGTGCATCCAACATCTGGAGTTTGTGAGAATTCAATAACTGGAGTAACACCGAAATCCTCGATTTCAAAACGTGCCGATGCGGAAGCACAACCAGTAGTCCTATTTGTGGCTACTAAATAATAATCTCCGTCTTGTAATCCACTTTGTTGGCCTATATCCCCATCAGTTCCCAACTGAGAAGCAAATAGACTGGTTCCAAGTGATGCATCAGCATACCATTCCAGATTGTAATCGCTTAATGAACCAGGCGTAA
>JBLICU010000163.1:0-5526 GCA_047632435.1 Cyclobacteriaceae bacterium
ATCGTATCATAATCTGCTCCGGTAATTTCTCCAGATGCTAAAACTCCCAATACATTCTTTGGTAGATCTCTCATTACTTTGATCATAGTGATAGCTTTTGAGGTTAATTTATTCTGTATCGAGAAGTTCAGCCAAGGCTTTATTGAGTGTGTTTTTTGGAACAATCAAAACGTCTGTTCTTCGATTGAGGGATCTTCCATTACTCTTTCTATTGGAAGCCTCAGGGTCATATTTACTTTTTGCTCCGGCAGTGATTGTGGAAGGGAGGATGTCGTTGTTTATCATTTCCCTTACAACTGCTAAAGCCCTTTCAGAACTTAGGTCCCAATTGTCCTTTTTCTCACCGGAAAAAGTTTGATCATCAGTATAACCTATTACCCAAATATCTACTTCTGTGTCCAAATCAATAATAGAGGATGAAATCCCTTTAACAAGACTTTTGCCTTCGCTACTTATCTGATTGCTGCCTGATTCGAAAAGAATTTCGTGATCAAGACTAATCAAAAGCTTTCCTTCGATTTCGTCTACTTGCCAGCCTTTACCCTGAAGCCCATTCATGATATCCTGAGCCTTTTTGAGGCCTTCTTTATGTAGTTCGACTAAGCGTATCAAAGAATCCAGCTTATCTGATTTCAGTATCAACTCTCTATTCTGCTTAAAGATCACTCCTTCTTTTTTATATGCGACATCAGCGGCTGCATATTCCTGAAAAGTACTATCTACAGTGAGTCTGGCTACTTCTCGTAAAGCTGCATCATATTTTTTCTGGGTCACACATCCCATCATCAATCCTCCTAGTATGAATATTCCTATGAAGCGAGATGACAGAGACTTATAGATATGTGACGATTCTTTAGGAACGTTTGTCTTATTTATTTTGTCCATAATTAATACTATTTCATTAATTGTAAGTCCTTCTAATAATTGGCCAGTACACATAAGTCTCCAGGAATTATTACGTATTCGAAATGATGGATTTTATTTCAGGACTTTATGTTTGACTAACCAGGTAATTCTCCAGACCCATTTGTTCAATCTGTGCACGCTGAATTTCAGCCCAATCCACATGACCTTCCTCCATTTTCAGAATTTTAGTCAGCAAGTCCGCAGTACCCTGATCCCCAACTTCACGGGCCAGCTTGATTGCATCATTGTATGCGTGTACTGCATCAAGTTCATCTCCATTGTCATTATTAATCATTTCCTGAACGCTCTTGCCAATCTTTATCGAATTAAGTTTTGAAACTGTTGGCGCACCATCGAAGAAAATAATTCGCTCGATCAGCCACTCAGCATGGTGCATTTCATCCATAGCTTGACCTCTGATAGCCATGTGAAGCTTGCCATAACCCCAGTTCTCGCACATTTCAGAATGCACCATGTACTGGTTTATGGCAGTAAGTTCATCTGCCAACAGGGAATTCAATACTGTAAGTAATTCTTTATTGCCTTTCATAATTGTCTTTAAAATTTTGTAAACATTGCTTTGTTTTGAGTAAACTAATTTATGAACTTCACTTCCTAAATTGTTACATAATTATTGGAAGGAGTTACATCATTCACACATTATCTCATCCAAACCAATGGCCTTCCTTCTCCTTTTATACAGGTACTTGACCCCCATATTTACTCCAAAAGAAAATTGTTTTTTCATCGCTTGAACATGTATTTGATGAGCTGGTATAGGAAGATGAGTTCATCTAATTTTCAATTTAGCAATGAAGCCCTGAGGTTTTAGGCCCCAAGGCTTCAATGGCATTAAATAAGCGATGCGATTTTAGAAAACCCCTCTTTAAACGAATCTGTTGC
Organism: Cyclobacteriaceae bacterium; assembly: GCA_047632435.1. Classification (GTDB taxonomy): domain Bacteria; phylum Bacteroidota; class Bacteroidia; order Cytophagales; family Cyclobacteriaceae; genus JAMZMI01. The sequence continues at coordinate 1,810 of JBLICU010000163.1, forward strand.
GGAAGAAAAAGTGCTTTTTACCTCTTCCCACTTTTCATCGGAAGCATTGGTAAGCGCATCATACTTAGCCTGAAGCTCTTTTTTCTTGGTCTTGAAGTTGTTAATTTTTTCTTCATACTCTGTTTTGGCATCTCCCTGAACCTTGTCTTTTTTGGCTTCCAATGCGTCAATCTTTGCAAAAATATCATCAATGCTTTTTTTCGCTTTCATTTTGAATTCTTCCTTGTTCATAACACAAATTTTTAAGTGATTAAAATGCCTACTCTAAAGGATTTTCGGCTTACTCCATTATTTTTGGATTACTTCTCGTTGTTTTCAATTGATTACTACGGTTGGCTTATTTGTGTAGTGTGGGATTTCAATGCACTTCACTTGTAGCTCACTTTTCCGTTCTTCGTTCGTTTGACCTGAGTTTTATTGCTAACTAAAAAATTAGTTAATCCTTCTTTTGTAAAAATTGCCGCAACACATATTGTAAGATGCCTCCATTGCGGTAGTATTCGATTTCTATTTTGGAATCGAGACGGGCGATAGCATAGAATTTTTTCTCTTCTCCCTTCTCATTCTTTGCGATTACCTGCAATTTTTTCAATGGCTTAATATCCTCTGCTATACCAGTTATTGTGAATATTTCCTTGCCGGATAACCCTAATCTTTCTGCAGTTTCCCCATTTTCATACTGAAGTGGGAGTACACCCATTCCTACCAAATTACTCCGGTGGATTCGCTCGTAACTTTCTGCCAATACGGTTTTTATTCCCAATAAGAATGTGCCTTTAGCGGCCCAATCCCGTGAAGAGCCACTGCCATATTCTTTGCCTGCGAGAACCAGTAAGGGCGTTTGAGTTTCCCCGTATTTTACGGAAGCATCATAAACAGATAATTCTTCACCGGTAGGTAAAAAAGTAGTGTGACCACCTTCTTTTGTTGCCAATTTATTTTTAATGCGGACATTGGCAAAGGTACCCCGGACCATCACTTCATCGTTTCCTCTGCGTGATCCATAGGAATTAAAATGCTCTTTTTTTACTCCCTGCTCCAACAAATATTTGCCGGATGCGGAATGTTCATTGAATGCCCCTGCCGGAGAGATATGGTCGGTGGTGATACTATCGCCCAATACGAGCAGCGCTCGTGCGTTTTGTATATTTTTCAGCGATTCAGGATGTTCAGAAATATCGTGAAAGAAAGGAATCTCTTTGATGTAGGTCGAACTTTTGTCCCATTCATACAGTTTGTCAGTGGGAACTTTCAGATCTCTCCAGATTTCATTACCCTCAAAAATTTCTCCGTAATTTTTAGCAAAATCACCAGGAGTCAATACACGGTTTAAAATTTCATTGATTTCATCGTTTGCTGGCCAAATATCCTTCAGATAAACCGGTTTCTGATTGGAATCGTAGCTTAGCGGCTCATTAATCAAATCAATATCCACACGTCCGGCAAGCGCATAAGCCACCACGAGCATTGGGGACATCAAGAAATTCATTTTTACCTGGGGATGGATTCTCGCTTCAAAATTTCGATTTCCGGACAGTACAGATGCCACCACTAAATTATGTTCATCAACTGCTTTAGCAATTTGTACAGGTAAAGGCCCTGAATTTCCAATACAGGAAGTACAGCCATAGCCTACCAGATGAAATTGCAGGGCTTCCAAATCCTTCATTAAATCTGCCTTTTCGAGATAATCGGTCACTACTTTAGAACCGGGTGCAAGAGAGGTTTTTACCCAGGGTTTTATATCAATACCATGCTCCCTGGCTTTCCGGGCTACCAATCCTGCTCCTATCATTACATAAGGATTTGAGGTATTGGTGCAGGATGTTATGGCTGCTATTACTACGGCCCCATCAGAAAGCATGAATTTCTCCTGATTTCGCGTAATCCAAACTGATTTCAATTCCTCTTTTTCCTGTACTTCTGTTTCCATTTTTGATGGATTGGCAGCCGCTTTTTGTAATGGTTGATTTCCTCCTTCAGAATTCCAGGTGGTGATGGATTTCGGGTTCTCAGGGTCTTGAATAATGTATTTGCGGTTGAACGATTTATCCATCAACTCTATAAATTTGTTTTTGAAGTCTTTCAAAAGAATTTTATCCTGTGGGCGTTTAGGGCCAGCAACAGTAGGCGCTATCGTTGACAGGTCTAATTCCAAAACAGCTGTATAGGTAATCTTATCTTCATTCTCGCGCCAGAGCATATTGGCTTTGCAATACCTTTCAACCAATTTGATGTTATCCTCAGATCGGTTGCTTTTTCGCATGTACTCCAGGGTTTGATCATCAATAGGAAAGTAGGTGATGGTGCAACCAAATTCTGGCGACATATTACCAATAGTTGCTCGGTCTGGTACAGAAAGATGATCCAAACCGGAACCAAAAACCTCAACAAACTTTCCTACCACACCAAATTCCCGAAGCACATTGGCAATGGTTAAGACAAGGTCTGTTGCCGTTGAACCCAAAGGAAGTTTGCCGGTAAGTTTTAGGCCAATAACCTCAGGCATAATAAAATAAATGGGCTGTCCCAGAAGTGCGGCTTCTGCCTCAATACCACCAACGCCCCAAGCCACAACGCCAATGCCGTTTACCATTGGGGTATGACTGTCTGTCCCCACCAAAGTGTCCGGGAAAATTTCTCCATTTCTTTCAATCACGCCTTTTGAGAGATATTCAAGATTTACCTGATGGCAAATCCCCATTCCCGGAGGAACGACACTAAAATTATCGAAGGATTTCTGTGCCCATTTTAGAAATTGATAGCGCTCTTCGTTGCGTTTATATTCTTCGTCTATATTTTGTTTGTAAGAATCTTTCGTGCCAAAATAATCTACCTGTACCGAGTGATCAATAACTAAATCAACAGGAATGAGCGGATTAATGGCATTGGGGTCTTTCCCTTTTCGCGCTACTTCAGCGCGGAGTGCCGCAATGTCCACTACAGCTGGAACTCCGGTAAAATCCTGCATTAAAACACGGGCTGGTTTAAACGGAATATCCTTGTCCGATCCCTTGGGTTCCCAGTTCAGAAGCGTCTCAATAGCCTCTTTGGTCACTGCAAAATCATCAAAATTGCGTAAGGCGTTTTCTAATAAAATACGAATAGAAAATGGGAATTTCTCTATCGAATGTCCTTGCTTTTTTAGCTCAGTGAGGCTGTAATAGGAATACCGAATTTCTCCTATTTCTAAAGTTTTTTTTATTTGAAAGATATCTTTTTCCATGTTGTTTGCTTAAAATGCTTTTTTTATAAGAAAATTCTTGTTCACCGTTAAAATCAAATAACAACTTCTCCGGTAGTATTAAGGGACTCCATTTCCCAATCATGCAAGGAGGAAGTATCCAATAACTTGATATCCGCATCCTTAGGTTTCTTTTACCTCTATTGTGAATACTCAGTGTTATATAATCAGTAGTATCAAGGCCAAACTTTTCAAGTGCTTTTCCATTTTGGGTTTCTTCGGTTTTAAATTAACTGCCTGCCTTAGTTGTTCAGGATTATTTTCAATGCCTTTTCTGTTAATGCATTACCGAAAACTGCATAGCAAATCATGTGTTATTGCAGCAGCTCCTTCTTCTCCAGATACTCTTCTTTACTGATTTGTCCTGAGGCCAAACGCTTATTCAGGAGATCAAGTGGTGTTTCTTTTTTTGACCTTTGTCCAGGGATATTGTAAGGGAGGGCAAAAATCCAGAAAAGTAAGACCACCCATAT
>JBLICU010000164.1:0-5365 GCA_047632435.1 Cyclobacteriaceae bacterium
CGAAATCAGCGGTCAGGGCACTTTCGAGTATATGCGGTTTCCCATTGAATATACGCATCTCTTTTCCGTCACCGACTTCTGTACCATATCCGGCAGGGGTGTAAAAAGCCGGAATCCCCGCGCCACCAGCCCTGCAACGTTCGGCGAGTGAGCCTTGTGGTATCAAATCCACTTCTAGTTCACCAGACAGCATTTGTCTTTCAAACTCAGCATTTTCCCCAACATAGGAAGAAATCATTTTTTTGATTTGCCTCTTTTGCAATAGCAAACCCAGCCCAAAATCGTCCACTCCAGCATTGTTGGAAATGCAGGTCAATCCTTTGACCCCAGACTTCACTAATGCACTGATACAATTTTCTGGAATGCCACAAAGTCCAAAACCGCCCAACATAAGTATCATGTTGTCTTGTATGCCCTTGATGGCTTCTTCAGCATTTTTTACTTCTTTATTGATCATTTGTCCATCCAGGATTGGTAGTAAGTCCCATCGTCTATTTTCATTGCTTCTTCGGTAATTTGAAGTGGCCGGAAGGTATCAATCATCACGGCAAGTTCTTCTGTTTCGGTATGACCTATGCTCCTTTCGTATGCTCCGGGATGTGGGCCATGCGGAATTCCCGATGGATGTAGGGTAATGTTTCCTTTCCCAATGTTATTTCGCGACATAAAATCACCATCTACGTAATACAGCATTTCGTCCGAATCAATATTGGAATGATTGTATGGCGCAGGAATAGACAAGGGATGGTAATCATATAGTCTGGGACAGAACGAACAGATCACAAAAGCTGAAGTCTCAAATGTCTGATGCACAGGTGGTGGTTGATGAATCCTGCCTGTAATGGGTTCGAAATTATGGATCGAAAATCCGTATGGAAAATTGTAGCCGTCCCACCCCACCACATCAAAAGGATGGTGCGCATAAATCAGGTGGTGCAACATGCCCTGCTTTTTCACTTTGATCAGGAAATCACCGGTTTCGTCGTGCGTTTCCAATCCTTCTGGCAATTTATAATCGCGCTCACAAAATGGCGAATGCTCTAGCAACTGACCAAACCAATTGCGGTATCTCTTCGGTGTATATATGGGCGTATATGACTCAGCGAATAAAATTCGGTTGTCTTCGGTATCAAATTCGATCTGATAGATCATCCCTCTTGGTATGATCAGGTAATCTCCATATTCGAAAGATATATTTCCCAAAAAGGTTCTCAATGTGCCGTTCCCTCTATGAATAAATAACATTTCATCGGCATCCGCATTTTTATAAAAATAATCCTTCAATGACTTTTTAGGAGAGGCGACACCAATGTGAATATCGTTATTAACGAGCAATGGCACCCTCGATTCCAAAAAATCATCCTTCGGCGGCACATTGAAGCTGAGCAGGTTTCTGGATTTGATGTTTTTCTGAACGGCAATTTTGGGAGACAAATCTATGCTCTCACCTACTTCCTTGATTTTGGTAGGTCGATGATGGTGATAGAGTAATGAGGACATCCCATCAAATCCGATAGTGCCAAATAATTGCTCGTAATAAAGCTCACCATTTTCCTTGCGGAATTGCGTGTGTCTTTTCGCGGGAATGCTCCCTAGCTTGTGATAAATGGGCATAGTCGGGGTGTTTATGTACTATGTGTTTAGAACGTAATCTTCGTCAAAATGGAAAGATGTATAAAAATACAAAATGCAAAGTCAATCACCTATTTAGGCACGATAAGATTCTATGGGCGGTTTTAAGTTTCTTTTAAAAGCAAAATACTGAAGTCAAGTAAAATATTTATTAAAACCAACAATCCTCAAACTGGGTGTCCCTCTCAAACTGGATTTGTGAGGATTACAGCATATTGCAAACCCTATGTAAGTCATTAGGGACTTCCTAGACTACCTCCAAGCGAAACTAATGACTCATTAAGAAAATATTGCCTACCTAAAAGCTTTGCTAGGTTAATGTTTGCTTGTATATAAAACACGGTTGAATCGAATCTGTATTTTTCATATTCTGAAATGAGCAGTTTGTTGTATCTAAATCTTTCTAGCGTATCTAGCCCCGGTCGTTTGAAAAATGAATGAATGGCATCTATTCTATTTATCTTTAGCTGCTCATATTTGGACTTGTTTGTTATTTCATTGTCTAGCAATGTCATGAGTGAGTCTAGTTCACTAGATCTTGCTGTCAAGAGTAATAGAAAAGAGAATATGAAAACAACCAATCGAATCATAAATTAATGATAGGAAAATTCATTGAATATTAAGTTTATTCTTAACCATTAATAGTGACCTCCTCTTTATGATTAGATAATAGGTTATCCATTGTTATTCGTAAATATCTGTTCCAATTTGATCATTAATTGATAGAATAATATCGATTCTTGTGTCCTAAAACTAATCGATGATCCTATAATCCAAAAGGAAGCATCAACATTCACGAAAGGCTAAATAACCGCTCCATAATCCTCCATGACGTGATTATTTGGAAGATTTGAGTTAAAAATATCAATTGTTGACATCAACAGGATTAGAAGGATTATTTTGTCCAGATGGGTTTCATTTCAATTTATCTGAGGACCTACTGTTTATTTAAGCGGCTGACCAAACCACTGCTTTTGATCACGTAACTAACGTGGATTATAATTTAAAGGTCTGAGCCATGGGGTTTCCATATGATAGTGATCATTATAACAACACTTATTCAGGATGGGTACTTATAGAAAATTGAACCGAATGCGCCCTAGGAAATGTGCGGTTGAGAAGCGAAATTGAAATGTACATTTCCTTATTGAATAAAGATTATCAATGAATTGAAAATGAGTATATAATTAAATTTGGCAAAAAAAAGGCGATTCCGTTGGAATCGCCTTTAATGATCAGTTACTTATTAATAATTATTTTTCTGTTGTAAATCACCTCACCGAAATCATCAATTAACCTAATGATCGTTACTTCATTTCTAGGAACTACGAATTCAACCGAAGTAGTATTTTCTATTTCAGCTTCGTGCAGTATCCTGCCAGTAAGAGAATAAACCTCAACAAATCTAACATCCTTTAAGGATTCACCTTTCAAGTAGACCCTATCATTTTCTACTACTAATTGAAGATCACTTAATGGATTATTACCAAGCACTTCTCCACCATCTGCCAGCGTAAATGATATTGAATAAGTTTGCTGGGTAGTTCCATCTACTGCTGTGACTATTATAGCAGTAATTCCAGGTAATGCAGCTGTAGGATTTATATCAACATTGGCATTTTCATCAGTCGCTAGAGCAGTTACCACTGGTACCGTTTCATGATTAAATGGTAATTCCACAGCGTAGTTTAACAGTCCGCTTGCAAAACCAACGATGGTCTCACCATCAATTTGAAGGTCAGATAATGTGGCAACATCGGTTTTTACTTCTTCCACACAAAGCGGATAGATACATTCAGAATCTTGAGTGCTACTACTGTTTGCTGCGCAGTTTAGTGCTCCATAGGTCCATACATCATTAACCTTATAGGCCCATGAGCCAGTATACTCCCATTCCAGACCAGTTCCATCAGTGTTTGCATCACCATAGGTTTCAATCACTATGAACTCACTAAATAGTTCAATTGCATCGTCACCATTTTGATTCATTTCATCAGTTTGAAGGACATGCTCAATTTCGCTCGCACAATCACCAAAATATGCAGTCAAAACATCAACTTCTCTGGCAAGTAAAATATCATCTCCCGCTGAAACTGACATTACAGGGAATTTGTATTCAATACCATCTGTACCTCCGCCATTATTAGCCACGCCAATTCCATAAACACTTAAGTCAGGTATATCAGCAGTAGCAACCAAATGTATGGCTTTACCACTATTCACAGTGGGTTCATTAGTCCACCTAAGAGCCAATATGCCCTTTAAAGCCAGGTCTTTTGGTACATCAGAGGAGGCTTTAATGATGTTTCGCACTGAATAATTTTTACCTCCATTTACATCCGTTGCAATAGCTGTCACTATATAATGTCCAACTTTGTCCAACGAGACTTTAGGATCAAATGGTGCTGCATTATCTGTTGCTAATGTGTCTCCATTTGCAATAAAGTGTACTTCTTGGATTTGCGAATCAGTACTCGATACAGTCACAGTCATATCTACTTTAGCTGTGTCTAGATAAATTTGACCATCTGTTATGTTATCAAATGCAATCGAAAGATTCTTATTGGCCAAGGGCTTGTATGTGTTCCAAAACGATAAGGAATCAAAAACAACCGCTTTCACCGCCGCTCTTATCGTCTGCGCATCGCTAGCTGACAGATCGAAATCATAACTCAATGCCGTTGGATCTTTCTGGAAGATGCTCGCATAAAAAGTACAAGCACTCAAGTAAGAGCCTGCTTTCGATGGGTGACTTTCATCCGGATCGTAAAGATCTATCCCAGGGCTATTGTTTCTTAGATAACTCCAAACTGCTCCCACAGGGGAAATAAGTCCGTTTTGGTTCGATTGCATGGTTCGATATCTTTCACCAATTAGGTCATTCATTTCTTGGAATGACAGACCTTCGTAAGTGCCCTTTCTTCCCCATGTCATGTAAAACATAACATCACCTACAGGATTGGCAAGTTTTCGGATACTATCTAATGCAGCTGCTATTGAAAATGTCTGGGCTTCAACAATATCAATCTCTCGAACTGGCCGTGTACTTTGCTCTTGGAGTACCACATAGTCCCAACCTCCTTTTTTGATTTTAGCAATTGAATTTTCATCAGAAAGATGATCTTCCAATGAGTAACTCCCTTCTGCATTTTCATCTTGAATCAACACATCCCCTACAGATGCGGCCAATTGCTGAACAAGACCTGGCATGTCATTATAGAATGTATAGCTATTTCCAATAAACAAAACAGATCTCTCTATACCCTCTAAAGGACTTGCACAAAGTGGATATGGACAAGCCGAAGTTTCCATGATGCTATCATTGGCAGCACAATTGAGGCCTCCATAAGTCCACACATAATTGTCCTTGTAAGCCCAAGTACCGGTGTATTCCCATTCCAATCCTGAACCATCGAGTTGTACATCTCCATACGTTTCTATGACGGTAGTATCTCCGAATAACTCTATCGGATCATCTCCATTTTGATTCATGATGTCACTTTGAAGTACGTGCTCAAACTCGATTGAACAGCTTCCGAAGTAGGCCGATAATGTGCTATCCTCTCTAGCCAGTAGGATATCATCACCTGCTGAAACAGACATCACCGGGAAACGGTATTCGATACTATCTGTCCCACCACCATTATTGGCAACACCTATTGCATAGACACTTAAGTCTGCAATGTCCGCTTTCGCTCGCAAATGAATTGCTTTACCTCCATTTGTTCCAGAG
>JBLICU010000165.1:0-5291 GCA_047632435.1 Cyclobacteriaceae bacterium
AAAGGAACAAGGTAAAATGCTCGTGATCGAAGAGTTATTAGGTAAACCAGTCCCTAAAGCAAAGAATCCTGAACACATTGGGCCAGGCCCAGAATACAAACCTGTCAAAGGTCGCGGGGGTCGTGGGGGAGGATTCAAAGGCAAAAAAGGGCCAAGAAGGAAATAAAAAACTTTAATATATTCTAGAAAACTAAAATTTCACAATCGTTATGGATTTAGGAATTGGATCAAGAGTGCGTCATGCTGAGTTTGGTGTTGGTGTGGTCGTTCAGGTGACTTCCGAGGAATTCATCATCACATTTGTCAATCATGGAGTCAAAGAAATCGGTTTGATTTATGCCGATGATGAACTGGAGATCTTGGAAAAAGCTGCGCCAATCAAAGGGCTTGTAAGTCTCGCGGCTGTCGAGGTGTCACTTTCTAAAATTGTTAGTCGCATAGCCGATGAAATCTCTATTGTAGATATGCATGGCAAGTGGACGGGAGGCAAACTCATTTTCCAACCGGGCAATCCTGAATTGAAGCCCTATGAACTTCCTGTTGAGACATTCTTCCATAAAATAGTGATGGTGAGAGATCGACTGAGAGTGATGGAACAGCGGGTTAATAGCTCTGAACTGAGCGATGAGGACAAAGTAAACATGCAGCAATATATCACACGTATCTATGGCAGCTTGACTTCTTTCAATGTACTTTTCAAGAGCAAAACTGCAGGATTTACTGGGATGAGTGCTGAATAAGGTGCTACTTGATTAATCGCTGATCAAGTATAAGCGGCCTTATATCATTGATTCTTATTTTGACTAACTCTTCGTGCAGAGGATTGATTAGATAGTTGTACTCGGATGTAATGATTGCGCTGGGTACTTTTAGGCAAAACCCATTGGAATCAAAAAAATCACTTCCCAAATGAACCGATTTGGAGGTATAAGGGAACACATTCCAGTTGTCTGGCAATTTAGATGGCTCTATTATTGTCAAGGTATGGGGTATTTCTATTTCCACACAAAAAAGTCCCGTATCCCATCTCTTGGCCGAAAGATTGGCGATGGTTTCAAGGGTTGCCAGAGATAAGCTTCCAGATGTATACAGCATCTTAACACCTTTGGCATTCCATCGGCCGCCATAGATCATTGCACCCGTACCAGAAAGGTCATTTGCATATGCCCTGGTAGTGATTCGATAAACGATCATTAAGAATATACACCGTGCTCAACCCGACCCAAGATGTCCCTTATTATGGATATCCCTGTATCATTATCCATAAAATCCAATGGGCATTTTCCGCCAAGAGCCATCAGTGGTGTATTCAGCCAATCCTGAAAAGAGGCTCGATCATTTAGCACCATGCTCCCATATTGATAAAGAGAGGCTATTTGGAGTACCCGATCACTAACCTGAGGACTGAGCAGCTCCTGATCCTTTACTTTTTCTATAGTGCGTTTGCTAACCGGCAACAAAGCAGAAAATGCTGTCAGGCTCATTCCACTTTCCGATACGATCGAGAGAAAATCTGATTTTGTAATCCCGTCATGGGCCTTGGCATACCTTACGGCTGGCTCATTAAGTATGTCCTCTGATAGATTGTGATTTTCACTATTGTCAACCATCACGTTGCGAATTAATTCGCGCAAATATACGTATATTTTCTCAAAAAAATATTTATGCTATTCAAACTTCACCGCTGTACCACTAGCGCTCACCATCATCATGCTACCAGACTTACCCACAGTTTCATAATCCAAATCCACTGCGATCACAGCATTGGCGCCTTGGGAAGAGGCAGCTTCCTGCATTTCTCTTACGGCAATGTCTTTGGCTTCCTTTAGTGCTGTTTCATAAGCACCGGACCTTCCACCCACTACATCAGTGATTGATGCGAAAATGTCTTTAAAAATATTTGCCCCTATGATCGCTTCTCCAGTGACCAAGCCATAATACTTTGTGATTTTACTTCCTTCAATGTTGTTTGTTGTCGTGATGAGCATGAGTTTTTCAGTTTTTTCGGTAAATTTTTTATTAATTCATTATTAAGAAAAGCTTACGTAAAAACCAATGATGAGTTCCGCACATGAACAATCACTGTCCTTAAATTGAACCCATCATCCAAAATTGGAGATACCAAACTCCAATAGCCGCGATGTATCCCAAAAAGGCAGGAAAGGAACCTTTCATTACATAATATTTTATTGATAGCTCTGGCACCTGACCCATAGCAGCAACACCTGCTGCGGACCCAATAATTAGAATGCTACCACCTGTACCTGCTGTGATCGCAAGTAGTACCCAATATTGATAATTGATACCGCCAGGCAACATTTCAATAACCGCTGCAGTCAACGGCACATTGTCCAACACAGAAGATATTATGCCTAGAACTGAATGTCCAATGATGATGGCTGAAGCATTCGATCCCGGATTTTCACCAAAAATGAGATTGGCAATTTTTTCCAAAATTCCATAATAACCCAAGGCATTTACGGCTAATAATATGCCAATGAAAAAGACAATAGTCGCCATATCAATGGTCTTGATTACGTTTACTATTTTATTTGCCTTTTTCTTGAGTTTGCCACTCTTTAGACGATAATCTATGACAATAGCCGCAGTACCAAGTCCAAACAGAATACCGAAAAAGGGAGGTAAATGAAGTAAATTCACCAATACAGCAAAACCAAAGGTCATGAATCCTAAAAAGATAATATTCCACTGCAGAGGAAGGACTTCATCTGACTTGCGTCCATCTCTATTTTCCTTCACAATCTGCCTTGTGAGTAGATATTGTGGTATGATCCAAGCCACGAGTGAAGGCAGGAAACCGTAAAACAAAATCTGCCAAGCGGTGAATTTTTCCGCCAGCCACATCATAATTGTGGTTATGTCACCTACTGGCGACATGGCACCTCCTGCATTTGCCGCGATGACCGTGTTGATGACAAAAATATTAAAATTCTCCTTGCGCAAATACAAAAATCTGCCTACTTGAATCATCACCAAAGTGGTAGTAAGGTTGTCCATCAGCGCTGATGCAAAGAAGGTGATAAGACCAAGCAACCAAAACAAAGCCGTATTGCTTATCCGAAGCGCAATAAGTTTATTTTCCAACCAAGTGAAAAAACGGTAATGACCCATCATTTCCACAATAGTCATGGCACCTATTAGAAAGACAATAAGTTCAAAAATTTCCGCAGAGCTTTTTTGTAAAGCATGATGCATTACTTCAGGATCACCACCAATAGATGCCACCATCCACATGATAGTACCAGAAAATAAAGCAATCCAGCTTTTGTTAATGCCTAATGAATGTTCGAAAGCAATAGCGATGATTGCATTCGCAAAAATTACGATGAGGATAATACCTATAAAATCCATTGAAAAATTAGTCTTTATAATTTAATTCTGATATTGATTGAAGTTGGGTCTACTTCTGTCAATTTTGCCGCAAAGTTATACTCCAGAAACTCAAAATGCCACTGAATGATCAAAACGTATTCCATGAAGAATGATGAATTAATTCATACCCTGATTTAGCAAATGTTTCAAAATAATGTTTAATACTTGGAGCTTATCTCAACAAATCAGTGCCTAAAGCCTTTCTTTTATGAGCCTTATTAAGCATGGGATAAATGAGCACGGATAGCAAAATGAGACCGGTTCCCATGTAAAACCCTGGGGTCATCTTTTCCTTTTCGGGAAATAAAAACAAGGCCATGATGATACCATAAACGGGCTCAAGATTAGTAGTGAGATTTACAAAAAAGGCTGAAAGGCGCTTCATCAGCAAAACAGAATACGAATAAGCAAAGACGGTACAAATCAGCGAAAGAATGAGCAAGTATCCCCAATCACTTAGCGTCGGTGTGAGCATAAGCGCGTGATTGGGTGTGAATCCCAAATAGAATGGAAAGAATAAAACAATGGAAAGACATGCACCCGCCATTTCATAAAACGTAATCACATATGGATCCATTCGCTGAATAAGTTTGGCATTGATTACAGAAAAAATGGCTGCTAAAAATGCAGATACCACAGCTATCGAAAATCCAATGACATTGTCGAACTCCACGTTGAAAATGATCGCAATTCCGGCAAAGGCCACAGCACTCAATACCACTTCGAATAGCTTGATTTTTCTTTTGGTAAAAAGCGGCTCTATAAAGCTAGTCCATAGGGAGCAGGTGGCCATTCCCGCTAGGCATATCGAAATATTGGAGATTTTCGCAGCAAGAAAAAATAAGATCCAATGACCCGCTATGACTACCCCGACCAGTAGCACAATCACATAATCTTTGCCATTTGCCAATAAAAATGATTTTTTCCAAAACCAAATAACAACGAAAAGTCCAAAAAAAGCTATCAGCGTTCGATAGAAAACCAACTCAACAGACGGTAAACTGATCACGGCACCAAGTATGGCTGTAAAACCCCAGATGATGACTAGCAAATGGAGCATTGCTGTATCCTTTTGCTCCTGTATCATCTAGGCACTGTGCGGTACATGAATACACCGACGATAGAGAATACAATATTGGGCAACCATATGGCAAGAAGTGGCGGATTGATCGAACCAGCCTCAGCTATGGCTTTAGACAAAATAAAGAATATGATAAAAACAAAGGCTATAAAAAAGCCAAGTGCTATTTGAAAACCTGTACCTCTCCTATTTTTCCTGGCAGAAACAATAAGTGCCATCAGTACCAGAATAACCACGCTAAAAGGCTGCATGTATCTAATGTATTTTTCAATGACATAAACTTGTACGTCATCTGCCCCTCTGGACTTCTGCAGTTCTATATAATCGTATAACTCAGGCATGGTCAACGTCACTTGCCTGCTTTCACTATTTTGGAAATCCGCCGGGGACAGTGCCAAAGTGGTATCCAGCGTCTCTCGAACTTCACCCTCTGTTATGATTTCCTTATCAGCAAAAATTTGCCTTTTCTGCCATTGATAAAACTTCCACTTATTGGTGGCAGTATCATATTGCATTCTTTTTGCAGAAATTTTTTCAATCAAGTCCTCCTCCTCGATGTGCTCCAGTGTCACCACATAACCAATATCCCGCTGGTTGTTGTAGCGATCTATATAGATATAATCGTTCGTCCCAATTTTGATGTGGATGTTCCTATCACTGTAGTAAAATGGCTTTTCGATATACTCCAGCTCGAAGGTAATTCTGAATTTGTTGGCGTCTGGCAGCACATAACCATTCAAATAAAAACTCATGCCACCGATAAGTATAGCAGCCATCAGATACGGAACCATCAATCTCCGAAAGCTGATACCTGAAG
>JBLICU010000166.1:0-4997 GCA_047632435.1 Cyclobacteriaceae bacterium
GTTGAAGCCAGAAAGAGGTACTCAGCTAGGTTCGAAAGTCGGATAAAATCAATTTTTGTTCGCGGCTTTGTAATAGGCCAATGCCTTTGGCATATTTTTATTTAAATCTTTGATCCGTGATTTGTGAGAAGGGTGTGTTGAAATAAATTCCGGTGGCTCCTGACCGTCACCGCTACTCATGCGCTCCCAGAAGGTAGGTGCTGCCGTAGGATCATAACCAGCCATGGCCATGAAATACAATCCCAGCTTATCAGCTTCGGATTCATGTTTCCGCGAAAATTTCAATATCCCTACAGAGGTAGCCGCACCTGCACCCTGCATGATCATCTCGTTGGTTATAGCCGCGTTTGCACTTCCGCCTAAGAAAATTGACAAAGCCGTAAGACCAACTTGCGATGCAGTTTGTTGACTGATTCGTTCGCGTCCATGATTGGCTATGGCATGTGCCACTTCATGACCCATTACAACAGCCACACCAGATTCATCCTGACAAGTAGGAATGATGCCGGTATAAAACGCCACCTTGCCGCCTGGCATACACCATGCATTCTTGACGGCATCATCTTTGATCAGATTGAACTCCCAAGCATAATCGCTGAGATATTGTGATTGGCCTTCCTGCTCGAAATACTGCTCAACGGACTTTTGAATTCTTTTACCTACACGCTGAATCATATCAGATTCTGGAGTTCCGGTAATAATAGCTGCCTCTTTTTTGACCTGCTCGTATTGCGAGAAGCTCATCGGGAATACTTTGGCATTGTCAATAAGATTGAGCTGGGATCTTCCGGTAATGGGTACGGAGGCACAATCTATAAGAAAGACTAAAAAAACGAAAAGTACAGAAATAAGTAATGGTTTCATTTGATCATTGTGTTTGAGCAAAACTAAAACGAATCAAATGTAAAAAAGTGTGATACTTATAATGAATAACCCCGCAGAAATTTGATGGGGTATGGGCGTAGATTTTTTATTCAATACAAGCATCGGGGAATTAAACCCACTGGTGGGATTCAAACCAAAGGTTAATCAAGCCACCAAAAACAAAGTTCTTTCCTCTTCCTTATCCATGACAAAATTGAAGTCAAGACCTAAAATTTCTGCATAATCCTCGCCTGTCTCGAACATATCATCATCATCCTCTTCATAATGCCAGTTGATGATTAAAGTTTTTCCCTGATTTTTTAGACCCTTCAACATCTTGAATAGATCAAACAAACACTTAGAGCTACTGGTATTAAAATATCTGAACGCCAATTCCACAGTAATCGGTTGTGTACTGTCGGAAAACAGGGATTTTATTTTAACAATAAGCGGATGATAAAACAGAAGACTGTTAGCAGGAGAAGATTTCCCTTTGAAAATGATGTAGGACTTCTCAGAATCTATCTTGACGAAGGGAGTCACATTTGTGGATGCAATTGTTATGTCTGTCATGGTTTCGCTGATTTGACAATAAGCTACCCAATTTGATTTTCCTTCTCTATACACCTTTACCAAATCAGGCAAATATCCTGATGAGCCAGTATATAAAAAGAGTGAATGTGACAATCAATATTACAAGAAGAAGTGAAGATTCGAACAGTGCTATTAAACAATTGTTCTGTGCACTTGTAAACTTCAAAAATGATTTTGGGAATTAGGACCTGACGACTTCCTTCAATAGCACGTCCTTGATATCTTCTACTTCGATAAATCGAAAATCTAGACTTAGGATATCCGCGTAATCTTCACCTGTTTCCAGCATGTCCTCATCATCCTCCTCATAGTGCCAGTTGATAATTACAGTTTTTCCCTCTCTTACCAATCCTTTCATCATTTTGAAAAAGTCGAAAAGACACTTGGAAGTACTGGTGTTAAAATAACGGAATGACAAATCTACTTGGATGGGCTTAATACTTTCCGCAAACAATATTTTGATCTTTGTGATAAGTGGATGATAAAATGAAAGAGAATTTGGTGGTGAAGATTTCCCCATGAATATGATGTGGGACTCATCCGAGTCTATTCGCACATATGGTGTAACTGCTGTTGCATCAATTAAGATATCTGTCATGGGGTTTGCTGGCTGCAATTAAGATAATTCTTAAATCACGGCTAAACTTAACATTTTTTTTAATAAAGGAGTTTACCAACGTCCTCTTTTTTTGATGAAACGACTACTTTAAGGATGAACAGACTGAATTATCTTGTCCAATAAATCATTCTACCATGGTGTTTTGCAAAATAATTCCAAGATCAAAACAGCCGGCAGAATTTGCTAATTGAATCAAGATAGTTTCCAATTCTTTTTAAGTTTGTGAAAAACAATCATTATGTCTGAACTGCATCTTGTATCCTGGAACGTCAATGGAATTCGAGCCATTTTAAAAAAGGATTTCATCCAAAATGTAAATACCATGAACCCTGATGTCATCTGTTTACAAGAGATTAAAGCGCAACCAGAAGATGTAAAAATAGCATTGAGCACTGTTCCCGGCTTTCACTTTTACACCAATTCCTCTAAGGCCCGAAAGGGGTATTCTGGCACTGCCATTCTTTCTAAAACTGAGCCAATTTCAATAACCTATGATATGGGAATAGAGGAGCATGATCAGGAAGGAAGAGTAATTACTGCGGAGTTTGAGCAATTTTTTATTGTTACTGTTTACACACCAAATTCTGGTGAAGGCATGAAACGACTGGATTATCGCGAAGAATGGGATACCGTATTCCGCGAACATGTGATGGCCTTGGATGAGAAAAAACCTGTGGTCGTTTGTGGAGACCTCAACGTGGCACACAATGAAATAGATCTAGCCAGACCAAAGCCAAATTACAACAAAACTTCAGGCTATACGCAAACCGAAATCAATGGCCTTGAGAATTTATTAAGTGTTGGATTTTTTGATTCTTTCAGAAGTTTATACCCGGATGAGGTGAAATACTCGTGGTGGAATTACAAGTTTCAGGCACGGGAAAGAAACGTAGGCTGGCGTATTGATTATTTTTTATTAAGTGACAGGATAAAA
This sequence comes from Cyclobacteriaceae bacterium, assembly GCA_047632435.1. Lineage (GTDB taxonomy): Bacteria > Bacteroidota > Bacteroidia > Cytophagales > Cyclobacteriaceae > JAMZMI01. The sequence goes on from JBLICU010000166.1 coordinate 3,012, forward strand.
GCAAATCTGAAAGATTCCCTGATTTACAACGAACACTATGGATCTGATCACTGCCCCGTAGCGGTTAGGATAGATTTGGGTTAGTAATCCCAGCCATTTGGTTACCTTTGCCGCCATTAAATCTGATGCAAATGCAAAGAGTTCCCCTACATAATAAACATGTTTCACTTGGTGGTAAAATCGTTCCTTTTGCCGGTTTTGAGATGCCAGTCAGATACTCGTCGGATAAAGACGAGCACATGGCCGTAAGAGAGGCTGTCGGTGTTTTTGATGTCTCTCATATGGGCGAGTTTATCGTAAAAGGCACGAAAGCTCTGGATCTGCTCCAGTGGGTTTGCTCCAATGACATTTCAAAAATTACAGTCGGCCAGGCTCAATATGGTTGCCTACCAAATGAGAAAGGCGGTATAGTAGACGACCTAATCGTGTACAGAATGGCCGAAGAAGAATACATGCTGGTGGTGAATGCTTCTAACATTGAAAAGGATTGGAATTGGATTGCCTCACAGAATACATTTGGCGCAAGCATGTCAAATATATCTGATGACATTGCCCTCTTTGCGGTTCAGGGGCCGAAAGCCATTGCAACATTGCAAAAGCTGACCAAAATAGACCTAAACGATATCAAGTTTTATCATTTCTCACAAGGCACTTTGGCTGGAATAGAAATGATCATTTCAGCTACAGGTTATACTGGTGCTGGTGGTTTTGAACTCTACGTGAAAAAAGAAAGCGCACTTGCCGTTTGGGATCATATTTTCGAAGCAGGTGAGGAATATGGCATCAAACCAATTGGTCTTGGTGCTAGGGATACTTTAAGACTGGAAATGGGTTATTGTCTTTACGGCAATGACATCAACGACGAAACTTCACCCATTGAAGGTGGCCTGGGTTGGGTAACTAAATTCACCAAGGATTTTGTGAATGCTGCCAATCTTAAAAACCAAAAAGAAGCTGGGGTGGATAAAAAACTCGTGGGTTTCAAAATGGTAGACAAAGGAATAGCGCGACATGAATACCCGATTGTAAATGCCGCAGGCGAACGTATTGGTGTAGTCACTTCTGGTAGCATCAGTCCGGTACTTAATATTGGCATTGGACTCGGCTATGTTAAAACGGGTTATCATACCCCAGATTCAGAAATATACATACAGGTCAGAAATAAAAATTTAAAAGCAGTCATCTCAAAACCACCTTTTATTTAAATGCATCAGATAGAAGTTTGCTTAACTCCCGAGCTTATTCATCAATTTGACCTGAAAGGTAAAATTGTTGTCGTTGTAGATATTTTCAGAGCCACTTCCTGCATGGTAGCGGGAATGGCCACAGATGTCAAAGCCATTTATCCAGTAGCGGAATTGGAAGAATGCCTGGCCCTGGGCAAACAAGGAAAAATCATGGCGGGCGAACGAGGTGGGATTAAAGTAGCGGATTTTGACATAGGCAACTCCCCATTTGATTATATGTCCGATCAGGTAAAAGGCAAAGAGATTGCTGTGACCACCACCAATGGAACTCAAGCCATTGTAAAATCAATAGGTGCCGATGAGATATTGATTGGAGCATTTTTAAACCTATCTGCTCTAAAAAATTACATCTCCAAGTCAGGAAAAGACATCATCATTCATTGTGCCGGTTGGCAGGGGAAAGTGAATTTGGAAGATACCTTATTTGCAGGAGCGCTCATCAATGTTCTAAAAGAATCGCATATCTCAGAAGGAGATACCGCTCTGGTAGCTTTATGTGTATACAAACAAAATAAAAATGACCTTATAAAAGCCGCAAAAGCTTCTTCTCATGCGATCAGACTGAGCGGATTTGGGGTGGAAAAAGACCTGGAATATTGTATGCAGGAAAGTCTATTTGACGTAGTGCCCATATACCTGAATGATAAAATCCTAAATGTTTCCTAAATCGAAAAGCTTGGTGGGATAGCACACTCAGTGATTTCAACGGACTCCCAAACATTTCCAGTAACATACGGTT
>JBLICU010000167.1:0-4883 GCA_047632435.1 Cyclobacteriaceae bacterium
TTTTGGTGGTGCAAAAATAGAAGTAATCATAAACTATACAAACATGAGGTGAAGATTTTTGTGATTATTTTTCATCCGTAGGTTTTTCAAAATTTTTCTGAGGCACTTTTTAGCTTTTATATCAAAATACCGAGACTCTCTTGATAAAATCTCATTCCAGACAGCACTTGAGAGAACAATCTTCTGATAGATGAAAACTCGAATCAATTTCTAAGTTTACTCATATTGAAATATGAATTATCCTTTTTGCATTCGAGTTGTTTTATGAAGCGCATCTTTTTAAATTTGCGTTCAATTTAATCGTTCATAAAAATTACCATCATGTCAAAAGTTAAAATTGGGATTAATGGATTCGGTAGAATCGGCAGACTTGTATTCAGAGTTGCCGTAGAAAACCCGAATATTGAAGTTGTAGGAATCAACGATCTAATCGATGTTGATTACATGGCTTATATGTTAAAGTATGATTCAACTCACGGTAAGTTCAAAGGTGACGTTGAAGTGAAAGATGGGAAGTTGATCGTTAACGGAAAAGCTATCCGCGTGACAGCAGAGAGAAACCCAGCCGATCTTAAGTGGAGCGAAGTAGGAGCAGAGTATATTGTAGAGTCTACCGGACTATTCCTTACCAAAGAAAGTGCACAAGGTCACATCACAGCAGGTGCTAAAAAAGTGGTGATGTCTGCACCTTCCAAAGACGACACCCCTATGATCGTGATGGGAGTGAATCATGAGACTTACACTTCAGATATGGTTTTTGTATCAAATGCATCGTGCACCACCAATTGTCTGGCGCCTATCGCCAAAGTTCTGAACGACAACTGGGGAATTGAAAGTGGTTTGATGACTACTGTCCATGCCACAACTGCTACACAAAAAACGGTTGATGGGCCTTCTGGAAAAGACTGGAGAGGTGGACGTGGAGCTGGTCAAAACATTATTCCTTCATCCACAGGAGCTGCTAAGGCTGTTGGCAAGGTGATCCCTGAATTGAACGGTAAATTGACAGGTATGGCTTTCAGAGTACCTACACCAGATGTTTCTGTTGTGGATCTTACTGTAAACCTTAAGAAACCAGCAACATACGCCGAAGTTTGTGCAGCTATGAAAGCAGCTTCCGAAGGACCATTGAAAGGAATCCTCGGTTACACGGAAGAAGCTGTTGTCTCCAACGACTTTATCGGTGACCCAAGAACGTCTATCTTCGACGCAGAAGCAGGTATCCAAATGACACCTACTTTCTTGAAAGTAGTTTCCTGGTACGACAATGAGTGGGGTTATTCCACAAAAGTTGTTGAGCTTTTGGAGTACATCTCTTCTAAATAAGACTAAGTAAACTAACACAATTAAGGGCTCCTTCGGAAGCCTTTTTTGGTGGAGTTCAACTAGAATTATTTACAGATTGAATGAACAATCAGACATTTTTACTTTTAACCCGATAAGCTTGAATGTGAAAAAAACAATCGTATATTCAAGATTGGCTTATCGGGTTCTTTGACTACCTATAATTCGAACGGCAACAATCATGTATTTATCTAATTAAGTTGATTGGAAATGCAAAATTGCAAAATAGAAGAAGTGCTTAAGAGTTATTTAATTTTTTGGTTTTTCTTTCTACAATGGAGCTTATTAATGGGACAGGAGAGTTTTACCATAAAAGAAATTGGAACTCCTTATATCGAAGAGTTTACTCCTGATCAATATTTTGGCCATACTCAAATATGGGATATAACACAGGATGAGCAGGGGCTCATCTACATAGCTTATACAGGTGGCGTCTCACAGTTTGATGGAAAATATTGGAAAGAAATATCCAATAGACCAAGTGCGTCATCATTGACATTTGCTCCTGATGGCAGGATTTATGCTGGTCAACGTGGCATGATGAGTGTATTGGTTGAGGATGCTACCAGCACGTACGTTCTTGAATCATTGATGCCAAAAATTGCATTGGAACATCAAAAAGTAGGTGTTGTTCGCGAGATTGAAAATTACAAAGAGGACGTTGTATTCAGGACAGGAGAAGCGTTGTATATCTATCATACAGCATCCGGCTCTTGTAAAGCTTTACAGGCCAAAGGGGAGTTTATTTCGATTGCCTGTTTTGGTGACAGGCTAATAGCTTTTGATAGCAAACTGGGTCTTCTGGAATATATAAACGGTGATTTGTTGCCTATGGAAAATGGAGATCAAACCATAGGTTTAGGTGTTCAGGAAATCCTTCCATTGGGTGATGATGGCTTACTGCTACTGACCTCAAGCAATGGCTTGTTTAAGTTCAATGAACAGGGCATTACCTATTGGGAAATTGAATTATCAAACTTTCTGAAAGGCCGTCTGGCCAATACGATGAAGTATTTGAAAGGTGGCTATATAGGCATTGCCACTATTGGAGACGGTTTATTTATTATAAATGAGGAGGGTCGTCTGATTCAAAAACTCAACGAAAAAAATGGATTGATTTCCAACATTGTTTACAACCTGTACCAGAGCCCTACAGGAACACTCTGGGTAGAGCAATGAAAGGAGGGATCAATTTGATACATGTCCAATTACCTTTTACTTTTATTGATGAAAAATCAGGTCTGAAGGGTAGCTACAACGGACTGGAATTGCATAATGATGTCCTTTATATCTGTGGAGATGACGGTGTTTATAAAAAAGAGATCACTCAGCCATGGCAATCCTTACAAAAGGATGATGTTTTTGAACATTATGATGAAAATCAATACGGTTCAACATGGGTTTTTATAAAAAAAGGAAAGGACCTTTTTTGTGGAGGAGGCAATGGGTTGTTTCTTGTGAAAGAACAGGTTCTTGAGCCGATTAGTGATAAACCTGTCTTTTCAGTCTTAGATTTAAAAAACCCTGATGCTTTTATTCTAAATGGTGATGATAAGCTGCATTTGATAAGAAGGGAAAGCGGAAAATGGAAATACAAATGGGAGATTAAAAACTTCAATCAGGAATTTGATTTCATGCTTGAAATTAACAATCTGGAATTTTTGGGTACTGAATCAAGTGACGGCTTGTTTAGGGTACAATTAAATAAGAAAGAGGATAGCGTGATTTTGGTGCATCAGTATTCTCCGGATGATGGACTGCCCACTATTCGAAGCAATCGCTTATATAAGCATGGTGATGAAGTGGCAATCACAACTAGAAAGGGTGTTTACAAATTAGGTCTCAACCGAGATCGAGTAATACCTAACGAGGACTACAATGAGCTGGATTCCATTGTTATTTTCAGACTACCACAGGACCCAAAAGGGAATATTTTTCTTTCAGATGCTTTTGGGCCGTATCACTATTTAAGAAAACTAAAAAATGGCAGATACAAGTGGCAGTCAGAGTCTTTTCTTGGGTTGAAAACGCTAACACCCGAATTTGTCTTGCCGGTGGACACTCAAAATGTGTTCATAGCAGGAGACAAAGGGCTAGCTCACTACAATCCGTCTATGCCGGTGAGGCATGATCAAGCCTATGTTACACTGGTGCGGAAAGTAAGCACCACAACCAAGAATGACTCCTTGATATTTGGAGGCGTAAGTGGCACATCGTCATTCATATTGCCTTATTCTGAAAATGCGCTAAGTATTGAATTCAGTGCCGCCTATTATGAGCGAGGGGATGAGCTCCAGTTTCAATACAGGTTGGATGGGTTTGACGACAACTGGTCAGTATGGGATAAATCAACAGAAAAGGAGTACACCAATTTGCCACATGGTGACTTTCAGTTTCAGGTAAAATCCAGGAATATATATGGTTATGAAGGTCAAATGGCAACCTTTAACTTCTCTATCCTGCCACCCTGGTACTTTACCATTTACGCCTATATAGGGTATGTTGCTCTTTTTACGTTGTTTGTCTGGTCCATTGTGAGGTTTAATTCACGACGGCTGGTGAGGGAGAAGAAGGCTTTGGAGCAGGTTGTGCTGGAAAGGACTGAAGAAATCAGGGAACAAAAGAATAATATTGAAAAACAAGCCAAAAGGCTTTTGGAAATGGACAAGGTGAAGTCTCGTTTCTTTGCGAATATATCTCATGAACTCAGGACACCCATTACGTTGATCAATGGCCCGGCCGAAGCAATGCTTAAAGGGAATTATGGTAAATTAAATGGTGCAATGACTGATGGCCTAGAAGTCATCAAGAATAATGGGAAAAACCTGCAAGTTTTGGTTAATGAAATCCTTGATTTAACCAAATTGGAAGCAGGGAAGTTGAAGTTGATAGAAAATCCATCTCATTATTATTCATTTATTGCTGTGTTGGTTCACGCATATCAGCAACAAGCAATGTTACGAAAAATTGAGTATTCATTCGATTACAACTGCGATAAGGGGGGGAGCCTCTTGCTGGATGAAAACAGATATGCCAAAGTTGTCAATAATCTGTTGTCGAACGCATTCAAATTCACTCCTGATGGTGGAAACATTCGTTTGAAGGTGGAGTTGATAAATAACGAACTGCAGCTTCAGGTCAAAGACAGTGGAGCAGGAATACACCCAGATGATATTGATCTGATATTTGATCGGTACTACCAGTCTGAACAACCTGACACGAAAGCAATAGGGGGATCCGGAATAGGATTGGCTCTGGCCAAAGAGCTTGCCAAACTCCTGAGAGGAAACCTGACAGTGAAGAGTGAACTTGGTTGTGGTAGTGAGTTTGTTTTTTCTATTCTTCCAAAATGGATCGAATCGGATTCAATCGAATTACAAAGCGAGCTTCCAGATTTAAGTTTGATCACGAAAGGTTTGGAAGAAACCATCTCGACCTATGTTGATCTTTTCAATATTAGCAAACCCAGACTCTTGGTTGCAGAAGATCACAATGAAATGCGGGCCTTTATTCTACAGATATTAAATCCTTTTTTTGAT
>JBLICU010000168.1:0-4852 GCA_047632435.1 Cyclobacteriaceae bacterium
GCTTTGGGAACAGCAGCATGGCATGGATGGTTTGTATTTTGATGCACTGATGGATAAATTTAACAGTAAATGAAATTTAGAAAGGCAAAAATCATGACAATACTTTAACCAAATCAAATTTAGCTCCTTAGCTACAAAAAGTTAAAACCAATAACCTTTCAAAACTGTTATGCTCTAGGTCTTGCACCTGACACATCGGCTTTTGAATTGGTCAGTAAGAACCTTAACACGTACAGTTCAATTAAACCAAATTAATACCATGAAAATGAAAACACTAAAAGTATCGATTTTCGCATTTGCGGCTATTGTTCTTTCATCATTCAGCAACACTGCAGAAACTATTGAAGTAGATACAACCAATAGCTCCGTAAAATGGACAGGTTATCATTTAGCCAAAGCCTATGAGCATTGGGGCAATGTGCAAATAAAATCAGGCACTATTGAAATGGAAGGTGATGAAATCACTGGTGGATCAATCGTGATGGACATGACCACCATAACCGACGGTGATTTGGAAGACCCAAAAAACGCCAAGCTTGTTGGTCATCTAAAATCAGACGATTTTTTTGCCGCTGACAAATTTCCGGAAGCGACACTAGTAATAAAATCCGCAACCAAAGATGGAATTAATTACAGCATCACAGCTGATATTATCATCAGAGGAATCTCTCAGGAAATCGCCTTCGATGCGACCAAATCTGAAGATAATACTTTCAATGCCACATTCACGATAGACAGAACCATACATGAAGTGATGTATGGTTGGACTGTGGAGAATGCCATGCTGGACAATGATATTAAATTAGAAATCGCTTTGGTTCTGGCGAAATAAGAAAGCTAAATATTACTTTAAGTCCCCATCTTTGATGGGGGCCTAAAGAACCCCATTTAAATAGAGTTAAGCCCCCTACTTTTTTGCAGCGAGGACTCCAAAATAATCTCATTTAAAATGAGCAGATACAATTGGTATAACTTGCTACCGTGGGCTTAAATATGATCAATCCTCCCCAGTCACAAGCACCAAATCAATCGTTCTACGATCAATATCTGTCTTGGCTACCTTCACTGTAAGCTTATCACCAAGCGTGATGATTCGTTTGTTTCTTTGGCCGATTACACGGAAATTTTTCTCATCAAATTCGTAAAAATCGTCATTCATATCTGCCATTCGAATCATCCCTTCACATTTGGTAGAAGTAATCTCCACGTAGATGCCCCATTCGGTAACCCCACTTACCAGCCCTTCGAAATCCTCACCAAGCATGGATTGCATAAACTCGACCTGCTTGTATTTGATGGAAGCTCTTTCTGCATCAGCAGCGTTCTTTTCCCGTTCAGATGAGTGAACACATTTCTGTTCTACTGGCTCCATTTCTGGCGACTTACCGCCTTCCAAATAGTGCCACAACAAGCGATGAACCATCACATCAGGATAGCGGCGGATAGGGGAAGTAAAATGTGTGTAATGCTCAAAAGCCAATCCAAAGTGTCCGATTGGTTTGGTGGTATATTTGGCTTTAGCCATAGATCGAATGGCTAACTGCTCCAGAACGCCTTGCTCTGGTTTGCCTTCTATTTCCTCCATGAGCTTATTCAGACTGCCAGAAATATTGCCGGCGATATTCATCTTGTGACCAAATCGCGCCGCGAATTTTGAAAAGTTGTCCAGCTTTTCGGGATCAGGATCATCGTGAGTTCTATACACAAAGGTATTAGGTTCTTCCTTCGAGGATTTGGCTCCCCATTTATAGATGTGAGTGGCCACTTCTCTATTGGCCAGCAACATAAACTCCTCGATCATTTTATGCGCATCCTTTCGAATTTTAGGAACTACCTCCAGAGGTTTTCCTTTTTCATCCAATCTGAATTTTACTTCTGTAGTTTCAAAGTTGACAGCCCCATGTTCAAAGCGTTTGGCTCTTAAAAGCTTTGCCAGATCGTTTAATATTTTGAGCTCTTTGGCATAATCTCCTTCCCCTGTTTCTATACCTTCCTGCGCCTGTTCATAGCTGAACCTTCTATCTGATTCTATGATGGTTCTGCCAAACCATTTATCTTTCACTTTGCCCTCTGGATCCATTTTGAAAACGGCTGCAAACGTCAGCTTCTCTTCATTTGGACGTAATGAGCACAATCCGTTCGACAGCTTTTCCGGCAACATGGGAATGGTTCTATCTACGAGGTAAACTGAAGTCGCACGTTGCAATGCTTCTTTTTCCAGAATCGATTTTTCCTGCACATAATGTGACACATCTGCGATGTGAATCCCTATTTCATAGTCCCCATTGTCAAGATATTCTAAGGATAATGCATCATCAAAGTCTTTGGCATCTTCCGGATCTACAGTGAAAGTAGTAATCGGGCGAAAATCTCTGCGTTTTTCTAAATCCTTGGCAGTGATCTCTGTTGATATTTCTTCGGCAGCCTGCTCCACATTTTCTGGAAACTGGAACGGCAACCCAAACTCCGCCATGATCGAATGAATCTCCGCTTCATTTTCACCAGCTTGGCCGAGTACCATGGTCACATGACCAAGTGGACTTCTGTTTTTATTGTCATGCCATGTGTCAATGGTCACAATAACCTTATCGTTGTGCTTTGCACCACCAATTTTTTCAGGAAATACAAACACATCAAAGTGAATTTTCCTACTGTCCGGGACCACAAAACAAAACTTAGCCGAGATCTCTACCCTACCTACAAACTCCTGGCGTGCTCTTGACACGATTTCGGTAACCCGACCTTCTGAACGAAAGCCATTACCGGCCTGCGACGTGATTTGGACTTTCACCCTATCTCCATCAACGGCAAACTTCAAGTCATTTGTTTTTACATAAATGTCTTCTTCTTGATCGGGTACAACCACATAGGAAAACCGCGAATTGACATGATCAACAACACCTTCCAGCGTATCTATTTGCATGTCACTCATGTATCTACCATCTGGTGAGCGTGAGATTTGATCGTTTCTTTCCAAGCTAAAAAGTAAATCTTTGAGTGATTCTTTAGAAACCATGTCTCTCAAACCAAGGATTTTGATCAGTTGACGGTAGGCAAAGCTTTCTCCGGGGTTCAGCATGAAAACCTCCTTTAATGCACTTTTTATCTCCTTGTTTTTGGAATTATCTTTTTGCGGTTTTCCCGCATGTTTTTTTCTTTTCTTACTCATGTAGAGTTTATGTAACTAATGTGATGTTGTTTGGTTGTACGAGGGGCAAAGATTTCATCTTGAGGTAAAGTTGGGCAGTAGCAATCACGTCTCCCTGGCAATATTTGGCAATGCGTTCCAGGCCATTTTTCTCGTTGTAATATACCTGATTGACCTTAGAACCATCAATATCCGATTTACTGGATGGAATATCAAAAATTGTGGTCAATAAATCGAGAGAGGTGTAGTTTTTTCTGTCACCAAACTTCCACATTTCCAAAGTATCCAAAAAATTGACCTCCCAGGGTTTCTTTCCTGAATTGTCCAATATGTAAGGCAAGGTAAGTCCATTGATGAGCATTCGCCTGCTCAGATAAGGAAAATCGAACTCTTTGCCGTTGTGACCACAGAGTTTGAGTGATTCAGGGTCAAATTTGGTTTCCAAAAAAGATTTGACAGCTGCCAAAAGTGCCTTTTCATCATGATCAGCAAAAGCTTTCACACGCATCCCCACTTCACCATCTTTGAGCTCGTGGAAAATGCCCACTGCTACTACAATCACTTTTCCAAATTCAGCATATATGCCTGCACGTTTTGCGAACATCTCTTCTGCAGAAAACTCATCTTCATTGCGCAAAAAAGAGGCTTTATGCTCCCAATGCTTTTGAAGATCTTCAGAGATTTCTCCATAGTTGGCAACTTGTGCTACCGTTTCAATGTCGAGAATTAGGAGGTTTTTTAGGCGATAATCCATATCATTCATGTAATACTCCCTCCATATTCAGTTCTGGAATAAACGAGAGGTTGTTCTTGACAATACTGTCAGGTACAAATATATATTTCTTATCGAAGAGTTGCCCGTCAATGAAGAAACTGACCCAATATTCATTGTTCAAGTGGAAAACCTGTGGATCAATGGGCTCTATTAATGCGTATTCATTGGGTTCCAGTTGTGGAATCATATGCCTCAGTGTGGAAGTTTTCTGGTCTTCGCCTTCCAAATCCCCATACCCTTTTGACGTGACCAAAACAGTATCCAATGTTTTCTCATTCCTATTCAACAGGTACACATTCCAGGTATCATTGTCCTTAGCCACGGTGACCAATACATTTTCAATTTTAGGAAAAGCAATATCCTTCTTCATATCATTTCCATTTCAAATAGTTCACTTAAATGTTGTTTCAATTTTGTCTCAACATCTTCAATATCGACTTCATATCCAAGCTCTTTTTGCATGGATGTGACCGCCTTATCATCGATACCACACGGCACAATGTTGCTAAAATAATCCAGATCCACATTAACATTCAGCGCCAAACCATGCATAGTCACCCAGCGGCTGGATTTCACCCCCAAGGCGCAGATTTTTCTCGCCCTGCTTGGATCATCTCCTTCTATCCACACACCTGTTAAAGCATCAACTCGCCCCGATTCGATTCCAAAATCCTTAAGCGTAAGAATCACTGACTCCTCGAGGTATCTAAGGTATTTGTGGATATCTGTAAAAAAATTGTCTAGATCCAATATCGGATATCCCACAATTTGCCCAGGCCCATGATAGGTGATGTCTCCACCGCGGTTTATTTTATAAAAAGTAGCCTCCTTCTCATCCAAACCGTATTTGTCCAGCAAAAGATGTTCGGGTTTGCCGCTCTTTCCCAAAGTATAAACGTGTGGATGATAACAAAAAATCAGATAATTAT
>JBLICU010000169.1:0-4723 GCA_047632435.1 Cyclobacteriaceae bacterium
GGGAGGATTGCGTGGAGGTATTTCGATTGCTCTGGCTTTAGGACTTACAGAAGCTATGGAACGGGATTTGTTTTTGGTGATTACCTATGTGGTGGTGGTATTTTCCATTATCGTTCAAGGACTGACGATAGGCAAGTTGGTTAACAAGCTAAAAGAATAAGCCACACAGCCCTTTCTAGTAAATCGCCAATTTTGCAATTAGTTCTTGGATTATTTATATTACTAAGCTATTAGTAATGCAAATAACCTCACCATGAATAAAACAGCAAAAATCATCATCGGTATTCTTTTACTCGTAAGCGTATTTTTTCTCCTTTACGCCCAAATAAAAGCTAGTGAAGCTCAGAAACAAACTGCAGCTGCCCTAGCAACACAAATGGTAGCAACGGAGCTCGCTGCAGAAAATGAAAAATTGACATCCGAGGTAGAACTAATTGCCAAAAGGGCTGAGAGGCTAGCTGCTGATGCCATAAAAGCTCAAAGTAAAGTAATGCAACTTCTAGAGGATTGTAAAGGATCAAAATAGCTGCAAGAAATTTAAATCAAAATTAACTTTCCTACTATGAACAAAACAGCAAAAATCACAATTGGCATTCTAATAGTAATCTGCGGGTTTCTGTTTGTTTTTTCAAAAATTCAAGCGAATGAGGCTAAAAAACAAAAACAATCATCGGTAAAGCTTTTAACAGAAGTTGAAATGCTGAGAGTTGAAGCGAAAAAATGGACGGCAAGAGCTGAGCGACTAGCGGCTGATGCCATAGAAGCTCAAATGGAAGCTGAAAGAGCAATTATTCAGCTCCAAGAATGTGAAGACTCAAAGTAATTGGGAAGGTAACAATGCTTATATTGTCATTTTGAGTAGAGTGAAAAACCTTATTCTGTCACAAAACAGTTAACGAGAATCTTCCTTCGTGAGAATGACGATTCAGAGATTAAAACATAACTCTTGCTTTTAGCAAATGCAGTGGCTAGTTCGAGCTTGTAGCTCGGACTTTAAGTCAATACAAATATAGGAAAGAACAGAAAATGAAAGCCCTTGCTGTTATGTAAGGTTTTTTATGATAAGCCTGTTTGGATACGAGCTACAAGCTCGCACCATCCTAGAGAGTTTACATTTGGTCAAAAACCAGAAGCACATTTTATGTCAACTACCTAGAACCACGGATATTTCTTCTTTCTGAAATAATGCCTTCCAATTCCATAAAGAATCAATAGAACTATCAGCAGTATAAGGTTGAATACTTGCCATTTGGATTTCTCTTCTGAAACTTTTGAAGTTGGGAGAATTTTGTACTCAGGTAATCGGCCACAGTCTACAAAAGCTTCTAGAGTCCAATATATCTTAGTAGAGGAATAGGTTTATTCTTTCTGCTCGCAGACCTGATTCCCTGTAATAATAGCAAAGATCAAAATTATTACAATAGATTTCATTTGCTAATTTTTTTAACCCACCCTTTCGGGGTAAATTCTTTTTTTTAAAAACGAAAATTTTATGTCCTCTATTCTAAAGAAGATGCCTATCAACAAAAAAAATAAAATCCGATTTACATCTGCCTTACTTTTTTTGGTAATTGCAGGTATTGTCATTGCCTGTAGCCAGACAAAAGACACCAAGGACATTTTTGCAAAAGAAAATTTGGTCGCTTGGTGTATTGTGCCATTTGATACTGAAAACCGTTCGCCGGAAGAAAGGGCAAGTATGCTCAACAAGCTTGGCATCACATCACTGGCTTGGGATTGGAGAGAAAAGCATTTACCCATTTTCGAACGAGAAATCAATGTGCTGCAAAAAAGCAACATTGAACTCAAAAGTGTATGGTTTTACGTCACTGTAGATAACGGCAAAATCATCAACAATGGCAATGAAACAATTGTTAAGATCCTCGAAAAAACCGGCACCAAAACCGATTTGTGGGTGAGTCTTCCAGAAGATAATTTTGAAGGAATGACCGATGAAGAAAAGGTGAAGAAAGGAGTTGAATTAGTTAATCACATTTATGACAGAGCCAAAGCGATAGGATGTACTGTGTCATTGTACAATCACGGTGGTTGGTCTGGCATGCCTGAAAACATGGTTAAAATCATTGAGGCTTCAGGACATAAATCGATTGGTATCATATATAATTTCCATCATGCACACCTACAGCTTTCCGATTATGAAAAAAACATCAAGATAATGATGCCTTATTTGAATACTGTCAATTTGAACGGCATGGAGAAAGGCGGAGAGAAAATCCTTCCCCTTGGCGAAGGAAACCTGGAACTGGATATGATGAATACTTTACAAAAATTAGGGTTTCAGGGCGCTATTGGCATTTTAGGACACAAAGACGATGAAGATGTAAAAATATCACTCCAAAGGAATCTCGATGGAATGAAAAAACTACTGACTCAAATGGATAATGATGCTGCTGTAAAGACGTATAACTGATCAATCAGGGAGCGCAAATGCCACATAGGCATCCCCTTTTGGCAAATCGAGTTTTCCTCCACCTGTAGCAGGCACCACAATGTATTGTCTGCCATTGGCTTCATAAATACTCGGCGGAGCTGACCCTCCAAATGGCAACTTATAAGACCAGAGTTCTGCTCCGCTAGCCACATCAAATGCCCTGATCTTCAGGTCTCGTGTGCCTGAGCAAAAAACCAACCCTCCAGCAGTAACTGATGGCCCTCCAAAGTTTTCCGTACCGGTAACTGGTATGCCTCGTTTTGTCAATGCTTCATATTCTCCCAGTGGTACACTCCATTTTATTTTTCCAGTATTCAAGTCAATAGCCGTCAATTTACCCCAGGGAGGTTTGATACCGGGATAGCCCTCCTGATCCAACAACTTGATCCACCCACTATCAAATGTATAATGAGGTCTCGACTCCTCAACCTTATCGGTTTGTCTTTCCGGTTGATCCATTTCTAACAAGTAACTTTTAAGGTCTACCAATTCCTGTCCTTTAATGTGTGGCATTGCCGGCATGTTTTTTCGGCCAAATTGCAAAAGCGAATCAATACCCTCTTTTTCCATTCTACCCTTCAAACTGAGTAGCGCAGGATATTCACCAGTGCCTTCTCTGTTGACTCCATGACAAGCCACACAATTGTTGAGGTAAATCTCACGCCCCGGCGTAACAGGTAATTTGCTTTCATCAATTACTTGCTCTTTCTCTTCATTCAAAGTAATGTACCAAGGCAATTCATTAGAGCTCACAAACAGCGTAGCAGTTGCTACATCTACACTCGCCCCAGTCCACTCTGCCCCACCATGGATGTTGTTGATGACATTCGGCTTTCCTATTTCATTGGGTAGCATCCAACCATAGGTAGCGCTATCTTTTTGTATCTTATTTAGTATAAAATCATGGTTTTCCTGAGCTATATCCGTGATGTCATTTAGTGTAAATTCATTTCTGCTAAAGCGTTCCGGCAATTCTACATCTGGCTGATAAGCCCATGTCCACATACCGGGCACAGAAGATGTAGGTGCTCTCTTGAGTCGAAATGGAAAAATGAGCTTGCCACTTACTCGATCCAAAAGCAAGGTGTTCCCGGATTTGGTAACCTGAGCCACCACGTCTATTGATTGTCCATCTTTTTTAATAGAAGTCAATACAGGAGGTGCAGGGATATCCAAATCCCATATATCATGTCTCACTTCCTGAAAATGCCATAGACGTTTTCCATTGTTAGCATCAATCGCAATGAGGCAATTTGAAAAAAGATTATTACCAATATTGAAATGCCCCATAAAGTTTGGTTTTGGTGAACCAGTAGGAACGTAGAGTATTCCACGTGCTTCATCCAAAGCAGTCCCTCCCCAAGAATTGGCACTTGCCCCAGGCTCAGACTCTTTCCATGTATCAAAACCAAACTCGCCTTCTTCAGGGACAGTATGAAAAACCCATAGTTGCTCTCCAGTGTTCATGTCATACCCATATACATGACGGTTCAACCCTGGGAACATTATTATATTTTCATAGATGCAAACAGGTACAGCATTTTGGTCTGCAATAGGAATGATTCCATTGACACCAAATTTCGGATCAGGTTTTCCCGTTGCTGCCACCAGTCCTACCAGTTGTTGTCCAACTGTGAAAATGATGCTATCAGCATGTTTCCCATCAGGGCTGTGCCAATACATAATTCCCCTTTGTGCTGGCCTACCCTTTGGATCAAATCTCCATAGTTCTTTGCCATTAGTCGCGTCAACTGCTACAATTTGCTGCCCCGAAGTAGGTGCATACATCACACCATCAACTATTATAGGGTTGGTTTGCACATTGGCAGGATTGTCACCACTGTTGTAAACCCAAGCCACCTCCAGTTGTTGCACATTGGATCGGTTGATTTCGGTCAACCCTGAATAGCGGCTAGAGTAGTGATCCCCATGAGAGCGGTACCAATTTCGATAATCCTCCCTAGGAGCAATATGATTGCTTGGTGTTAGTTCGTCTGTTTTCGCAGCTGTGAGCATTTTGTATTCCGGCAATCTGGCGCGTTCTGCTGAATCTTCAATAGCCCAATATTTATTAACAGGTTCTTTCTGCGTGCAGGCTTGATGTCCTAAAATGAAGGCCAATACTAAAATTACTATGATTGGTTTTGTTAGTTGATTTTTTGTTGAATTCACTAGATCAAAAATTTAAACTTATGCCTCAATTTGAAGGATACAAGAAGTATATTCATAGAATTTGACAGACCCTCTTGTGTTAAAATATTCAAATGACAG
>JBLICU010000170.1:0-4626 GCA_047632435.1 Cyclobacteriaceae bacterium
TATGTACAAAATAATCATGTGGATATTATGTTCTGTGTTTTGAATAAACTGGAGGAAACACGTGTTAATGACCTGATTAATTTTGCGGAAAGTAATTTGATTAAGGTTAAAATAATCTCGCAATTCTCCCGACTTGGAAACCAAAACCTTTCGGTCCAAAATTATGGCCCAATTCCGGTATTAAATGTCAATGCCATTCCTCTTGATAATAAGATTAATCAGATGACCAAGCGTCTTTTTGATGTGCTTTTTTCAGGATTATTCATTGTATTTGTGTTATCATGGCTTATGCCTATTGTTGGGTTGATGATTAAGTTGGAATCTAAAGGCCCTGTTTTTTTTAAACAGCTACGACATGGCCGAGGCAATAAACCATTTTTATGCTGGAAATTTAGAACCATGGTTATAAATGATGAATCTGATGAAAAGCAGGCAACAAAAGTGGATATAAGGATCACAAAAATCGGGGCAATATTACGTAAAACGAGTATTGACGAAATTCCTCAATTCATTAATGTTTTTTTGGGAGACATGTCTGTTGTAGGGCCAAGACCGCATCCAATTAAACTCAATGAAATTTTTCAGCCCAACATAGAAAAATTCTGGCAAAGGCATGCTGTGAAACCAGGTATTACAGGATTAGCACAAGCAAAAGGTTTTCGGGGTGAAACTTCAGAATTTAGTGATATGAGTGGAAGGGTAAGATTGGATCGGTTTTATGTTAAAAACTGGTCACTAATATTGGATTTTAAAATCATTGTACTCACTATCGTGTCTATCTTAAAAGGCAATGAAAATGCGTATTAATATTGTATCGAGGCGAATGTTTTGATCAATTGCTCTTATTGTTTTTAACATCTTCTTTAATCTCAAAAATATCCTTATATAAAATTCGTCCACCTTCAATAAATAGGAGAATAAAGGGCAATCCAAAAAGTTTTTGGAAGGCGTCATAGCTTATTTTATAAAGCATGGTTATCTCCAACCATTTGCCTAGTGCACTGAATCCTACGAGTAGAAAAATTAAAATGCTCAGTCCATAGATTAAATATTGTCTAATTTTAGTTTGTTTGAAGAATAGTAGCGAGATGAATGTTATGTGCAATAAATAATAGGTTGGATAAAAAATAAACCAGCCAAATAGGTCCTTTTTCTCTTCTGCCTTAGAAAAATATTCAAGCATTTCATGAAGGTCCGATGGATTAATTTTCAGCATTTCAAAACCACTCAGAATTAAATTTGAGAAAAGGCTTAAGAAGAAATTTTTAAAAAAACCGTAACATACGATCAGCACTAAAACAACTGAGGAAAGTGCTTTATGTGAAATCGATTTAAACATTCCCAATCACCGAATATCGCTTCAACCAATACCTCCAAATAATGAAAACAACAATATATACTACAAAGACATAGGTGTATTTATGGTTGAATTCGAAAGTCTCCTGAAAGAACTTGTAATTCAATGAAAGAACGATCTCCCTCAGGACATTCACCGAAAAGATAATGCCAATACCTGCAGGTATAAATATGGCTTTGTAAATCCATCGACCGGGAAAGCATAGGAGAAAGCCGGCATACAAAGCAAAAAGTTCTAATCCGTTACAAGCATCAGCTACCAATACGACAGGCTGATTATCAATGTATACAAGAGCGCCTTGTCCATGGGTTTCATATCCAAGCAGATCAAGGCCAATCACAGTGCCATCAATGACTTGTTGGGTTAAAAAGGCGTTAAGCCGGCCATCTGGCTGAATGTATCCATAGAAAGCAATTAACCAAAGCACATAGGCCACCCCACACCTGATGAGGAATACTTTAACCAATTTCTTTCTGTCGCTATATTTATTTTCTTCGCTCACAAAAACAAAAATACAACATCTTTGAAACCTAAGGAGAAACTCGTGGTGTTAAAACAAAGTGACTTCAGAAACTTTAAGCCGCATTATCTATTGAATCTATATGGGCAATGTTATTTGATCGTCTTAATGATGATTCCATCTTTGTAGGAAGGCATTAATTCTCAAAAAATGGTCAACGAAGTTTTAGCACCACTCGTCGAATGAAATGGGAAGTCGACCGAAATAGTAATATTTATTATGAAAATTGTTATAATTTAGCAGTCAGTTAAAATTTCGCATATGTTACTCTTTTTGGCAGTTACGATTGCCTTTCTTCTGACGTTTATTCTTTTGCCGGTCATCATTAAGGTGTCAAGATCGATTGATCTTTTGGATACACCTGATCGACGTAAAATTCATAGTATAAGCACCCCCTCACTGGGAGGGATAGGAATTTTTATAGGCTTCATTCTTTCAATGCTCATTTCCATCTCTTTCGCTGAATTGGCAGAGTTGAAATTTTTTCTGGCTGGAATCATTTTGATATTTATACTTGGGATCCGGGATGACGTGTCCAGTTTGCAGGCGAAACACAAGTTGGCAGTGCAGATCTTATCGGCGGTTTTGGTTGTCTATTTCGCAGGAATTAAACTTCAAGGGCTCTATGGTATATTAGGGATATTTGATTTACCCACTGGAGTTGCGGAGGTTTTAACTGTATTCATGATTGTGGCACTGACCAATTCATTCAATTTGATTGACGGCATAGATGGGCTTGCCGGAGCTCTTGGTGTGATCATTTTAAGCGTGTTTGGGTGGATATTTCTTGAAAATGGACACATGCCACTCGCTGTGATTTGTTTATCCGTATCAGGATCGTTGATTGCTTTCCTGTTCTTCAATTGGTATCCATCAAAAGTTTTCATGGGCGATACAGGTTCTATGTTGCTGGGATTTATTACATCAGTATTGGCTATTATAATGGTCAACCATGTTACAGCAGCCCATATTATTGGTGGAGTTTATCTATTATCCCCTGTGGCTTTGGCTGTTGCAGCACTTATTATACCTATTTATGACACCTTTAGGGTTTTTATCATAAGACTTTCAAAAAGAAGGTCGCCGCTTGCTCCAGACAGAAACCATATCCACCACGCCTTGCTAAAATTGGGAATGAATCATTCTCGTGCAGCGCTTAGCTTGATTATAATAAATATTACTATTTTGATTGTTTCATTTTTATTGAACAATTCTGTTGGAAATGGAATGCTGATTTTCATTCAGGTGGCTATGGCAATAAGCTTTGGAGCAGTTATAGATGTGCTCGGAAGTAGAAAAAAATCTCTTGGAATCACTTCAAAAGTAAAGACTCCAAAAACCCTTTACATTTCGAAATCTGCGTAAGCAATTATCTTATTACTTTTGTGCCCTTATTGGTAGGATATGAATGAGAAGATAGAAAGCTTACGTGCTGAACTCAAGGGTGCATCTGCCCGTAGCAAACAAGAACTGGAAGACTTCAGGTTGAAATTCATCAGCAAAAAGGGTGTTGTATCAGATTTGTTCGATGAGTTTAAAAATGTACCCAATGAATTGAAAAAGGAACTGGGTGCTGCCTTGAATATTTTTAAAAACGAAGCACAGCAAAAGTTCAATGAATTAATAGATTCGTTGAGTTCAAAAGATTTCGACGCGGATCATCCAAAACTTGATCTTACCCTTCCTGCTTTAGACACAGTTGGCTCAATTCACCCACTGAGTCTGGTAAAAAATAGGATCATTCAAATTTTCGAAAGACAAGGATTTGGCGTGGCTGAAGGCCCTGAAATCGAAGATGACTGGCACAATTTCACAGCGCTCAATTTTCCTGAAAATCACCCTGCACGAGAGATGCAGGACACTTATTTTATTGAGAAAACCCCGGATGTACTTCTAAGAACACACACTTCCAATGTGCAAATCAGAATGATGGAAAATGCCAAGCCACCATTCCGATCCATCATGCCGGGAAGGGTTTACAGAAATGAAGCAATTTCCGCACGCGCTCATTGTTTTTTCAATCAGGTGGAAGGATTGTATGTGGACAAGGATGTAAGCTTCAAAGATTTGAAACAAACGCTTTATCATTTTTCCAAGGAGTTTTTTGGTCCACAAACCAAAATACGGTTTAGACCATCCTATTTTCCATTCACTGAACCTTCTGCGGAAATAGACATCAGCTGTTTTATATGTCAGGGAGAAGGATGCAAAATATGCAAATATTCTGGTTGGGTTGAAATAGGCGGTTCAGGGATGGTTGATCCAAATGTTCTTGAAAGTTGTGGCATTGATCCAAGCATCTATAGCGGATTCGCTTTTGGGATGGGGATTGAACGCATGGCAATGCTCAAATACCAAATTGATGATATTCGTTTATTCTCAGAAAATGACGTGCGGTTTCTAAAACAGTTCTAAACTCAAAGAAGCGAGTCAATAATAATTTCTTCCGTCTTACCATCAGCCTCTGCCCTGAAATTTCGAACGATCCTGTGGCTTAGTACTGGTTTGGCTACAGCTTTTACATCTTCAATATCTGGCGAATATTTACCGTTTAGCAGGGCGTTACATTTGGCCCCCAGAATTAGGTATTGGCTGGCACGGGGACCTGCTCCCCATTCAATATAGTCTTTGGTTACTTGAGGTGCGATATTGCTCTCAGGGCGGGTTTTATGAACCAGATTCACGGCATATTCAAATACATTGTCCGTAACCGGGACTGTTCTTACTAGTTTCTGAAAGTCCAAAATCT
>JBLICU010000171.1:0-4576 GCA_047632435.1 Cyclobacteriaceae bacterium
AACCACTTTCAATCGTCAAAACCTCACTCTGACCCTGTTGTCTGGATATGACACTGGTCACAAATAATTTTCCAAATTGAAGTTGGGTTTTCACTCCAAAGAGCGATTGCGCGCCAGTCATGAGGCTATTGGAAACAGGCATACTGACATTGCCAATTTCAATTTTCTTGACAATATCCTCCTCATATCCTGTGTACTCGACCTTCAGGTTGTTTTGAAAATCGAAGGTATTATTGTTGTCAAAATTGGCAGTGATGGCCAGTTTTTCTCCCACCTTTCCTACCAGGTTCAGTGAGATCTGTTGATCAAAATTAAACCCTCCATTGCGCTGCTGGCGTTGCGATAGGAGCGGATTATCTTGCCGCTGGAACCGACCACCAAAGTCAAGATTTACAAATCCGTTTGGTTGAATATCTACATAGCTACCACCAAATAACCGATCGAACACTGGACTAATAAATAGCCGTGGGATAAGGCTTCTGCCACTTACAGCGCTTTCGCCATCAAGACCTGATGAGCGCTCCTGAAAATACTCTTTTGTAAGCTGAGAATTGCTGTAAGTATCATATTCCTCAAATGACATGGTAGTGATCGGACGAAAATTGATGTCGCCTATACGCTCGTAAACGTTGTAGCGAAATCCAGAATCATATTCCACCTCCAAATCTAAAGTGGTAGGATCGGCAAGTAAAAGTGGTGACGGACTATTGTGCTGTGAAAAAGGGTCGCCGAACCTATAGGGTGCTTCGAACGTTGGAGTCTTTGTTGGTGTATATGGCTTCAAGGTATCAGCCGCAATAGAATCTTTCGGAATTGTATCCTGTAAAACCCACAAAAAACGACTATCCGAAAAGGTATAGCTCTCCTGAGGAAATAGACACAGCCCTAGTGCACTAACAAATAGTAATATGTAAGTTTTGCCTGTCAAGAAATAGTTTAATGCAATCAGGCCCTCTTCAAAACCTGCTTAATTAGTTCCTCAAGTTTAATTTGATGTCCGCTTTCCTTCATTACCAGAGCAATGCTTTTTTCGGCAGCAGCCTTATTGATTCCCAAGGTTGTCAGGGCGGATAACGCTTCATTCTGTAGCGTATTGCGAAGAGAAGTAGACGAATCCAATGATTTCTCTAGAAAACCTTCCTTTCTCATTTTGTCCTTCAACTCAAGGATGATTCTTTGTGCTGTTTTGGTTCCAATTCCCTTTACTCCCTGAATAGTTTTTACGTCTTCGTTAGCAATAGCCGACTGCAATTCTTCCGGAGAAAGTGATGATAAAATCATCAAACATGTACTTGGACCCACGCCAGAGATAGATAACAAATCCAGAAATCTTGTTTTTTCGGAAGGTTCTGCAAATCCAAATAATGTATGGGCATCTTCCTTTACATGGAAGTGGATATATAATTTGATTTCATCCAAATCCTTGATGCTTGAATAGGTTGCCAAACTTATTTTTGCTTCATACCCCACTCCACCTTTTGTCTCTACTACCACATATGTTGGGTCTTTCACCGCAAGTTTTCCAACCAGATAATTAATCATTTTATGCCCTTTTCTTCAGTGATTTGTGCGTCAACAACCGCAATAGTAATCATATTAAATATATCTCTCACAGAACTTCCAATCTGTAAAACATGTACAGGCTTCTTCATTCCAAGTAACATTGGTCCGATAGCCTCAGCACCACCCAATTCCATTAACAATTTATAAGCAATGTTCCCTGAACTTAGATTTGGAAAAATAAGCGTATTTGCAGGCGTTTTAGCCAATGGGCTGAATGGATAAATATCATTTATTAGGTCGCTATTCAATGCCACATTCGCCTGGATATCGCCATCAATGATCAAATCAGGCCATTTTTCTTTAGCCATTTTCACTGCCTTTGAAGTTTTTTCAGGCACTTCACCTTTAGCCGAACCAAAATTTGAATAGGAAAGAACTGCTACGCTTGGTTCAGTGTCGAAAACCCTGGCTGCACGTGCAGTAAGGCCAATAATATCCACCAATTCTTCCGCTGTGGGATTGAGATTTACGGTTGTGTCGGCAAAGAAATAATTACCTTTTTTGTTTCGAATGATATACATACCAGCCACTCTATTCACGCCTGGTTCCACACCGATAATCTGCAGTGCTGGCAAGATTGTTTTAGGATAATCGTTTGACAAACCTGAAATGAAAGCATCCGCATCACCCAACTCCACCATCATCACGCCGAAATAGTTTTTGCTTCTGGTCATTACTTTGTAAGCATCACGAATGGTGACTCCTTTGCGCTGACGCTTGCCGTAATAAGCATTGGCATAGCTTTCCACCATTTTCTTTTCTTTGGCGGGATCAATAATTTGGCAGTCGAGCAGCCCGTCCAATTCATTGGCTTTGATCAATGCGGTAATTTCTTCCCTGTTACCTAAAAGAATAGGGATGGCTATGTGCTCGTCTAGTGCCATTTGAGCTGCTTTCAAAATATCCAAATCCCCAGCTTCAGCAAAAACTACTCTTTTGGGTGACAGACGAGCTCTGATGACTAATCTGGAGATCAGACGCTGATCCAATCCGATGCGTTCTTCCAGTTCACGATTGTATGCAGGCCAATCAGTGATTACTTTTCTTGCGACTCCACTATCAATGGCGGCTTTTGCGACAGCTGGAGAAATGCTTGTTATCAATCTTGGGTCAAAAGGTTTTGGTATTAAGTATTCTTTCCCAAACTTGATGGTATTTGTCCCATATGCTTTCAATACCATTTCAGGTACTGTCTGTTTGGTCAGTTCAGCAATGGCATAAACAGCGGCCAGTTTCATTTCTTCGTTGATTGTGGTAGCTCTGACGTCCAAAGCGCCACGGAAAATGTAAGGAAATCCCAATACATTATTCACCTGATTAGGATGATCAGAACGACCTGTTGCCATGACGATATCTTGGCGAGTTTTCATGGCTACATCATAAGCAATTTCAGGATCTGGGTTTGATAAGGCAAAAACAATTGGATTTTTAGCCATCTGAAGGAGCGCTTCCGGCTGTAGGATGTTTGCAATAGATAATCCCAAAAACATATCTGCCCCAACCAAAGCCTCCTCCAACGTTTCCGCTTCATGGTCGGTCGCATATTTTGCTTTGCTTTCGTCCAGATTTGGTCTGCTCTTTTTTATCACCCCACGACTATCAGTCATGATGATATTTTTCTTATTCACTCCCAGAGAAACATACAAATCTGTACAAGCAATAGCTGCAGCACCTGCTCCGCTCACAACTATTTTGATCTCACCGATTTTTTTTCCTACGACTTCAAGGGCATTGATCAGGGCAGCACTGGAAATGATAGCGGTTCCATGCTGATCATCGTGCATCACCGGGATTTTCATCTCTCGTCTGAGCGTTTGCTCAATGATGAAACTCTCCGGGGCTTTGATGTCTTCCAGGTTGATCCCACCGAAAGTTGGTTCCAGGCTTTTCACGATATCAATGAATTTCTGAGGATCCAACTCATTGATTTCTATATCGAAAACATCTATCCCTGCAAATTTTTTAAACAAGACACCTTTTCCTTCCATTACAGGCTTGGACGCTTCCGGGCCAATATTACCTAATCCAAGCACTGCCGTCCCATTGGTAATTACACCTACCAGATTGCCTTTTGCAGTGTATTTATATACATCTTCAGGATTAGCGGCAATGGCCAAACAAGGTTCCGCTACGCCAGGTGAATAGGCCAGTGCCAAATCGTGCTGACTGCTGAGCGGTTTAGTTGGCGTTACCTCTATTTTACCTGGAGGATTGCCAGAGTGATAATCAAGAGCTTCTTGTTTTCGAATCTTGGCACACATAATCTGATTGGTTAGGGGGTGAAATTAATTGGTAGAGATAAGGTCAGAGGGTGATCGGAAAGTTGAAATTATGGCCTCCACTTCACGCACAAGTTTTTTCTTTTTCGTGCCTGGAGAATATACATAGCCCTCAATATAATAGAGCCGTTGATTCCCTTCATCTACGAAAGTATAGCTCACAAACGGCCCGCCTCCGGAATTATCGCTATTTTTCCATAAGCCTCGCGCTTCTACAGCAAATTTCTTATTGAAGGTAACTCGCTCTGTAAAAACCGGAATTTGTTGCTGGCGGGTAATGTACAAGTCCAAAGATTCACTGTCTCTCAAAAAAGTTTCCGTGATTTCATCCCGAAACATCCCTACATCATTGAAGATGCTTTGATCAGTGTATGGCTGCTCATAGATAAACACATTGTATTCGGACTGAGCTTCAAGTCTCCTCAACCACACAAAATCTTTCAAATTTTTGGCCAAATCCCATCCGTAGGGTATTTTCAACGAATATCCATGATCCTCAGTAATCGCATTCATGAGGACTTTTTCCAATTTAGCCAAAACCTGATTTCTGGTTCGCTCCCTTACTGCACTTTCAAAAATTTCTACCAGTACTTTCTCATTGTCCTTGATTTTTTCCAATAACTGATCCTCTGTCTTGGAGAATAAATAAAGAACAATCTGTCCTTTTGCGAATTCGTCTTTCCGTACTGTCATGAAGATGGAAGTATCATCCCTAATTAGTTTCAATGAACTAT
>JBLICU010000172.1:0-4550 GCA_047632435.1 Cyclobacteriaceae bacterium
TACATGCCGCCAATGACCTATTTCGGATTATTTGCTGCGCTTGGGGTGTTGATCGCTCTGACTTATGCTTTGTTTTTTATTCCATCGGCTCTGATGTTGCTTAAGCCACAAATTAGCAAGCCAATGAAAGGTGCCTTGAAAGGAGATGCTTTTGGCATCATCACAACCAGTTTAGGCAGAATGGTCGTTTCTGCTCCCAAAAGAATCATTGCCATTTCGGTATTGGTATTGATCGCAGCAGGTTTCGGTGCAACGAGGATTAATGTGAACGAATCCAGAATCAGCAACTTCAAAGATACCGAGGCTATAGCTATTGCGGATGCAGCCATCAATGATAAAACTGATGGCACCACTTACCTGGACATCAAAATTGAAACTGAAGATATTGAAGGTCTTTTTCAGCCAGAGGCACTGCACAAAATCGAGGCATTGCAGGAATACATGGAAAGTCAGCCATTGGTACATGGCAGTACATCAATAGTTGACTTCATCAAAAAGATGAACAAGTCATTGAATGAAAATGATGAAGCTGCCTATGTCATACCCGACGATGAAATATTGATTGCACAATACTTTTTATTGTATTCTACAGGAGGAGACCCTACTGATTTCGACAACTATATTGATTTTGATTACAGGCTCGCCAATGTTCGCATCAGGATGAACAAGTCGGAATATGTGGACGAAAAGATCGTTCAGGAGACTGCTCAAAAATATATAGATGAACATTTCAAGGATAACTCGATCACGGCCAACTTAAGTGGAAAGGTGGCACTCGATTATCAGTGGATCAACAATCTGGCAAATAATCATGTGAATGGTGTGCTACTCGCATTATTCGCTGTGCTGGTTGTTGCTGCCCTAAGTTTCAGGTCTTTTGAGGCAGGTGTATATACGATCATTCCGGTGGTATTTGCTGTAGCCGTCATATACGGAGTAATGGGATTTTCGGGAATTTGGTTATCTGTGGGTACTAGCATGTTTGCCGCCATCGCCATTGGTGTAGGTGTTGATTTTGCTGTTCATACAGTTGACCGCATGATATTCTTCATTAAAGAAATGAAGTTGGATGTAGATGATGCCTTTGAGTCCTTTTATAAAACTACAGGAAGAGCCTTACTTTTCAATTTGTTGGCTTTGGCCTTGGGTTTTGGTGTTCTTATTACAAGCAGTGTACCTCCATTGATCAGATTTGGTAGTCTGGTTGCCGTCTCAGTATTTGCTGGATTTCTGGCAAGCCTCACACTTTTACCAGCAATTATCTACTTAGCAAAACCTGGGTTTTTAAAGATAAAAAATCAAGAGAATATAGTTATCCCAAAACTTAAAAAAGAGGAGCAGGAACTCGTGTTGGAGGAAGTTTGATTCAATCCATTTTAAACATTTAAATCTTAGAAAAATGAAAAATTTAATAAAGCAAAACAGAAAATATGCAGTGATCCTTATCGGAATACTGGCAGTCGCAATTATTCCATTTACAAGCAATGGACAAACACCCCTTTCGGGTGAGGAGATAGCCCGGAAAACAGATGAAAGAAATGATGGGGCTAACGTATCGAGAAATTTGACCATGGAGCTCGTTGATAAAAGAGGCAAGTCAAGAGTTCGTGAAACAAAAGCATTTAGAAAGTATTTTGGAGAGGAGCGGCGCACCGCAATATTTTATCAAACGCCTAGTAATGTTAAAGGCACAGCATTTTTGGTGTATGATTATCCTGAAGCGAAAGTCGATGATGATCAATGGTTATACCTGCCCGCTTTGAGAAAAACTCGACGGATTTCAGCTTCCAACCGTGGAGATTATTTCCTTGGGACAGATTTCACATACGAGGATATCAAACTGGAAAGCAAGTTGAGTGTCGAAGACTACACTTACAAAATACTTGCAAAGGAGATCATAGATGGATATGAATGTTATGTGGTGGAAGGATTGCCTGTTGATTCAGAAACGGCAAAGGAACTTGGGTATAGTAAGACAAAGGCATGGGTTGACGCCCAGAATTGGATGATCAGAAAGGGTGATTTTTGGGATGAAGCTGGCAATCATTTGAAAACGACGTTGATTAAGGATATCCGTTTGGTACAAAATGTCTGGACGGGTCACACATTGGAGGTTGAAAATCACAAAACCGGTCATAAAACCAAGTTCACCTTCTCAGAAGTAGATTATTCTACAGCAATTGACGATGATTTTTTCACTCAGAATTCTTTAGTTCGGGGACTGTAAAGATCCCGATACTCACCATCACTTCGATTCACGAAGGAGTGAGAAGTCTCCTAAAAGTTTACAGGATGTTGTCTAATCATTCTGTTTTAGCAACTAGGGGGTTTCTCCTTACAGTCGAAATGACGATGATGATGACCATAACCAAAACACAAAAAAAATGAAAAATATAGCAATCATAGTATCAGCAATACTACTGGCATTTCAGTCCCATGCTCAGGACAAACCAAAACCAGAATTTAATATGGTAGGTATCACCCAATCATCTTATAGGTGGAATGACAATTCATTTCAAAAATGGGAATGGATACTGAAACCAGAAATGACTTATGACATATCTAAGAAAGTTAGATTCTACTTCAAAGGAAGATTTTATACCGATCTGACAGATAACCTGGAACCAGGACGACCTTCATTAAACGAAGTATCAGGTGCATCAAAAAGACATTTAATTGGGGATAAGTCTGAATGGGAGTTTCGGGAAGTATATGTTGATATTGATTTAGACAAGCTGGGATATCTACGGGTCGGTAAGCAACAGATAGTCTGGGGAGAAACAGATGGATTGAAGTTACTTGATGTTGTGAACCCTCAAAATTTCAGAGCGTTTATTCTGGCAGATTTTGATGAATCACGTATACCGCTTTGGTCGATAAAACATGATTTCACAGTCAATGACCTAAACATACAATTGGTGTGGATTCCGGATAATACGTACCATGATTTACCGGAATTAAATCATCCTTACTTTCCAAAGTCCAATATGCCATCATTAGGAAATAACACCGTTCAATTTAATGCACCTGAAAAACCATCATCCTTTTTCAAAAATTCAGAATTTGGTGTGAAAGTCAACCGATTCATGAATGGCTGGGACGTCAGTTTCAACTATTTATATACGTATGATGATTTTGCTCTTTTTGATATAGCACCATTGACAAGTGACGAATATGATGTTGCAATTACACCTTACTATTCGAGGTATCATCTCATAGGAGGAAGTATCAACAAAGCGATCAGTGAGATTTCATTAAGGGGAGAATTGGCAGTAAATGTCAACAAGGAATTTGGGACGCCTAACGTAAATGAACTTCCTATGAATGTTACAAAAAACCAAGCAGCCTTGGCGGTCGGAGTGGACTGGTTGCCTGGAGAAAACATGTTGAGTGCGCAGATATTTGTGGATAAAGTTTTTGATATAGAATCACTTTATGGAAGAAATCCATTTGATTCGTTTCTCACATTGCTTTACAGAAGGGATCTGTTCAACGACAGTATGACCTTAGAATTTCAGGAAATCCACAATCTAAAAAGAGGAGATGGATTAGTAAGGCTATCCGCTAATTACTTCTTGGTTTCAAATGTGGAGCTACTGGCAAGTACCGATGTTTTCTATGGAGGAAATGAGGGTTTATTTGGACAATTCAGTAAGGAAAACAGAATATCGCTTGGGGTTCGTTGGGGAATTTGATAGTCGGATAAGAGGATGTATTGTTTTATTCCATTGAATTTAGAATTATATCCTCGTAAATAAATAAAATCATGTTTACTAAAATATCATTAATAATATCAGCGGTTTTCTTCGGGTTTCTGACCATATATGTGGGAGGGTTTGCAATTTCTAATATAGGATCGATATCAAGTTAAATCGCGGTTTTTTCTATTGCGATATTTGGGCTCTATCATTCATATCATCACTTTCAGTTTATTTTACCTGGTGTAAGTTCAATAATACTTGTGAGAATTTGTAACGTAAAACCGTACATTTCCAGAGCCAATACATTGATCAGAGGGCAATGGATTTTTCTGTTTTCTACAGAGATTCGGACGCTCTTTTCAATGGATACAATTCGATACAGATTTCGCTTTACTGACTGTATTATATAGCTTCAAACTACAGCAACCGTACGATTGCCCCTGTACTTTCAAAGTATTAATTAAACTTTTGTTGTTTTTGCTTCAAGGCAATGTATTAGGAACTATAATTGGCCCCACATAGCTCCCAAAACAGCCATCTGAAAAATACTTGGATAAAAATAGAGGGTTTCATAGTCTGTACCTTTGTTTCAAAAAACGCTCGTTTATTAGAACTAACATAAGCGATTTAAAATGGCTCTCAGCTTGATCAGAATAGTTCGATTATCTAGTTTTATAATTCAAAGTTCCTTTAAAGTTGAATAAGGGGTTTGTTAAAACTAAAGATATATGAAGTTCGGTTATTCTAGGGTAAGTACTAAAGATCAAGATTTGTCTCTTCAGATTGATGCACTGAAGCGAGATGGGTGTGAAGAAATATTCAAAGAAAAATTATCAGGAAAGAGGATAG
>JBLICU010000173.1:0-4491 GCA_047632435.1 Cyclobacteriaceae bacterium
TGCAATCAAAGTACCTGATATCAGTAAAAAAATTCCTGCGTGATCCAGAATTCGTAAAACATATCGAGCACTTGTCTCTCTTGGTAGTAAATGATATACACCACTCATGGAGAGCAGGAATATAGACGTAAAGCCATAAATCAGAATAGGAACCGGCTGTCTTCTGCCAATTCCTCCTTTTTTAAATAGCTTAAAAAGAAGGATACCGATAACAAAGGCACCCAGAAGGTGGGTCAGAGAGGCAATGGGATCTTCGAAACCAAGAATAGGAATTGTTTTCATAGTTATGTGGATTTATAAATAGGAAATAGCGGCATGGTTAGATTAACTTCAAAAAGATATACCACCCAGGCAGCCATTCCCATGATCACTGTACCACAAAAAGTGATTCTTAAATCTTTGGTGACAACCAGAGCGGTTTCAGTATCCCGCAACCACAGAACTTCAGATACAGGTAAACGCTGGTGGTTCATTGAAAATAGCGTTTATAAGGTATATAGGTGACAATACTAAGCCCTATTCTTACAAGGTGATAAGAAACCCAGTTTATGAATGTTGACCATATTCCGCTTCTGGCTTTTTGTGTTTCAGGAGTTACCCTTTCGCATTGAGCAATAATTGTTTCCAGGTGGACTGCAAAAGATTGCGAAAATGCTTTCGAACGAATTTCCAGGTTCAGTTCGATGCTTCCGTAAGCACTTAATTGGTTCAGGTTGAACGAGCCGATGGTAGTCCATTCATCGTCCACCACAGTTGCCTTGCCATGTAAAATAGACTTGCTCCATTCATACAATTCAATATTATGGTCGAGAAGTGAAGTATACACGTAATATGCAGCGCGCCTTATCAAGGGTATATCCGAAATTCCGGACAGGATCATTTTCGTTTTAACTCCGCTCAGCGATGCTTTCTTCAATGCCTTAGTCAATTTTCTGCCAGGCAAAAAATAACTAGCAACGATAGTAACTTGCTGTTTCGAGTTCCGGATAGATTTAATGTAGGCGTTGAATACCTGACTTCTTCGTTCAAGCCAGTCATTTTGCAGAAAGTGTGCGGTGGCATCACCAATCTGATGGAAAGTAAATTTTATTCTTTTTCTGGGCCTGCTGTACTTTCGAAAATAAATAGCTCTGCACAGCTCCCGCAACTGCTCCGAAAGTTTTCCTTCCACCTGAACCGCATAGTCAAGCCATGGCTCTTTGGTTTTTGTGCCCCGATACTTATCCGAAATATTAATTCCACCAATAAGCGCAACACTTCCATCGACCACCACAACTTTGTGATGCAAGCGTCTGCCCAAATAAAAACTATTGTTTGAGAAAAAGGGAGCGAAAAAGCGGAAATCAATTCCGTGTTGAATCAGGTCGGCTATGAATTCATCTGGTAATGAAGATGATCCGTAAGCGTCAGGTAACAGATAAACTCTCACCTTTCGGGAAGCAGCTTCTTTCAGCGCAGCGGCAATTTTTTTTCCGGTTGCATCATTTTTAAAAATATAGGTTTGAAAGTGAATTTCTCTTTGAGCTTTTAAAATGATATCCTCTAAGCGGGCAAAATAATCTTCCCCACTATGTACGAGTTCAATCCTTTCGGACGGGACAATGCTTTGACTGTTAACGATTTTTGATACTTCCATTTATGGCTTTTTCACTACTAAGCTTCTTAGGTACTGATGATTCAGGTGACTTCCATTTTTCTAAAATTCATTTTCAGGATAATGAAACCTATTGTTCCTGCTAATAATGACCCGACAACTATTCCGATTTTAGAAGCGTTAATCACTGTGGCATCAACATAGGCTAAATTGGTGATAAACAAAGACATGGTAAATCCCATGCCAGCTAGAAAACCTACTCCAATTATTTGTGTCCAACTAACGCCAATAGGTAATTGTGCCCATCCCGAACGAACACTTAGCCAGGAAAACAAACTAACACCCAAAACTTTTCCTATTAGTAAGCCTAGTCCTGCGCTCAAAGTCACTCTGTGCAGCAAACTAAATTCATTTCCCACAATGACTATAGATGCATTCGCAAGGGCAAATATTGGCATCACCAGAATAGCAGTAAAATGGCTAAGTGAATTCTCTAACTTTTGTACAGGCGATTGTACTTTTTTTGCACTCACTACGATGCGGTCAACCGCTAAAATCTGTTCCTTCCCAAGCAATACTTTTGAGTCTGGCCATTTAGCATTTACGAATTGCTTTAAACTAGCTTTAGTTTGATTGATAAAATCCTGCATTTTTATTTTTCTTCTGGCAGGGATTGTTAAAGCAATCAGCACTCCAGCTACGGTTGGATGCACCCCGGATTTTAGAAAGCAAAACCACACAAATAAGCCAACGATGATGTATAGAGCAACAATGCGCAGGTCAAAATAATTGAAGATAAGTAACAGCAGGAACAAACCTGCTGCTGCCTGAAGATACATCCATTGAATATCGTTGCTATAAAAGAATGCAATAATTAGAATTGCTCCGATATCATCCACGATAGCCAGGGCGGTTAGAAATACCTTTAATCCAATAGGCACTTTAGAGCCAAGAAGACTAAGGATTCCCAAACTAAAGGCGATATCGGTGGCCATAGGGATGCCCCAGCCTTTGGCCATTTCAGTATTTCCTTCTACTAATACAAATATTATAGCAGGCACAGCCATTCCTCCTATGGCAGCAATAAAAGGCATAACCATATCCTTAGTTGTTGACAACTCACCGGCCATTACTTCACGTTTGATTTCCAGCCCAACCACAAAAAAGAATAGAGCCATGAGTCCATCATTTACCCAGAGTCTCAAAGGCTCTGATACTCTAAATGATCCATGCCCTAAGGTTAACTCTCTATCCCAAATATCGAAGTACACATCTGCATACGATGAATTGCTCCATAGCATGGCAATCACCGATGCTATCAACAACAATATCCCCCCTGATGATTGTCTTCTCAAGAACCGCTCGAAAGGACTCAAAACTCTTTTTGCTATTTCTTTCGTGTGCTTCCTGATCATTTCCGAGTATTTATAGGCCTCATCATTTTCACAAGAAACCCTTACAAAATAAGTGTGATGCCTTGTTTCATATTTTAATAACTTCCTTCATAATGCTTTATATTAATTCTCGTAAGTATTTTAGTTCACTCTTGGTCGTATCTACTATTTCTGCAAATTTTCCATTCACCATCAATTTTGCCATCGATTGTGCAAATCCTTTTACTTGTTCAAAGTTTAGGGTAGGAGGCATGGCCAGTGCATTCGGGTCTGTGAAAATATTGATGATGGCAGGCCCTTTATGTTTAAATCCGTTTGAAAGGGCTAATCCTACATCTTTGGATTCCTTGGCCTCCCATGCGGCAATGTTCATAGACTCCGCCAACTTTACAAAATCGGGATTTACCATATCGGTTTGCCAATCTATATAGCCTTCCACCCGCATCTCAAGCTTTACCATACCTAGAGACCTATTATTGAAAATGATGATTTTAACAGGGATTTGATTTTGGCTAATGGTCATCAAATCGCCCAAGAGCATGGAAATACCTCCATCTCCACAAAATGCAATTACCTGGCGATCAGGATGCGATAAGCCTGCACCCATGGCCATTGGCATGGCATTGGCCATAGATCCATGATTGAACGAACCTGTCAGGTAGCGATTTTTACCTGCTTTTAGGTAGCGTGCAGCCCATACGGCACTCATTCCCGTATCAACTGTAAATATCGCATCGTCATCGGCTAATTGGTCCACCACATGGGCGACATATTCGGGGTGAATGTTCTTTTCTGAGGCTTTATCTGTGACGTAGCTTTCATAAGTATCCTCAATCTCTTGATGCAGCGCACGCATTTTGTCAAGGAACTGGGCAGAGGTTTTTGCTTCTATGCAAGGTATGAGCTCTTGCAGCGTTGATTTAATATCACCACAGTATCCATAATCTACCTTGGCTCTTCGCCCCAATTTTTCAGGTTTGGTGTCTATTTGAATGATTTGGCATTTTTCGGGAAGGAATTCACTGTAAGGAAAATCTGTACCCAACATCAAAAGGAGATCTGCCTGTTGCATGGCTTCAAAGCCAGATTTGTTGCCTAGGAGTCCATTTAATCCAACGGCATATGGATTTTCTTTTCGTTCAAAAAATATTTTCCCTCTAAAACTATAACCCATTGGTGCATTGAGTCTTTCGGCCAGCTGCATGACTTCCTCTACAGCATGGCGACAACCATGACCACAAAAGAGTACGACTTTTTTATGAGCGTTGATAATTCTTGCTAGTTCCTGAAAATCTTCATGGCTTGGGATTATTCTTGGTTGGGTATAGAAATTTTTATTGGAAGAGTGAACCGGTTCTACTTTAGCAGCAGCTACATCGCCCGGAAGACCTAGTACTGCTACGCCTTTCTTACTGATGGCGTGCTGAATGGCAGTTTGCAAACCATTCAGGGCTTGTTTTGGCGTATTGGCTACAAATACATATTTCGAGCAATCTTGAAACA
>JBLICU010000174.1:0-4426 GCA_047632435.1 Cyclobacteriaceae bacterium
ATTTGAAAATAAGACCGATATGAAACTTAAATCTATTGTTGGCAAAACCATCAAGGAAAATTATCCAGATATCGAACAATCTTGGATTGATAAATTCGGAGCTGTTGTAGTTAATAATAAAC
This sequence comes from Cyclobacteriaceae bacterium, assembly GCA_047632435.1. GTDB lineage: Bacteria > Bacteroidota > Bacteroidia > Cytophagales > Cyclobacteriaceae > JAMZMI01. Next base: position 123 of record JBLICU010000174.1, read on the forward strand.
CAACGCAGTTTATCGACTATAATCATAATACCACAGACATTACCGTATGAATGCAATTCCTTCAAAAGGAAACACTTTTGTAATAATATTTGAGGATGCTACTAAAGAAAAAAAGACTGAAGAAGATTTAAAGACAAGCGAAGAGAGCTACAAATAGCTCTTTGATTCTATGACTGAGATGTTGGAAGTTATAGAAATGATTTATGATAAAGAGGGGCATCCTATCGATTGGTATACGTCAAATGAATCCTGCTTTTGCAAAGTATCATGGCAAAAGCATAGAGGAATTGGTAAATAAAAAAGACACGTCAATTTTTACCACAATTGAAGTCAGTTGGCTGAGTGCTTTTGCTTGTGTTGATCAAACCGGAGAGACCATCAACTTTCAAAATTATGGTGGTGAATATGACAAACATTACCATGTTACTGCCTGGAAAATCGCAAAAAACACTATAGGTGTTTCAAGGATAGATACCACTGATCGCAAACAGGCAGAAGCCGAATTAAAATTATCTAACCTGAAACTTGCAGTAAGTGAAGAGCAATTAAGATAATTTATGGACGCAATATCTGGCACGTTCATTCTTTTGGATTCACAGCTAAATTTCATAGATATCAACAAAACTACTGAAGCTAATATTGGCCAAAGTAAAGAACAATTGGTAGGTAGTAATATTGGCGACATTGTCCCCAACGACAAATAATCAGGTAGATATGAGATGTATTTGGAGGTTTTAAAGACCGGGCAACCTATGACCATTGATGAGTTTGAGGTTCATCCGAAATTTGGGGACAAATATGTGTCTCTGCAAGCCTTCAAGGTAGGCACTGGTCTGGGAATCGTCATTTCTGATATCACCGAGTACAAAAGAGTCGAAAAGGAATTAATCATAGCCAAAGAAGGAGCTCAGGAAAGCGACCGGTTAAAATCTGCATTTCTTGTCAACATGAGCCATGAAATCAGAACACCATTGAACGGTATTCTTGGTTTTGCCGAATTGCTCAAAATCCCCAATCTCGATGGTGAGCGGCAACAAGAATATATTCGAATCATTGAGAAAAGTGGTGATCGCATGCTCAATATTGTCAATGATATTGTTAGTATTTCGAAAATCGAATCTGGTTTGATGGAAGTTCAATTAAGTGAATCAAATGTTAATGATCATTTACAATATATCCACAACTTTTTTGAACCAGAGATGGAGGAAAAAGGACTGAAGTTTTATATAAAACCTCCTTTGACTTTTGAGAAAGTGGTGATTAATACAGACCGAGATAAAATATTGGCCGTATTAACTAACCTTGTGAAAAACGCTATTAAGTTCACTGAAAAACGATCAATTGAAATTGGTTTTGAAAAAAAAAGGTGAATACCTCGAGTTTTACCTCAAGGATTCAGGTATTGGCATTGATAAGGATAGGTAAACAGCCAATTTTGAACGATTTATTCAGGCGGATATCTCAGATATGCGTGCTTATCAGGGAGCTGGTTTGGGTTTATCAATTTCCAAGGCATATGTTGAGATGCTTGGTGGAAAACTATGGGTTGAAAGCAAAAAGAGAAAAGGATCGATATTTTACTTTACCATTCCCAACCTTATGGTGCTGCAGAAAACAAACGAAATTGGAAAGGAGAATAGCCAGGTGACAATAGATAAACAAGCTATAGATCTGAGAATATTAATTATTGAAGACGATAAAACATCGGATTTATTCTTAAGCATTAAGCTCCGGGATATAAGTAAAGAAACTCTTCATGCCAAAAACGGGTTTGAAGTCATTGAACTTTACCGCAAAAATCCTGACATAGATTTGGTTTTGATGGACATCCGGATGCCATTGATGAACGGGTTTGAGGCTACTCGACAATTGCGCCAATTAAATGAGAATCTAATTATTATTGCACAATCTGCTCGTGCTCTGGATGGAGACGGAGAAAAAGCAATAGCAGCAGGATGTAACGCATTTGTTTCAAAACCGCTGATTATAGATGAATTGATGTCATTGATTCAAAGATATTTCGTCACTTGAACAAGTAGCCAATTTCCTATTTGGGACAAACAATAAAACACATGGCTATCAAGTATGAAATGGCTACATAAGACGTTTTTGTCGATAGGAATATTCACTTTGCCATGCTCAATCCATCACTTTCAATAGGTCATATTTCAAAAACCAAAATAGTTCATATCAATGCAAATCATTCCATTTTAGCACATTATAATCTGTTCTTTTTTGGGACTCATCACCACCATATATGAGGTTTTTAGCAGCTACTTTTTCATCTTTTGCAATCTTACTAAAGTGATCCAGTCCCGCGAAGAATTTGGTTTGGATTGTGCTGCTTGCCTTTATTTCATACAAGTAAAGCTCCTGATTTTCATTATAGAGCAAATCCAGTTCATGCCCTTTTGAATCTCTCCAATAATAATAATCTCTATGAAGCCCCTGATGCGCATTTTGTTTGATCAGTTCACTTACTGCCATATTTTCGAAGAGTGCCCCCCAGAAACCATCTGTTTTTGAGAGCTTTTTTTTTCTGATACCCAATAGATGTGACAACAAACCCGTATCATAAAAGTAGAGTTTTGGGCTTTTGACCAACCGTTTGCCATAATTGCGATGAAAGGGTGGAAGAAGATAGATAACATAACTTGTTTCCAAAATGGATAGCCAGTTGCGTGCTGTGGTGTGGCTGACTCCTGCATCTCGTGCCAAATCAGAAATGTTAAGAATATTTGCCGCTCTGGTAGCACAAAGCTTTACAAAATTCTTAAAGGTTCTTGCATCCTGAATATTGACCAGTTGGCTCACATCACGATTGATATAAGTATCAAGATAATTTGCATAGTAATTGTCCTGATTTGTTTTTCTTTCAAAGATGGCTGGGTAAAACCCCATGGTCATTGCTTCAGACAAATCATTAGAAAGCCAATGAGCGCTTGACATTTCAGAATTCTCAAAAGGAAACAGCTTAAATATGGCAACCCTTCCAGCTAGACTTTGGGTAATTCTTTCCATCAATTGAAAGTTTTGTGATCCAGAAAGCACAAATTGCCCCATTTGCTGTTTTTCATCAACTATTCCCTGAATATAAGAGAATAATGTGGGCACATTCTGTGCTTCATCAAAGATGACTTTTTCGCTGTATTGTGTCAAAAAACCCTTGGGGTCTTTCTGCGCAAATTCTCTTGATTCAGGGTTTTCTAAAGAAATGTACCTGTAATCAGGAAACATATTTTTTAACAATGTGGTCTTGCCGGATTGCCTTGGTCCGGTAATGGCTATCACAGGATACTGCGCTATCATAGCACTGATTTGATCATATATTAATCGCCTTACCATGGGTCAAATGTATCACTAAATTTTCAATTTGCACCATTATTATTTTCAATATACACCATTATTATTTTCAATTTGCACCATATTTATTTTCAATATGCACCATTAAAATCCAATGAAGTGATTGATTTTATCAAAGTATTCAATTGCTTTCCAGCAAAATGAGACAGACCAATCATGACAATTTTTGACAAAATTTGACCGGGGTGTGACACTTCGGATTTCTTGGGTTATTAACCTTGCATCACTATCTAATCCAAAGTGTCATGTTTCGAAACTATCTCCAAATTGCCTTCAGAAGTCTCCTTAAAAACAAGAGTTATGTGCTCATCAATACTTTCGGTCTTGGGATTGCGCTGGCTTGCTGTATCACTGCCTACCTGTTGCTTGCCTTTAATATCGAGTTTGATGATTTTTATGAAGATGATAAGGTGGCTGATATTTTCAGGATTCACACCAACTTCACTCAGCCGGAAGGTACACTTGGGCAGCATATCAATTCCCCAATCAATATGGGACCTGCTATCCTTCAGGACATTGCAGGGATAAAACAATTCACAAGATACAATGGCACTTCGGGGTTTGTTAGGTATGGAGATAAGTCCTTCAATGAAGGAGTTGTTTTTGCAGACAGTGTGTTTTTTGAAATGTTTGATTACCCTATATCAAAGGGATCTTATGAGTCTTTTAAAGATAAAAATGCAGTGATTCTTAGTACCAAGGTTGCAGAAAAGTATTTCCCTGATGAAAATCCAATAGGCAAAGTGCTCACTTACAATTTTGCCAATGATAAAGAGATTTTGGGAGTGGTGGCCGCAGTAATAGAAGAAGTTCCGCAAAACAGTTCCATGACTTTTGACATGATGATGCGCATAGAAAACTTCATGGATATTTATAATCTATCCACAGAAGAGTGGGGTGATTGGCGCGATCCTACGGTTTTTGTGCAGCTCACAAATCCA
>JBLICU010000175.1:0-4388 GCA_047632435.1 Cyclobacteriaceae bacterium
GCATGGACATATGCATGCGCACAAGCACTCTCATACTTCCATGTCAGGTTACTCATTGATGATAGCGCTTTGTCTCCATGCATTTTTAGAAGGAACTTTTTTAGCATACCCAGATATTTTTCACGAATATGGAAGCAAATCTGGATCATTGTTGATTGGTGTAATCTTACATAAGATTCCAGCATCTTTAGCACTTATGTCAGTGTTGACCTGCCAATTTGAAAAAAAGAATTTTCAAATTGTTCTTTTGGTCATATTCGCTTTGGCCTCACCACTTGGATTAGTTTCAGGTCATTTCATTATACCAAGCGGGTTGATGGATGAGTCAGGGTTATTGCTGCTTTTCGCTTTTGTAGGAGGAAATTTTCTTCATATATCAACTACCATCTTCATTGAATCTAGTCCCGATCACAATTGGAGTTTGAAAAGACTGCTGGTGAGTATCGGAGGTGCTGTGTTGGCTGTGTTGGCAGAGATGTACGTGTAATCTATTCTTTAAACCAAGGATTCAGGAAGGTGAATGTTATTAATGCAGCCCCTGCGCCCAAGATTGAAAATAATATATCATATGGGTCATATGTATCCGAAGTAGAATTGATGCTTGCCAGCTCACAGATAACTAATGAGGTCAAGTATATTGCCAGTACGCAGTTAAAATTTGACAATATTGGATGTTTAAATTCCTCGGTTGAAAATGAAACTACATAGGCACCAATAAAACCTGGAGCCACACCTAAGACAAAGATGGATATTTCACTGCATTTTAAGCAATGGGGTCGCCCGAGCTTGACTGCTACAAACGCTAAAGTTGTAAAAAGCTAATCATGTGAATTATCACTTTTTTCTTAGAAATTTCAACGCTCATTTTATGGTCTTCTAAAAAACTAAAACATGTATTTTTTTTATTGAATTGGAAATATATAAGGGTAGGCTATAAATCGTTAATTTCGATAAATCTCAATTGAAATGAATACCAAAGAATTGAAAACTATTTTGATTGATCTATTTTCTGAAATAGAGGATAAATCATTTTTAGAAGTCATCAAAGTTATTCTTGATTCTAAATCACAAAAGGAGCAAATAATTAAGCTCTCTCCAGAAATCAAGAGTGAAATTATAGCCTCTCAGCAAAAGATCGAAAAAGGAACATATATCGAAAATAATCAACTGGTTGATGAAATCGAAGGATGGTTAAATTCAAAATAATTTGATATCACAAGGCCAAAACAAAGCTTTATGGCATCCTTGAATATTACAATGAAAGGAATAAATCCAATTCCTATTCCATAAAGCTCTTTAGAAAGCTGAATGCTGAAATAAGAAAACTCGAAAATTTCTCTGAACTAGGAGTCAAAACTGATATGGTTAATGTTCGAGGACTGATTGGAAAAAGTCATGTTGTATACTATGAGATTGATAATCAAAAGATAATTGTTCATACCATTTGGGATAGTCGACAAAACCCTGATGATTTGGCAATCAAATGATTTGGTTAGAAACTACCTCTTTTCAAATTAGAATATTTCATTATTACAAATTAGCATCTATATTTGCTGCAACTACAAAAGACAATGAATTTAAACGAAAGATATCATCATCATTTTCCATGTGACACTCAGGTGTGGAAGTGATATTTTGTCTTAATTAAAAATATTTATAATCCCGTCTGAGTCAATCAGGCGGGATTTTTTTGTTCCAAAGGATTACTCAGGTACAACACTAAAATAATGAACAAATTAAAGATTGCAATTCAAAAATCAGGAAGGCTAAATGAAGAATCTATTGGCATTTTAAAAAGCTGTGGCATCTACATTGATAATGGTAAAGATCAGTTGAAAGCCAGTGCCAGCAACTTTCCCATTGACGTGCTTTACCTGAGAAATTCTGACATTCCTCAATACCTCGTAGATGGTGTTGTAGATGTGGCTATTGTGGGTGAAAATCTTTTGATAGAGAAAGAGAAGCAAGTTGAAATCGTTGAGCACCTAGGCTTTTCAAAGTGCAAGCTTTCATTGGCAGTTCCAAAGGATGTTGACTACCCTGGTCCTCAATATTTGCAGGGTAAGAAAATTGCCACGTCATATCCAAACACACTAAAGCAGTATTTGAAAAAAAATAACTTGGAAGCTGAAATTCATGTGATTTCAGGCTCTGTGGAGATAGCACCAAATATTGGACTAGCAGATGTGATTTGTGATTTAGTAAGTTCAGGGAGCACACTTTTCAAAAATGGTTTGAAGGAGGTGGAGGAAATTTTGCATTCAGATGCATGCCTTGTAAAAGGGCCTGGTTTGAGCAAGGAGAGCGAGGAGTTGTTAGCGAAATTAGTATTTAGAATCCAGGCTGTACTTAGAGCCAAAAGATCTAAGTATGTATTGATGAACGTGCCAAATGATAAAATACAAGAGGTGAGTAATTTACTTCCGGTATTGAAAAGCCCTACTGTGATGCCGTTGGCAATCGAAGGATGGAGTTCACTACACACAGTAATAGATGAAAAGGCATTTTGGGAGGTGATAGATAAATTGAAAGGATCTGGAGCTGAAGGAATATTGATTGTGCCTATAGAAAAAATGGTATTGTAAATCATGAAAAAAATTATAAATCCAGAGAGATCCAGATGGTCTGAAATCACTAAGAGACCGGTGGTTGATAATAGTGACTTAAGGGGAATTGTCGAGGGTGTTTTTGCAGACGTAAGCGCTCAGGGAGACGCTGCTGTAAAACAATACACCGAGAAATTTGACAAGGTAGAATTAGAAAATTTTGGGGCTTCCAAAGAAGAAGTAGAGGAAGCTGTTTTAAGAGTTTCCTCTGACTTGAAAGCCGCCATAGAGTTAGCTGCAAACAATATTGAGAAATTTCATGCCTCTCAGGCATTAGCTATTAATGAAGTAGAAACAGTTGCTGGGGTGAAGTGCTGGCAGGAAGCCAGACCTATCGAAAAGGTGGGTATCTACATACCTGGAGGAACTGCACCATTGTTCTCAACCGTTTTAATGCTGGCAATACCTGCAAAAATTGCAGGTTGCAAAGAAATTATTTTGTGTACGCCTCCAAACAAAGAAGGGAAAGTAGCTGATGAAATCTTATATGCGGCGAATTTGACAGGTGTAGATAAGATATATAAAGTGGGTGGAATTCAAGCCATTGCCGCATTTACTTTTGGGACAGAAACAATTTCAAAGGTAGATAAGATTTTTGGACCGGGTAATCAATACGTAACTGCGGCTAAGCAGGCGGCTATACAATATGGATTGGCCATTGATATGCCGGCAGGTCCTTCTGAATTGTTGGTGATGTCTGATGCTACAGGTAATCCAGCTTTTATAGCTTCGGATCTATTGTCACAGGCGGAACACGGCGAAGACAGCCAAGTTATCTTTGTGACTAGCGACCATGCAATGTTGGCTAAAGTGGAAGCTGAAGTTGAAAAACAAATCGAAGCTTTACCAAGAAGGGATATTGCTAAATTGGCTATTGAAAACTCTAGATTAGTGAGTTTTGATTCTGATCAGGACATATTAGATTTCATCAATACATACGGACCCGAGCACTATATTTTGAGTGCTGAAAATGAGGGGTTTTTCCTTAAAAATCTAATCAGTGCTGGTTCAGTATTTATTGGTAATTATACACCGGAAAGTGCAGGAGATTATGCTTCAGGAACCAATCACACATTACCTACAAACGGTTACGCAAAAGCATATAGCGGAGTGAATCTAGATTCTTTTACGAAGAAAATAACGTTTCAGAAAATCACTTCTCAAGGAATCCAAGCAATTGGTCCTGCTATAGAATTGATGGCTGAGGCTGAAGGTTTGCAAGCACACAAAAACGCAGTAACGCTCAGATTAGCTGAATTGAATAAATGATGGACGTTTCGAAACTGGTTCGGGAAAATATAAAGGCACTGGCACCTTACTCATCGGCGAGAGATGAATTCTCTAGTAAAGCCGAGGTATATCTTGACGCCAATGAAAATCCATTTGAAAATGGCGTAAATAGATACCCTGATCCATATCAAAATACTGTCAAGGAAAGGCTGGCCAAGATTAAAGGAATTTCGGTCAGAAATATATTGCTAGGAAATGGAAGTGATGAAGTATTGGACTTGATCTACCGAGTGTTCTGTGAACCTTTGGTTGATAATATCATTTCTTCTCCCCCAACTTATGGCATGTACAAAGTGCTGGCTGGAATCAATAACGTTGAAAATCGATTGGCGCCATTGAACGCTAGTTTTAATTTGGATGTTGATGCTATTATATCGAAAGTAGATGCCAATTCAAAGTTGATCTTTGTATGCTCTCCGAACAATCCATCAGGGAATAGTTTGGATGACAATGAGATTGAGAGATTACTCAAGGAGACAGAATGTATCGTTG
>JBLICU010000176.1:0-4356 GCA_047632435.1 Cyclobacteriaceae bacterium
TACTTCTCCTCTTTGAAACGTTTCAAAGTAGGAGGTTGAAATAATTAACTGATTCTTCCCATTATATTCATTGATTTCCAAAATATCAGCTCGCCCATTTCCTTTATCCGTTTTATAATCTTTGTAATATTCAGCTATCACATTTCCGTTCGCATCAAGTTTTCTTGAGTGCGTGATTTTTCCATTCAAACTATCATTGTCAAAATATTGGAATACTTGGACATCTTCAAAGTGTTCAAATACATTATTGGTGTCTACTACCAATAAATCATCATTTGTTATAGGCTTTTCAGATTGTTCTTCCTGTTTTGTTGATGAAGAACATCCAACTATCAAAACACTTAGTATGATATTGAAAATTAGGTATCTCATTTATTTTTTCTGAATTGCTGGTAACAATTAAGTAAACACCCTTTTGTGGTGTTTACTTGGGTTACATCATTACTTATTTAATTTTTGTAAAAAACTGAATATCAGTAAGATATTAGTGTTCCAACGTTTATTCCTCCAAAATAACGGAATCATTTGGTAAAAACAACTGCATCACACAACATCCTATTTATTCTTTTTTAACTGAAAATCTCCTGATCATCTTCCATCAGTAGTAATGGTTGCATGTTCGGCACATGCCTCTCCCAACGTCCTATCGAAAGGTCCAGGCGATGAACCTGCTTTTTTTATTGCCTTGTTCCATATCAATCACTTTCACTTCGGTAGGAAACGTTTTGTTGATGGCTCTTTTGATGGCGGGTAAGTTTTCTTTGTTTGAGACCAGAGAAGTAAACCAATGCACCTGACTTTTGAATAAACTACTTTCCAAAGCCATTTTTTTCACAAATGCCTCTTCCCCACCCTTAAACCACAATTCGTTGGAGCGCCCGCCGAAATTTTGCGAATTTTTTTCCTTAAGTCCGAGGTTATGAACCTTGCGTTTGTTTTTTTGCTGGGCTTCCTGAAAATTCTTGAAAAATGGAGGATTGCAAACCACCACATCAAAAAAATCCTCTGACCAAATAATCCCCTCCAAAATATTACTCCTAGATTTTTGATGCCTGAGTACCGTTTTGCGAAGGCTGTTATTTTTATTGATTATGCTTTGCGCATTTTTTAAAGAATCGCTATCTACTTCGCTCCCTGTGCATTGCCAATTGAAATGACAAGTGGCTAGTATAGGATAGATCAGACTGGCTCCCGTACCAATATCCAACAGGCGCACATCCGATTTTTCAATCAGATCAGCCACATGCAACATGTAGTCTAACCGTCCTGGAATTGGCGGACAAAGATTGTGTTCTGGGATATCCCATATGATGCCATAGTGCGTTTTTAACAAGGCGCTATTCAATGCCTTCACTGCATGTTTGTCTGCAAATTTTATGGTTTTATTTCCATATTCATTTACAAATACAAATGGTTTTAATCCTGCGTCATGATGAATGAGCTGATCAAAATCGTAATCTTCAATAAAAGGGTTTTTTGGATGCAATGACTGTTTTTAAATAGTATGAGCAATTGGAAAGCAATCTAATTCATCTTCCTTTTGCAAGTGCATCATTATTTCATTCCAATTATTCCGTGCGTAAGGAGTCTATAGGGTTACTCAATGATGTTTTGATTGTTTGAAAACTGATAGCAATACCCCCAATCAAAACCACAATAAACGTGGAAAGTATGAAGATCCATGGACTGATAGCCAGACGGTCTGCAAAATTTCGCAACCAATAATCTATCGCGAAATAGGCCAGCGGCCATGAGATCACCGTAGCGATAACTATGAGTTTGATAAATTCACTGGACAGTAATCGAACCAGCGTGGCGGTACCTGCTCCCATCACTTTTCTGATACCAATTTCTTTCTTTCGCACAGAGGTGGTGTAGGTGATCAGGCCAATCAAGCCTAGACAAGCTATACTGATCGACAAACCAGCAAAAATCACAAAAACTTGTGCTGTGGTGGATTCAGATTTGTACAGCTTGGCGTAATCGTCATCAAAGAAGAAATACTGGAACGGCTTGTTGTGAGAATATTTAAACCAGCTCGCCTCAATGAAGCTAAGTGTCTCTCGCATATTTTGTGTGTTGCTAAGTTTGATCAGCATATACCCTTCCCAATTGCCGCCCATGAGTCGCAACATAGTGGGCTCAATGGGTCTATGTAGCGATTGGATGTTGTAATCTTTGACCACACCGATAATAGCCATTTTGCGAACGTGACCATCCCTGCCTTTATCCACGAAACTTTTGCCAATAGGATTGTCATAACCTATGGTCTTGGCGGCTGTCTCATTGATGACCACCGCTCCCGAATCTGATGGGAAGTCTTTAGAGAAAAACCTGCCTGCCACCAGTTCCATACCCATCAGCTCAGTATATCCAAAACTGACCGAATTTTCCATTAATAAATAAGGTGAATCAGGATTGTCTTCAGTCATGTGAGCATTGTTGTTGTACCTGTCTTTTCCAGGTATCGTAGTTGCGTTAGCTACTGCTTCAATATTTGGGTTGGTTAATAAATCCTCCTTATAGGTTTCCAAATTTTTAAGTAAAACATCTGGTCTTCTAATTACCAGGGTTTGTTCCTTGTCAAAACCCAGGTTCTTATTGAGCATAAAATCAATTTGACGATAAACCACTACCGTCCCTATGATGATTACGATTGAAGCAACGAACTGAATCGTTACAAGGAGATTTCTGAGCAATCCTGCTTTGGCTCCTGACTTCAACCGACCATTCAAAACATCCGTCGGTCTAAATCCAGCCAGCACAAAAGCTGGATAGAAGCCAGCCATAACTCCAATGATTATGGCCAAGGATAATAAAATCAACACACTGTAATAACTTGTCGAGAGATTAATAGTCAGCCCTTTGTCGATCAAACTCTCAAAATTTGGCGTTAGTAATGTGACCAAAATGCTCGCTATAATAGTTGCCAAAAGTGCAACTACGATAGATTCAAAGATGAATTGATAAATTAGTCCCTTCCTATTAGACCCTAGCACCTTTCGGATGCCAACCTCTTTTGCTCGAGCGGCAGATTGTGCTGTGGCCAGATTCACAAAATTGATTATCGCTATGAACAAAAGGACAAATGCAATCAGCGTGTAAATATAAATGTAGGAAATGTCACTATTGGCTTCCAGTTCTTCATCCACGTGTGAGTGCAGATGAATGTCTGTGACGGGCATTAAAGTATAGCCAAAAGAGTTCCCGGTGCTTTCCCATGCTTCCATGGTCGTGCCCATAAATTGTGAAATTTGGGGACCTACATATTTTTGAACCAATTCCTGCATCTTGGCTTCAAAAGCTTGCCGATCCGCATTTTTATGGAGAACGATATAGGTGTAATCATTGTGACTCACCCACTGGTTGTTGTCCCAGAATTTATAAGTGATACGTGATCCCATCATGTCAAATTTCATGTGGGAGTTGTCGGGAATGTCCTTGATGATGCCAGTCACTTGATAGAAGATGCTGTCCTGTTCTACGGTAATTGTTTTGCCCAAAGCATTTTCATCACCAAAATATTTTTTAGCATAAGCCTCGGTAAGCACGACTGAGCGTGGTTTGACCAAAGCCGATTTTGGGTCACCTGCTATGAATTTAAAATCAAACACATCGAAGAAAGTAGAATCGGCAAAAAGCATCCCATCTTCATTGAATTTCTTGTCTCCATTTCCGATAAACCAGGCGCCACTCTCTTTGACTCTGGTTACCTTGGCCACTTCAGGAAAATCTTGGAGTAAAGCCTGCGCCATTGGAGAAGCTGTGGCTGCCATGGCCATATTCTGCCCCATCATATGGCCGTACACATGGACTCGATACAGCTCTTTGTGCTGTGAGTGAAACTTATCATAGCTCAGTTCATTGATCACATAAAGCGATATAAAGATGAAGCTGGTAATACCGATTGCTAGACCGATCAAATTGAGCAAGAAATAACTCTTATGTTTGACAAGGTTCCGAATGGCTGTTATATAATAATTCCTGATCATGGTGTAGGTTTTGGTGTGATCTTAAAACAAGAGGCTACCATACAAATGTTTTTTTAACCAAAAGGTTACAAAAAAATGCCGAAATACCTGAATAGCATGATGGACGGAACGACCCAAAATGTGCTTAGACAGATCGTTATAGATTGAAAATCCGAGCTTATAAGTTTCATTACTCATCAACAAAAACATGGTACTCCGCTTTAAACTCTAATCAATTTCTTTCTGAAAAAGTATACAACCACTGATCCGTTGAGAAAACGGTTAATACAATTTTTATGGCAAAAATCAAGAGAAATCGTATCTTGATCGAAGAACTGTCAAAATTTAATTCTAAAAAAAATATATGAATCTTTCCATCAACAAC
>JBLICU010000177.1:0-4355 GCA_047632435.1 Cyclobacteriaceae bacterium
TGTCTTATTCAGCACTATTTTTGAAATCTGTTTCCTTATTGGAAAATGTAGATGCTGAAGCTGAAATGGAATCGATTACACCGATAGTGTCCCTTGGGGTCATCATGTACTAGGGAGATCACAATCCCAAATTTTTAAATCCCAAATCCGCAATACCCTAATGCCCGTTGAAAAACACATAAAGTCCAACCATCACCACAATCAGCGCAATCCACATAGCCCACACGGTCTTGGCTGACTTAGCGATCCCAGACATCTCAAAGTCTCTTTCTACTTGCTGACCTTCTTTGTCAAGAACCAGATAAAGAGTTGATTCTGTACGCAATAGAAAGGCCAAGTAATGCAATAGGAAAATGGGCTTATACTAAAAGAGGACAATTATTTTAATAATTCAATATCAGATGATTGATAACCCATACATGCTCCATGAGTTTTTGCTCAAAACTGCAATAAGTCTTGAACAGTTAAGGTCTAGAGGTGAAACTTTGACTATCGAAATATGTGATATTATAAGGGCGTTCAAGCTGGGTTATAAGATGATGGAGGATCATAATTTCAACCTGAAACCTGATTCCCTTCATCATGTGATAACCCTAATTGATAGAAGTTATTACACCAAGTTCAAGGAAATCGTTGAAAATGGAGTTGATGTACGCTCAAAGAAATATGATCTGGAATTTCTCTTCAATTCAATTCGGAAAGTTGACGGGCTAAAAGATGTCCCCCATAAAGCCAGGTATATCGAGATGGACAATCTAAATGTCGTGGTTAGCCTAGTTGAGCACTTACCTCAGTTATTATGGTTGAAATTCAATGTAAAGGATAAGGAAATAGGGCTTTATTGCACTTATAGAGATTGTTTAAAAAAGAATTTGGAAGAAGATGGTATGGATTGGGGGAATATTGGGTATTAATTTTTAGGTTTAAATTGTCAGCAACCAAAGAAGATATGGCAGATATTATTGAGGAATGGAAGACAATCGAGGGGTTTTCCATCTATGAAATTTCAACTAAAGGCAAAATCAGAAGCAAAACCCGAAAGGTACGGTGGATCATGAGAGGAGATGATCTTTGATTTATAAGCGATTGGGAGGGGTTAAAATAGATTCTATGTAATCCAACCAAATGACGCTAACGTAATAAGTTCCTGAGGAAAATCGATGAGTTGATCACGACTTGTTAATAATTCTAGGCACATCATGACTTTCATTCATAATTTTCAATAATTCTAGACAATTGTCTTTCTTAAAGAAAAATTTACCGCCAATTTGTATATTTTCAAAACCCCAGACCTTCTCCAATTATGAATTGTATTTACAGATCGATCAAACAAGATTGCCACCTCATATGAATTGTAATATTCAGATTTAATATTTGATCCTCTTTTTTTTAAAGGTTGAGATTAATGCGATTCAATTTGAAATTAACAAAAAAATATATTTTTATTTCGTTTTTTCACAGAGAAGGTTGAATATCCAATCAAGAAGACTTAAGATTTTACAAAAATAAAGTTGGATGACACTTTCTATCAAAAAATTCAGTGTTAGCGTGAACAAACTCAATTAGAAATGCAACCCCTTTTAGGAAAGCTTAGATGAATTTATGAATCGTTATAAAAAAAATTATCAATATCTATCGTTTCCGAACGGTTTCCGAGCTAAAAAGAAAAACCCCTCAGATGTACTTACGTACTTCTGAGGGGTTTGTAGTAGCGGGGACTAGACTCGAACTAGTGACCTTCGGGTTATGAGCCCGACGAGCTACCAACTGCTCCACCCCGCGATATGGGAGGCAAAAGTAATATAAGAATCGACAGATACCAAGTTCTTGTTAATTATAAATGAAGAAAATTTAATCTCCACTTATAGTTCACTCAAAATCAATGAATATTGTAAACTATATGGAAGAACCAAACAACTTCAGGTCAGGATTTGTCACTATCATGGGAAAACCCAATGTCGGCAAGTCTACTTTGATGAACCAACTCACTGGTGAGAAACTATCTATCACTAGTAAACGTGCGCAAACCACTAGACACAGAATATTTGGTATCATCACCTCTGATGACTATCAAATCGTCTATTCTGATACACCAGGAACGCTCGAACCTCATTACAAACTCCAGGAGAAAATGATGAATTTTGTGAAGGCATCATTGGATGATGCCGACATGATCTTATACATGGTAGAGCTTGGAGAAAAAAATGATAACCCAGATTGGCTCAAACTTGCCAAAGCTTCAGGAGTGCCTATTTTATTTGTAATCAATAAAATTGATTTAGCAAAAGGTTCTCAGGTTGTAGATAAGATCCAATATTGGAAGGAACAAATTCCAGACTTTGAACCTATCCTGGTATCAGCCCTAACTGGTGAAGGTGCCATTGATTTACAAAATAAAATTGTTGCTCTTCTTCCCAATCATCCAGCCTATTTTCCTGGTGGTGAACTCACTGATAAGTCAGAACGATTCATAACTTCAGAGATAATCAGAGAAAAAATATTTCTTTTGTACAAACAGGAAGTCCCATACAGTTCTGAAGTGGTTGTTCATGAATTCAAAGAAGAAGAAAAAATCATCCGAATCATGGCTGATATCTATGTGGAGCGCGACAGTCAAAAGGGGATTATAATTGGGAAAAATGGTGAAGCTATCAAACAGCTGGGAATTGCCGCCCGAGTAGATTTAGAAGACTTTTTTCAAAAACATATACACCTTGATACACGCGTTAAAGTTGAAAAAGACTGGAGAAAGGACATCAAGAAGTTGTCAAGATTTGGATATTAAATAGGACCAATACATTTTTCATATTAGCAAGACATGTACAGGTCAATCCCATCAAACCCGAAAACAATGCTTAGTTTTGCGTTTTCAAATACAAAGTAACTACTGTGGCAAATATTGTGGCGATCGTTGGGAGACCAAACGTGGGGAAATCAACTCTTTTCAATCGATTAATAGAACGTAGACAAGCTATAATGGACAATGAATCTGGTGTAACCAGAGACAGGCACTATGGCATGGCAGAATGGTGTGGGCATCAATTTACTGTGATCGACACTGGTGGTTACGTGGAAGGATCTGAAGATATTTTTGAAGGAGCCATTCGATCTCAGGTTAAGGAAGCGTTGAATGAAGCGAATGTGATTTTGTTCATGGTTGATTGTATCACCGGACTTCATGGATTAGATTCTGACTTTGCTAATGTTGTCAGAGAATTGGAAAAACCTGTAATAATCTGTGCCAATAAAGCTGATACAACAGAAAAAGCTTTTACAGCAAATGAATTCTACGCCTTAGGTTTGAATGCTGAAATCTTCCCTATCGCATCCGCAAGTGGTTCAGGTACTGGTGATTTACTTGATGAGGTAGTTAAACACTTCGAGGATGAACCTGAAATCTCAGAAACAGAATCGATCCCCAGAATTGCTATACTTGGGCGACCAAACGTTGGTAAATCTTCCTTTCTCAATGCACTACTTGGAAAGGAAAGAACAATCGTTACAGATATTGCCGGTACTACCCGCGATGCTGTGGATAGTCGATATAACCTATTTGGAAAAGATTTTATTCTGACCGATACGGCTGGAATAAGAAAAAAGGCAAAGGTGCATGAGGATATCGAATTCTATTCCGTGCTTCGAGCTGTTCAGGCTTTGCAGGATTCTGATGTATGTATCATCGTTTTGGATGCCCAGCAGGGTATCGAATCACAAGACATGAGTATCATTGGTCTTGCACATAAATATAAAAAAGGGGTCGTGATCATGGTCAATAAGTGGGACCTGATTGAAAAAGAAACCAATACTGCCAAAAATCTCCAGGAAGCGATTAAATTAAAACTTGGTGTGATGAGTTATGTACCTATCATGTTCACGAGTGTTCTTAACAAGCAAAGAATTTTCCAAACGGTAGAAAAAGCCCTGGAAGTGGCAGACAACAAAAACAAAAAAGTAGCAACTTCAAAGCTCAATGATATCATGTTGAGAGAAATTGAGCATTATCCCCCACCAGCAGTTCGTGGTGCATATATCAAGATCAAATACATCACTCAGCTACCTACTCCTAGCCCAACTTTTGCTTTTTTCTGTAACCACCCAAAAGATATTCCAGAATCTTACGAGCGATATCTAACCAATAAAATTCGGGAGCATTTCGGTTTTGAGGGTGTGAATATTAAAGCCATATTTAGAGGGAAATAGTGAAGGACAAGCATATTCAGGTTTTCGGAAGGTTTATTCCTGAAAAAGCTGTAGGATATTGCAGCAAACTTTACGATTATTTTGGTTTTGAATTTAAAATCAAAAAAAGTCGCCAAACCAAACTGGGTGACTATCGGTTTGATCGGCAAACGGAT
>JBLICU010000178.1:0-4310 GCA_047632435.1 Cyclobacteriaceae bacterium
CACCAGAAGATTTTGGAAACCAGGGCGCTATTCCTTCCCATCCTGAATTACTAGACTGGATATCCTTAGATTTTATGAATAATGGATGGGACATGAAGAGCTTAGTAAAAACTATGGTAATGTCATCGACCTATCGTCAGTCCTCAAAATTCGATGCAAAAAATTACAAACTAGACTCAGAAAATATTTACTTATCCAGAGGTCCATATAAAAAGTTGACAGCCGAAATGATGCGAGATCAGGCCCTAGCCTCAAGCGGTTTGCTCAATAGGAAAATTGGAGGAAAATGGGTAAAACCTTATCAGCCGCCCGGCATATGGAAAGAACTCGCCAACCAAATAGGAGAAAACAAATACCGCCAGAGTAAAGGTAGTGATTTGTACAGGCGAAGCATATACACCTATTGGAAACGAACCATTCCTGTGCCCTCAATGCTGACATTTGATGCCTCTGAAAGATCAATGTGTACGGTAAAAAGACAATCGACTAGCACTCCCCTTCAATCACTTGTGTTGCTCAACGACCCACAGTACATTGAAGCATCCAGAAAGCTTGCAGAAAACCTCATCAAAAGTAAAGGTGATGACCCATCAATCTGGATTGAAAATGCATTCAAAAGCTTGGTTACAAGAAGCCCTTCGATGGATGAAACAAACCTGCTGATGGAAATCTATAATGCTGAATTGCAAAGATTTGAAAAAGATGCAGCTAGTGGACTCGTTTTAACTAAAATTGGTGAATCTGCTTCGAGTCAAAGTATAGATAGAAATAAATTAGCTGCGCTTACAGTTGTGGTCAGTGCTGTGTTAAACCTGGATGAAGCGAAGCATTCTTAAGACAAAAAATCAAGAAACATGAGTGATATTTATTCAGATCATTTGCATAAAATCAACAGAAGGCACTTTCTATCAAAGTCAAGTTTGGGCATTGGTAGCATGGCCTTAGGATCATTGTTGGGATGCAATACTTCCAATAAAAATTCTGTTAGCAACAATTCAACAAACGTTTTACAAGCGCCTCACTTTGCGCCAAAAGCAAAAAGGATAATTTATTTATTCCAGAGTGGTGGCCCATCACAAATAGATTTGTTTGACCACAAACCACTTTTGATGAAAATGCGTGGTGAAGAACTGCCTGAATCTGTAAGGCAAGGGCAAAGACTTACCGGAATGACCTCCGGACAATCATCATTTCCATTGGCTCCAGCCATTTTTGATTTCAAGCAACATGGTCAAAGCGGCGCATGGGTCAGTAATCTAATGCCGCACACAGCCAAAGTAGTGGACGACCTTTGTTTCATTAAGTCCATGCACACAGAGGCAATCAACCATGACCCAGCTATCACCTTTTTTCAAACTGGATCACAACAAGCAGGCAGACCAAGTATCGGTTCATGGCTCAGCTATGGTTTGGGTAGTATGAATGAAAATCTGCCGATGTTCAGCGTCTTGCTTTCACGAGGAGCACAACGGCCACAGCCGATTTATTCAAGACTTTGGGGAAATGGCTTCTTAGCTTCCTTACATCAGGGAGTACAATTCAGATCGGGTAAAGATCCGGTCTTGTATTTGAAAAACCCTGATGGAATTACCTCTTCATCCAGAAGGCAAGTATTGGATGTGCTTTCCAAAATGAACCAAATGAGAATGAGCGATTTCGGAGATCCAGAAATTCAATCGAGGATATCTCAGTATGAAATGGCATATAAAATGCAGACGTCAGTTCCAGAAGCCACTGATCTTTCAGATGAATCAGATGAGGTATTCGAATTATACGGGGAAGACGCAAGAATACCCGGTACCTATGCTGCTAACTGTCTTTTGGCGCGACGCATGGCTGAGCGAGACGTAAAGTTCATCCAACTATATCATTTGGGTTGGGATCAGCATAGTAACCTTCCAAATGAAATCAGGTCACAATGCAGAGATACTGATCAAGCATCTGCGGCCCTGGTAACAGATTTGAAAAGACGGGGACTTTTAGAAGACACTTTGGTCATTTGGGGTGGGGAATTTGGACGTACCAATTTTAGTCAAGGAAGATTAACAGATACCAACTATGGCCGAGATCATCACCCAAGATGTTTTACTGTTTGGATGGCCGGTGGGGGTATCAAACCTGGTTTTTCTTACGGAGAGACAGATGATTTTAGCTACAATATTGCGAAAGATCCTGTTCATGTGCATGATTTCCAAGCCACCCTATTAAATCAAATGGGGATAGATCATGAGCGGTTGACCTATAAACACCAAGGAAGAAGATATAGATTGACCGATGTACATGGTCATGTAGTTAAGGAAGTGTTGGCTTAAAGTTGGGAGTCGGAAGTGGGAAGATAGATAGTAGATAGTAGATAGTAGAAGTGATTGCAAAAGGATTCAATTGGGTATATGTTGGAAATAAAATTTGAGGGTTTTTTCGCCTCGGTCTGTGTCCTCATAGACCGTAATGAAATGAAACAACTGTTCATAAAAAGATGAAAAAAGAAAGATTGCTAAGAATAGTTTTCATTGCCACTTTACTTCCTATGTTGACTGGAACAATACTAAGTTCCTGCTTTCAAAAAAAGCAAGATTCCTTTGCTCAAAACACAGGCGAGTTACCCGAATTAGTTGATTACAACATCCATATCAAACCTATTATATCGGACAGGTGCTTTGCATGCCACGGGCCTGATAAAAATGCCATGAAGGCAGGACTTGCTCTTTATTCTGAAGAATTGGCTTATTCTGAACTTGAAGAAAACCCAGGTCATTTTGCTATTGTGCCTGGTAACATTGAGGAAAGCGAAGTTGTCCACAGGATAATGACGACCAAAGAAGATGAGATAATGCCTCCTATCGAGTCTAATCTAAAATTGAACGATTATGAGCGGGAACTAATTACAAAATGGATTGAGCAAGGAGCCGTATATAAGCCGCACTGGTCATTTATCCCTGTGGAAAAAGCAGCACCTCCTGTCGTAAAAAATGAAGAATGGGTATCCAACCCTATTGATAACTTCATTTTATCCAAAATGGAATCAAAAGGCCTTCAACCAGAAGAAAAAGCTTCAAAAGAAAAACTACTGAGAAGAGCCTCCTTTGATATCACAGGCTTACCTCCGACAATTGAGGAAATCGATAACTTTCTAGAAGATGAAAATGAAGGAGCCTATGAAAAAGTAGTTGATAGATTGCTGGGAACAATTTCCTATGCTGAAAGAATGACCTCCCGTTGGCTGGACATATCCAGATATGCGGACTCTCATGGTTATCAAGATGATTTCTACCGTAGCATGTGGCCATGGCGCGAATGGGTGATTAATGCCTACAATGAAAATAAGCCTTTCGACGAGTTTTTGACTTGGCAAATAGCCGGCGACCTACTACCTGATGCCACTTATGAACAAAAACTAGCCACTGGTTTCAATAGAAATCATAGCTTCAATCAGGAAGGTGGGATCATAAAAGAAGAATTTAGGGTAGAATATGTAGCTGATAGAACCAACACACTAGGCGCGTCTGTTCTCGGTCTTACTTTGGAATGCGCAAGATGCCATGATCACAAATACGATCCCATTTCACAAAAAAACTACTACCAACTTTTTGGGTTTTACAATAGTGTCCCTCAGACAAAAGGTACTAGAAGAGCCCCTGGTCCGTCGGTAAAATATCCTGAAGAAAAGTTGAATGAGCTCAGGGACTATTTGGTGCAGGTAGGCACGGACCAATCAAAAGCACTAAATACAAGAAAGGAACAAGTGCGCAGTGCTCCATTAAAAGATGAAAAGTTTACTGTTTGGCTAAAGAATTCTAAAAAGGAGAATAAAACAGCTAGATCACTCACAGTTAAGCCCAAAGCTTATTTCTCTCTAGGAAATTTAGACGACACGTCTAACCCTGAATCATGGAATATTAAAGAAGAAGAAATTCGAGCGAAAATTATCAGACCAAAAGCAGGAAAATACGGTACTGGAATTTTCACCATCAATGATCAGGTTTACAATCTGGGCAAAAATGAATACATCAACGCGAAAAGTCCATTTTCCATTTCCTTTTGGTTTTACAATAAATTCAAAACAGGAAAAACCTTATTAAACAAGGTTGATGAAAGAACTGGAAAGGGGTTTAAAATAGAATCTCATTCAGGGTCCGTTTATGTTCTATCACCAAAATCTAAGAAAGATGGAGGCGATAGGCTAATCTCCGACAAACTCATTCCCGATCAAAAATGGGTGCATCTCACTTTCACTTATGATGGATCAGGGTCAATCGAAGGAATATCCCTTTTTGTTAACGGAGAGAGAATGGCTCTCAATGGCAACAAAG
>JBLICU010000179.1:0-4297 GCA_047632435.1 Cyclobacteriaceae bacterium
TACAAATGAAAACCCACTCAATGTAACTTCAATACAAGCAAGCCAAAATCCTTGGATTGCAGTAGCCCTAGGTTTCTTTTTAGGTGGTTTTGGTGTTCATAGAGTTTATCTTGGTACACCTCCAGGGATTATTGCAGGATATTTCTTCACATGTGGAGGTATTTTCGGTATCCTACCTATTATTGATATAATCGTTTTGGTAATCAATAATGAAGATATCAGTGCCTACGTTGATAAGAAAGGTTTGATCATGTTTAACTAAACTTTGATCTTTCAATATTACTAAAAAAGGCCTTATAAGGCCTTTTTTAGTTTTAGGTCATTGAATTTTAAACTCATTTCTAATGCCCGTTTTTTATTTTTTTGAATAGCCAATTCGCGCGCATAACGCGCACCTCCGAAATAAAAAGTGTAGAAAAGTGCCACTCCGGTCATTCCTCCGGTAAAGAAATAACCATTATAAAGACTGAACGCGCTAAATCCTATTAACAAAGCTTGTGCTCCGCCTGAAACAACACCTTTGAAAAAATAGCCAGTATACATTTGACCTACTCCTGGAAGGAACATGGATAAGTTAAATGCCTTATCAGGATTTTTTGGTTTCAGCTTCTTGGTAAAAATGTACTCAATTTCCTCGCTAGAAAAATCCAATAGATCGCTATTTTGTTGAATAA
The DNA here is from genome assembly GCA_047632435.1 of Cyclobacteriaceae bacterium. Lineage (GTDB taxonomy): Bacteria > Bacteroidota > Bacteroidia > Cytophagales > Cyclobacteriaceae > JAMZMI01. The sequence continues at coordinate 675 of JBLICU010000179.1, forward strand.
GTATTTTTGCTTCCTCCCATCTATTTAGTGCCATCAGATTTAAAACTTCTAATGAAAATAAATCAGAATCGATTTTTCCAAATACCAGTTTATGTTTCAATAAGTCATTATAACTGGATTGATAATCGTCACTTAAAAAGCCAAGTAATATTTTTTCATAACTAACAATTTCCTTCAAAGTATCATTGACAGCAGGCCTGACTCTTTTCAAAATAGCCAAGGCCTGATCGTATTCTCCCCTCGCTTTATAACAATAAGATTTTTTTAATAAAAGGACTCCTTTCAAGGATTTGTCCATTTCTTGGAACGCCAAATATTCGAAGGCAACAGCTGCGTTTATAAAGTCTCCCCCATAGAATAGTGAATCAGCCTCCCTATCTATTTGTGCACTACTTAAGAAGCAAGCGCATAGGAATATGCATATGAAGCAATATTGTTTCATCATTGGATTTATTGATACTTAATTGTTCAACACGAACGGCCACAACACTACCCCAGATATTGCCGATATAAAAGACAGAAAATAGTCCGCCAAATATTAAAAATGCTGGACTTTTGGATCCTCCTTTTCTATAACCTTCATATGCCTGTAGCGCGAATATTCCTGATGTCATCAGACTCATAGTGCCTTGCCCAATTTTGCCCAAATAAAACTTACCAGTCCCTGGTATTACAGCTGACATCATGCCGGCCAAAAAAGGGGATTTGGATTTTCTAGCTTGCATCTCTTCAAAAGTTTGATCTAAAGCGATATGGTGATCTTTCAATTGAAAATGATCCGATGCGTAGGATTTTGAGAATGTGCTGTATTTATCAAAATCTCGTGACAATAGGGCAATTCCGGCGAGCTCAAGATTCTTTAATTCTAAAAGCACTGTACTCAGTGAATCAACTTGTTCCAAGGATTTTACAGCCAAATCATAATTACCTAAATAGGAAAATTGTAATGAAGAGTAAAACTTTGATGCATTCCAATAATTAAGATTGTTTTTAGAAACCTTATCAAAATAACTATTTGATTTCAATCTGTTTTTTTGGTAGTATTCGAACTTGGCCTGATAGAAATTTAAAGTGTCAAGTTGCCCCCGAGATGAGTATTTGTCTTTGACATTATTTAAAAAAACCAACCCTTCATTGTATGAAGAAATGGATTCCAGATGAATCAAAAACTGATAGTCTTGCAGGAATTGAGATTGTGTATATCCTGTATTCACAATCAGGACGAATATAAGAAGGCTACTCGCTTTTTTCATAGTCATCCCAATGGTCAATCGCTTTCCCATGGATATCAATTCTTGCTGGTGTCATCTCCGCAAAAGATGCTCTGTTACATCTGGTCAATCGATCTGTCGTAAGGAAAATTCCTTTGATAATTCCGAAATTTTTAAATACATCATGACTAAACTGTGAGCAAGAATGATCATAGATACAATCGTTCAGTATTTGTTTGGAAATATTATTTTTATAAAAGGCAAACAAAAACCCTTTCGAATTATTGTTGTTTGTTGATGTATTTTTAAACTTATGATCAATCAATAATTGATCCTCATCACGCACTTGGCTGAATCCAACTAGGGTTATTATGAGAAGAATAAATGTTAGAAATATTTTCACTTTGAAATTAATGTAGCATTGTCTGGCACGCTGAAGTTAATCATTTTGACATCACGTTCATCGTCAAATTTGAATTCCGAAAAACTTGTTTTAGTGATGACAGAATCCATATTGATGAAATCAATTTCAGTTATTGATTTGGGGAAATCCACATCGCCAACCATATCAAAATCGTAATAAAATATTTTTTTAATATAAGTTCCATTTTTATCAAGGTAGGCCATAAATACTGGATGATCTCCATTGTCTACAAGCTCAACATAGTCAATTTCCCTAGCGGCATCAATGGGGGGAGTCCATTCAGAAACCAAAAGCATATCTTCCACTCTAGAATCCCTTAGTCTGAATCCGGCACTTTCCAACCCCATATCTCCACTGTTTCCAACAAGGAAATAAAAGAATGTAGTATTTTGAGAACTCATCCTATTATCAAGTGATTTAATGACAGAATTCTCTGCCGAATTATATATTCTAACCTCTCCAAGTGAATTATTAAGAATTGTTAGTTTGATAGGGGCTATAAAGTTTGTTACCATTTCACCTGTTGACTGATAATAAACCCGTGCATCCACACGTGTTACCATGCCATTTGTTGTGGTACGTTTAGTCATGTCGAAGCTCACCCATTGGAACGATTGATCAATGGATTCAAAAATTGTAAAAACCCAAATAAAAAACAAAAACAAATTCGGCATATGAAAATCTAATATTCGGCAATATTATCAATATTTTACAAAACCGAATTTTATATTCCACATTCTCTTAATTTCTTGCAAATGAAAAAAATAGTGATCCTCACAGGAGCAGGAATAAGTGCCGAAAGTGGAATTAACACCTTTCGGGATGCGGGTGGTCTTTGGGAAGGTCACAATGTGATGACAGTAGCTTCACCCGAAGGTTGGCACAAAAATCAGGAACTCGTACTGAATTTTTATAATGAAAGGAGAAAGCAGGCACTTCAAGCTAAACCCAACAAAGGACATCTGGCTTTGGCAGATTTGGAGAAGGATTTTGAAGTCATCATTGTCACCCAAAACGTAGACAACCTTCATGAAAAAGCAGGCAGTACTAATGTGATCCATCTGCACGGGGAGCTCTTTAAGGTTCGGAGCACCCTTGATAAAAATCTTATTTATGATTTGGAAGGTTGGGAGATAAAGACCGGAGATCTCTGTGAGAAAGGTTCCCAGCTCAGACCTCATATTGTCTGGTTTGGTGAAATGGTTCCTATGATGGAGCCAGCAATTGAACAAGCTGCCGATGCTGATATTTTTATGGTTGTCGGTACATCGTTATTGGTTTATCCTGCCGCAAGCCTCATGCATTATACGAGGAGTGAGATTCCCAAATATATAATCGACCCTAATCTTCCTGAAATTGAACCGCATCCAAATATTTATTTGTTCGAAGAACCCGCAGGAACTGGCGTTCCAAAAGTAGCTGAAATACTCAGAAGGGAATTTATTTAAGTCTAACCAAGTTTATTGATTCAAGGAATATCTATCCTCTGAGCATCCCAAATAGGCCGTCGTGGAACAGCCATCGTGTGGCAACTTTTAAAAGATGTTAAAATAAACCAAAAACCTAAACACATTAATACCTTAAAACCTAAACACCTAAACACCTAAACATGAAATTGATCATAAAAAATATGGTTTGCCAAAGGTGTATAGCAGCAGTGGCCAGTCTTGTCAGAGATCATCATTTCAAAATCGAATCTATCACGCTGGGTGAAGTCAGTCTAAAAGAAGAATTAAATGCAGAACAAAAAGCTGCTCTGGCAAAAGACCTGAATAATATTGGTTTTGAAATGATCGATGACAAAAACACCAGACTCATCATTCAAATCAAAAAACTGATTATCGATCAAGTTCACCATCTGATCACTCAGCCAAAAACCAATTGGTCTGATTTTTTAAGTGAGGCACTCCATCAGGACTATAAATATCTGAGCAGGCTTTTTTCTTCCATCGAAGGATTAACGATAGAGCAATCCATCATCAGACAAA
>JBLICU010000180.1:0-4193 GCA_047632435.1 Cyclobacteriaceae bacterium
ACGCAGGTTGCACTTGCCATTGTATTTTTTGGCCAGGCCAAAATTCAAACAAATTGATTTGGCATGACCGATATGAAGATATCCATTAGGTTCTGGAGGGAATCGGGTCTGGACAGAGGTGTGTTTCGCACTTTTCAAATCATCTTCTACTATTTGCTCTATAAAATTCAAAGAAGCCTTTTTCTCACTTTCCATAAGTCACACTTAAAATTAAAAGGGGCAAATTAAGCGAGTTTTTAGCTCAGATTTCACAGAATCGGGGATAAACCAAATGCATCTGCAATCAGAATGAATTATTCCTTTACCTTCGCAGAAAAAATTGAATGATATAATGAAAAATCTTAGTGTAATTGTAATTGTTGCCATACTGGCAACCATAGTAGGATGTGATAAGATGGGCACTTCTGGTTCTGTTTCACTTTCTTCTCTTGAAGATAGTGTGAGCTACAGCTACGGTGTACAAATTGGTAAGGATGTCCTAAAAAGAAAAGTTGTCGGAATAAACCCTACCGTTTTAGCTCAAGGTATGAAAGATGCCATGGCTGAAGGAGACTTAAAACTTACCGAAGAACAAATGACTGCTTGTTTTCAGACGTTTGATGAAAAATCAAAAGAAAAGGAAATGGAAAGAAATGAGTCTCTGGTATCGAAAGGAATAGATTTTCTTGCAGCCAATGGCGAAAAAGAGGGTGTAGTAATTACCGAATCGGGTCTTCAATACCGTGAAATCGTATCTGGAGCTGGTGATTTCCCAACAGATGTTGATCAGGTAACTGTTCATTACACTGGTAAATTGATAGACGGAACTGTATTTGATAGTTCTGTAGAGAGAGGTGAGCCAGCTACATTCCCACTAAATCGTGTGATCCCAGGATGGACAGAAGGACTTCAGTTGATGAGACCAGGAGGGAAAGCAGAATTGGTGATTCCGTCTGATCTTGGATATGGCCCTAGAGGTGCAGGTGGTGATATTCCTCCAAATGCAGTATTGATTTTCGAAGTAGAGTTGATCTCGATCAACGAAGCAGGAGAATAATTTTAAAGAAGATTTATTAAAGAGGTTGTTTTTTGGAAATCAAAAAACAACCTCTTTTTATTTCAATTGCTGCGCATCAAAATGGAAAGGCAGCAGACTTTTCACGTCATCCACCGCTATAAAATCGCCCTCTTTTCGCTGCATTAAAATACGAATTGGATTCGTCTGCATAGTAGCATACTCCATCATCACCTGGCGACAATTGCCACAGGGAAAAGCATCTGCCAATATATCAACTTGGTTTTTTGCTAACACAACGATGGTGTCAAGAGCCGTTTTTTCCTGGGACTTGGCTGCAAACAATGCTACGCGTTCGGCACAGAGTCCGGAGGGATATGCTGCGTTTTCCTGATTATTGCCAGTGGTGATTTTTCCATTTAGATCACGAACAGCACTCCCAACAAAAAAATGTGAATATGGCGCATGGGCATTCTTCCAGCTTGATTCTGCCGCCAAAACCAATTGCCGATCCTTTGATGTTAAATCATCAAATGCCAATATTTTGTAACTGATCGAAAGATTTATCATAAGATTGATTAAAATGGCCGATAGGTCAAAATTTGCTCAATAAAAGCCGGTCCCGCTTTCGGATAGATAATCAAACCAAAGACCACCCCATATAGCGCTCCATACAGATGTGCTTCATGGTTGATATTATCACCCATATTTTTACCCTGATAGTAAGAGTAAACGACATACAATACACCCAAAATAAAGCCTGGAATGCATAAAATAGCATACAGGCAGATATCATTTAAGGGATAATACAGGATACTCGCAAAAACCATGGCCGAAACGGCACCAGACGCCCCTAAACTATTGTATCCCGGATTATTCTTGTTTTTGATAGCCACTGGCAAATCAGAAACGATGATTGCACTTATGTAGAATAATACATAAACCAGCACAGACTGATCACCTAAGATTTGGCCAAAAACTTGCTCAACGACTGATCCGAAAAAGTAGAAGGTGAACATATTGAAACCCAGATGTACGTAGCTTCCATGTAGAAAACCGGAAGATATCATCCGATAATATTCACGTTTATAAACTACCATATACGGATTCATCAATCCCTTTTGAAAAATATTGGCATTATTAAATGCCACCAGACTGATGACTACTGTGATTATAATAATTAGAAGTGTGATTGACATTATGATTCTCTTTTCATGAGGGTGGATGTAAACTGTAGCAATAAGGCTTTTCCTTCTTCACTGGCATCAATGCTATTCAATATTTCAAATGCCCGATCAAAATATTCATCCATTTTTTGGGTTGTCAGATCTTTGATTCCAATTTGATTGTAGACAGTTTTTATGGCATTTACCTTTTCTTCTATGTCAAATTTTTCCCTCCCAAGCCACTCGGATAAAATGTCTTTCTGCTTTGCACCCGCCAAAGAAAGCGCAGTAATCAATAAATAGGTTTTTTTGTTCGCAACAATATCGCCACCTACCAATTTACCGAATTTCTCCTGATCACCATATACATCCAGCAAATCGTCCATCAACTGAAATCCTATCCCCATATTAACACCAAGTTCATAAATCTGTTTTCTTTGTGATTCAGGGAAGCCTGCCATTAAAGCACCCAACTCCAAACTAAAGCCAAGCAAAACAGCCGTTTTGAGTCTGATCATATCGATATACTCATTCACAGAAACTACTGGGCATGTTTCAAAGTTCATATCAATCTGCTGACCTTCACACACTTCCACGGCGCATTTATTGAATAACCTGAGCGCTTCGGGCAGCAGTTTCGGATCCACGTGCAACATGAGCTCATAGCCTTTTACAAGCATAGTATCGCCGCTTAGGATGGCCACATTTTCGTCCCACTTTTCATGAACGGTGGGTTTACCTCTCCGCAGCGGAGCTTTGTCCATGATGTCATCATGCATCAAAGTGAAATTATGAAATACCTCAACGGCAAGCGCTGGCTTGATAATGGATTCCACATCCGCTTTTTTAAGCTGATACGCCAAAAGAACTAGCAAAGGACGAAGGCGTTTCCCCCCAAGTGACATAATGTATGAAATAGGATCATACAGATTTTCCGGTTTTTCGCCGTATTTGAGAGATTCGATCTCCTGCTTGATAAGTTCCTGAAGTTCAGGTATGGATTTCATGGATGACAATTTGAAGGCAATCTTAACGAAAACTCTAAAAACCTTGGAAAGTTTATTTGTGACAGGCTCATGTACTTGGAAAAAACTACCTTAAAGAAGGTTCGTTTAATCCCTATCAAACCAAAATCACTACCCATGTCTAAATATTTTCTGATCCTTATAGCCTTAGTCATTTCTTATATGGCAAATGCCTAAGAAAAATTCCCGCCGCTTAGTGCTTCCAGCAAAGTGAGACAAACTGTCGGTTTCACCACTATTGACATAGACTATGAACGACCATCAGTGAGAAAAAGAACAATATTCGGTGGCTTGGTTCCATACGACAAAATCTGGAGGACTGGAGCAGGGCGGAACACGGTAATCTGCTTTTCCACATCGGTTATCATTGACGAAAAAGAAGTGCCAAAGGGCACTTACAATTTACTTTCAGTTCCCGGCAAAAAAGAATGGGAAATCATCCTAAACAATGATACTTCACTTTGGGGAACCTATAATCATAATCCCGATTGGGATGTGCTTCGATTTACCATTCCCTTAGAAAACGAATCCATATATTTTGAAACCATGAACATCGCCATTGATGTAATACCTTATGATGCAGTTATACATATCATGTGGGAAAATGTCCATGTGAAATTTGATGTAAAAACCGGCACGAATCAATCAGTTTATCAGTTTATCACCGACTCACTTGCGACAAGCTTGAGCAACGATGCAAATGCCTATTTTAGTGCTGCTAACCATCTTTTTATGCAAAATAGCAAGCTTGATTTGGCACTAAATCTGATCAACAAAAGTCTTGCACTAAAAGAAACGGGCTTTGCGTATGGACAAATGGCTGAGATTCTTTTTCAACTTGATCGGAAAAAAGAAGCGATTGAAATGGCCAAAAAAGGAAAGCTTTGGGAACAGCAGCATGGCATGGATGGTTTGTATTTTGATGCACTGATGGATAAATTTAACAGTAAATGAAATTTAGAAAGGCAAAAATCATGACAATACTTTAACCAAATCAAATTTAGCTCC
>JBLICU010000181.1:0-4143 GCA_047632435.1 Cyclobacteriaceae bacterium
GTATCCTTTTTTTTCTAATTCTGTTTTGAGCGAGCGATAATTTTCTATGATGCCATTGTGAATGATGGCAAGGCTTTCATTTGCCGAAAAGTGTGGATGAGCATTGATATCATTAGGTTCGCCATGAGTCGCCCAGCGTGTGTGGCCCATGCCGATGGTACTTTTCAGTTTTTTCGATTCCAAGACACTTCTGAGTTCGGAGACTTTCCCCTTTTTCTTGAAAACCACCAATTCATTATTTTCAATTAGTGCAATACCCGCACTATCATAGCCTCGGTATTCCAAGCGCTGCAACCCCTTAATAATGATTGGAGAAGCAGGTTTTTCGCCAATGTAGGCCACTATTCCACACATCTTGTTTTTACTTTAATTGAGTATAAAAAACCTTCAATTTAATTCCAGATTTGGAGATAGGGCTTTGACCTACTGTAGTAATATCCGGACTGTAGACAATCAGTTGCTCTGATACGTAATCAACTCCTGCAAGTTGACTATCCAATAATTTTTGACAAAAGTTAGTCATATTGTTGGCATACCATTGATTCGTGGTGCTATATGATGTTGTAAGCACATTACTCCCACCAGATGCGGCTTGAAAATATCCATTATCAGTGAGTACAGTATATAAAATTGCCAAATTTTGCACATAAACGCCAGGCCCATTGATTCTACCATCCTCATTTGGGAAATAGAATTGAATCCTATCAATTGGTGGAATCAATTCGTTATCTATGGGGCTACTTTCTAAGTATATTTCGGCCCTATTGATGATGATGTCTGGGTTGAATTCGATAAAATCCAAATATGGACTTAAATCAATTCGAGGATGAACGCCCGCAATCATGTTTAGATGAACATTTCCAGCTGTGACACTTGAAGAATCATAATCATTTACCAGATCTGTATATTTTCCGGTAGAGCGATCTCTTAGTATTTCAGAGTAGTGATTTCCGCTAAAACTGAATTTAAAATAGTAATTGTCACCTCGCACAGGATGTCGCATGGCAACATATATTCCTACAGTATCGGCTGCCAAGTTAAAAGTGATAAGATTACCATTATTATCTGAAGGTTCAAAGACCAATGCTGGAAAATAAAAAAGTCGGTTCTTCAATGAATCTTCATAATCATTGTTCGTTCCCGCAGAATCAAGTTTTGCATATAATCCTAGTCCGAAAGAGTCATCTAATTTGATGCGTGAGATGGAATCACCGAGTAGCTCAAAAGGAGTTGAAATTGATCCTATAGGTAAGCTCTGATCATAGTCCACATGCATATTCGACAGGTATTTTGCACTATTAAATAAGGTGTCGATTGTTTGATAAACTTTGATGTCATTTGAAGCTACAGACTTATCATTGGTAGTGGCGCTGCTGAATTTCATAGTGACAAATGTCTCCAGATATTCCAAAGTATCCCCCGGTAAAATACCGCTCCCAACAGTATACTCAGTATAGGCAATAGCTTTCAAATCGCCGAAAATAGTGTCATTAGCCAGATTTCCGAAAACCAATTTTCCGAGATTTTCAGATCTCAGGCTATCGATATAAATTGTTTTTGCCGGAAGCACAAATTCTATTGCCTTGACCTGAGTCTTAGCGTTTTCGTTTTCCAGTTCAAGACCCAAGGCACTTGGGTCATTACAGGCAAAAAAAATCGGGATTAATGCAAACAGCATCAATCCCGATTGGATATGTTTAATAATTTTAGCTGACAAGGTCATTATAGAGATTGAAATAGGATTCTTCAAAATTCTCTCCGTTTTCGATTGTGTCAATTTTGTCTTTTGTTGAAATGTCAGTAATTAATTTTTTGAAACTATCTGTAGTTTCCTCATTTGCATGAATGACTGCATCAGCATATTGAACGCCCATTTTAATAAAGCCATCATAATCGGCTGTTTTAAGTGGGTGAAGCATGCTATCGTCGATATCAACCATTTTTACTTTATCAAATAAATCATCGCCAAATGTATGGTTAAATTTGTTGTTGTAAATAGTAAAAACAGTTTTTGAATCCTTGAATATTGGATCATTTTTATAGGTGGTCTGCACATACAACGGGATCAGACTTGTCATCCAATCGTTACAATGTATAATGTCAGGCGACCATCCCAATTTTTTTACTGTCTCTAAAACGCCTTTGCAGAAAAATATTGCTCGTTCGTCATTGTCTTCATAGAAATTATCTTCCTTATCAAAAAAAACAGATTTTCTGTGAAAATAATCTTCATTATCTATGAAATAGACTTGAAGCTTTGCATTCGGTATTGAGGCCACCTTGATGATCAAAGGTTTTTCTTCATCTCCTATTGAAATGTTAATCCCTGAGAGCCTGACTACTTCGTGTAATCTGTTTTTCCTCTCGTTAATTAATCCGAATCTTGGCACTAAAATCCTAATCTCCATTCCCCGTTCCTGCATCGCCTGCGGGAGCCTTCTCACTAAGTCTGCAACCTCCGTTGTTTTTAAAAACGGGTTGATTTCACTTGCTACATAGAGAATTTTTAAGTTTGACATAGATCTGCTATTTTGTTAGAGGATACTCGAAATTGACCCCAAAATTACCATATTTTTGGCATATAATCAACGTTTTCAGTAAGTTAGAAAACTTAACCTAACTATTAATGCAAGTTGTAACCTCACCCCGACGCATTACAGAGCTCATGAAAGCTTTGCGTAATCAGGGAAAATCTATTGGTTTAGTTCCGACCATGGGCGCTTTGCATGATGGTCATGCTTCTCTGTTTCGCGAAAGCCTTAAATACAATGACATCACTGTGGTAAGTGTTTTCGTCAACCCTATGCAGTTCAACAATCAGGACGACTTTAATAATTACCCCCGTCCTTTTGCGCAGGACCAAAAAATTCTGGAAGGCTTGGGCGTAGATGTGTTATATGCCCCATCCGAAAAGGAAATGTATCCTGAATCACCATTGGTTAATTTGGAATTTGGTGTGATGGCTGAAATCATGGAAGGGGCCTTTCGTCCAGGACATTTTGATGGGGTTGGTTTAGTAATCGCCAAGCTGCTCAATCAGGTGCTGCCTGATAAGGCCTATTTTGGATTGAAAGATCTTCAACAATTTTTGTTGATCAGTCGATTGGTCAAAGATTTATCTTTCACCTCAGAAGTCGTGGGTTTGCCAATCATAAGAGAAAAATCTGGTTTGGCCATGTCCTCCAGAAATATGAGATTGAGCGATGGTGGATTGCAATTAGCAACAAACATTTATACCGGATTGGAGTTTGCTCAAAAGAATATATCAGATGGATTTGATGTAGATGAAACTAAATTGGCAGTTTTTGATTTTTATAGTCGTATCGATGGTCTTGAGGTAGAGTATTTGGAATTTGTCAATCCTGATGATCTAAGTGCCATCGAACCAAGGATATCTCCGAAAGATGTGGCCATATGTGTTGCTGCTTACGTAGAGGGCATAAGACTTATTGATAATATATATTTGCGGCAAGATTGAGTCAAGGAATGAACATAGAAGTATTAAAATCCAAAATTCACAGAGTAAAGATCACTCAGGCAGAACTACATTATGTAGGTTCTATAGCCATAGATGAAGATCTTATGGATGCGGCAAATATTATTGAAAATGAAAAGGTTCAAATCGTCAATATCAATAATGGTGAACGATTAGAGACCTATGTGATCAAAGGCCCCCGTGGTTCTGGACAAATTTGTCTTAACGGGCCAGCAGCCAGAAAGGCTCAGGTGGGTGATATAATTATTATTATTTCCTACTGTTCTCTCAATATTGAGGAGGCAAAATCCCATAAACCGACATTAATTTTTCCTACCGAAGCTAACAAACTGAGCTAAATCCATGGCAGGAAGAGTCATTCCCGTACTCAAGTATCTTGGATCATTGGCTCTGGCCGGAGGACTATTGTACTTTGCATTTAGAAATGTGGAATTTTCGGATTTTCTTGAAAAAGCGAAATCAGTGGACTATACATGGGTAGTGTTGTCCATCATTTTGTCTTTTGTAGCGTATGCGGCAAGGGCTTATAGATGGAACATTCTTCTCAAACCTATGGGCCATACTAATTTGTCTTTATGGCGGACCACATTGGCAGTCCTCATTGGGTATTTGGCCAATCTGGCTTTTCCCCGGCTTGGGGAGATCAC
>JBLICU010000182.1:0-4008 GCA_047632435.1 Cyclobacteriaceae bacterium
TGATGAATAAACTTTACTCCAATATTCTTAAAATGGCTACCTGCAACCCAGATAGCCTTTGTTATGCCCTAGCCCAACCACGGTTCGTTTCAACATGAACTATGACAAGGTATCAGCGAAACAAGTGTATTTATATGCCAAATGGGAGTAGCAAAATACAAGCTGCAGCTTAGGACACTATCCCACATTTACCTGACCTCCTAATCAAGTAAAATTGAAGGAGACAATCAAGACATATACCAATCAAATATCTTTAATTGAGGATCATAAAATATTGAATTCTGGCGATAATAGAAATGGCCTTTAAACTATTTTTCTATGAATATTTTTCTCTATTTTACGATTTAAATTTATCCAAATGTTCAAGTCTAAATCGCCACTGGTAGAGTTTGATGAACGTCAATTGATAGAAATGTATCAGGACTTGCCGGTCGCTCAACGTCAGAAAATATCAAATGAATTAGCAAATTCATGGAAGGAATTCCAGAAGAAACACGCTAAAGAAGCATCAAGAAAAACGCATATAGCGAAAGGAAGACTTGTTTTTGAATCTGACCATAAAAAGCCGATTCATCATTTCAGAGTGGAGTTATGGGACAGAGATCTAACTTCACCTGATGATTTCTTAGGACGCTCAGAGACTGATCTAGAAGGTTTTTTTGAAATACCCTATGATCCGCTGGATGCCGGTGCGAACGACCTACCCGATTTGGAATTAAAGATATTTGAACCCTTACATCATTATTCACAAGAGGGACATTTGTCGATTAAGTATATACTCGTACAGGCAATAAAAGGAGAAGATAATGTAACCCGAAAAGAGTATGATTTCCAAACAATATCAATACCCTATTGGGAGTACGACACAAATGCATGTTCACCTCGTGTTTTCGTTCCTGAACATGGCGAACCACCTTCTGGTTTTTCGAATGGACGCTTACTCACTTTGGTGAAAATTGGTGCTCCACTCGAGGTACTCAAAAGAAAGCACTATCTGCAAAACAAGCTTAATCCAAACAAACCTTCTATTGAGGAAATCCAAAATGATTATGGGCTATCTAAAACCATACAAATGGAGAAGGAAAATCCGGGTAGTTCCAGATCAGATGAATATTTTGGTGACCGGATTTTGAATGGCATGTGTGCCGCTAACCTAGACCGAGACCCTCGCAATCCTGAGCAGTGGTGGATATATCATCAATGGAACGCTTATGAGCAAGACGGTATACATTGTTTACCCAATGTTGATATCAAATTTCAAATGAAAGACGACAAATTGATACCAATTCAAATCAATCTCGCCATAAGGGATAAAGGAGTGACAGAAGCCAATGCCTCCACTACAAAGATTACCATTAATAATAACGAAGGAGAAAAATGGCTCCAAGCAAAACGAATCGCTAGAGTCTCTTGCAGCCTCTGGGCGGAGTTGGAAGCTCATTTGGTCAACACCCACCTCAACTGTGAGCAATATGCAATACCACTTTTTAGAAATGTCAGAAAAAATCCATTCCGGTTCATTCTCAGTCCACATGTGAAAGAAGTGGCATCCATCAACCATGGAGCGAACTCCATGCTCCTAGGTAAAGATGGTCATATTACGAATGCATGTGCTTTGACTGAAGAATCCATCAATAAAAGAATTTTTCAAGCGATGGGCATGCTCGACTGGAAAAATTGGTCACCCAGAAAACCATTTAATGCCGATCATATATACGCTCATTCTGCACAGCTTTACTGGAAAGTTCTCGGAGTATATATTGATCGAATCTTCGAATACTATGATTCTGACATACGGAAATATTGGTTTGAGATCAAACGCTTCTCGGATGATTTGATCGAACATAGTAACCCATTTTATATGTGCAGCTATCTCACCCGAGCGCTTTCACAGGATGATTCCTGGTTCAATAAGGAAGAGAGACCCGACCTCAGCCTGCATCGTGATATTGTAAATGGTAAAACGGCGGCACTCTCTAGGATAACTAATAGCGATGAAGCAGATGATGAAGGAATCGCCAATCTTAAACAGTTAACAAAATATGTAATAATGCATTCCACTTTCATGCATAGCTGGGCAAATAACCAACAAATGAATGACGGTGCTGAAGTGAGATATGCGTCTCTGGGATTGCGCTGGGGAGACAATGGTGTTTTTGTGCCCGAATCGGACGATAGCATTGCACCACACCCGAGGATTGCTTCGGAACAAATTTGGATCAGCACCTTCCTAACTAAAACGAAATTTGGCTTTATCATGAGAAATGAAGATGAGGACATTAACCCTATTTTCCTGGAAACGCTCAGAGAATTCAAAACTGAATTTGATGCGATCGGATTAAACATCGATGATATTCAATCAAGAACCAACATTTGATAAAATAAATGTCAATGAGAAAAAGACCTTCTACCCTTTCAAGAGAACTTGAGTTCCTCCAAATCCCCATCCCAAATATTGGACATCCTAGTAGAGTGGGTTGGAAAAATGAAGCGAATCAAGCCTATGAGGATATTTATGGCAAACCGATTTCGCAAGCACCAAAAGATCTTCCGATCCCATTTCCAAAGGATACTTTCCAAGAGCGTTTCAAACAAGACTTTAAAACTGGCTTGTTGAAATCCATGTTTGCTTTGCTATCATACTTTAAGAAAGAGCGTGGAACCCATCATTTTGGTGGAGTTGGCGCAAAAGGAACTATCCGATATTTACAAAATGATGCCACAAAGAAACTTCCATTCTGCGATTATGACCAAAGCTTACCCTTCGTGCTAAGGCATTCCAATGCTTCTTTTGAGGATGATGGATGTAGTCAGCTAAGAGCTATGGCTTTTAGGGTTTCACTTCCTGATGGGCAAGTGCACGATTTTCTTTTGAGTACAGGAGGAATCCTTCCATTTTGGAGTGTTTCGAGTCTTATGAATTTCGCAGGATATCGAAACAAAGTGAAGAACGATGACTGGAGCCCTCAAAAAATCTGGCTTGAGGAATCTCCGACTGCCTTTGTCACGGCCATAGAGGCAACAAGATATGCTCCTGAATCCTATGCTAAAATGTCCTATTATTCGGCGATACCATATGGCATCATTGGAACGAGTGATTTTGTAAAATTCCGAGTCATGCCAAAGGATATGGATAAAGAAAGTGGTTTATTGATTTCCGAACTTCAAAGGAGGGTTTGGATACAGGGTCGATTGGTGGAGCATGACAAGCCGATACGTTACCTAGCTGATGAATACAAAAAACGTCTGTCAGAACAAAAAACAATCGAGTATCATTTGGAGGCGCAATTCAGAACGCTCAAAGAAGAGGATACAGATGAATTCTTCAATTCTGCAAGATATTGGGATGAGGAAATACATCCATGGAAAGCGATAGCCACACTTACTGCAGACCTGCCGCTAGATGAAACAGCTACAGAAGATCTGGCATATTGGCTAGGGAATGTTCCAAATGGTCTGGATTTTATGGAATCAATCAGTGCGGATGATTACAATTCTGTGGCAAGCAGTCGGATAAGAATTTACCCTAGAGCTCAACGCTTGCGAAAGAAAAAGCGCAATTGAGAAGTAATTAAAGTACCACAGCCTAATATCTGTCACAATAGCGCAGAAAGGCTGTTTTTATGTGTCTTAAAAGATATGGCTATGTTTTGGTGATTTTATAGCCATGTCTTGAAAAGTCTCTACTAAAAGAAGTGAACAGGTGTGATATGAAGCGTTTGTTAAATTTCACCCTCTCCCTATTTGATACTCCTTACCTCGGTTGGTGTCTCACGAATCGAACCAATAAAGCTGGTTTGTGCAGACACAAACCATGACCTAAGACATTTCAATCTTCATATTAATATGCATCCATTTGGTAGGAACAGTTTCCCACTTACTGTTTACTATTTTGTCAAAGTCAATTTCCCGCTTACCCAATTTTTGAGCGGCTTTAGAAAAATTGCCTTTTACGGAGGTGATTTATCGTCCATTAAACCGGAAATATCTATACTATTACTTATAATT
>JBLICU010000183.1:0-3888 GCA_047632435.1 Cyclobacteriaceae bacterium
TTATTTCAACACACCCTTCCCACAAATCACGGATCAAAGATTTAAATAAAAATATGCCAAAGGCATTGGCCTATTACAAAGCCGCGAACAAAAATTGATTTTATCCGACTTTCGAACCTAGCTGAGTACCTCTTTCTGGCTTCAACAATACTATGTCCCCCTGTGCATTGTAAGCTCCCATCACCAGACATTCGCTGATAAATGGACCAATTTGTTTTGGTGGAAAATTCACAACGCACACAACTTGTGTTCCTACTAGTTTATCTGCGTCGTATAGTGTGGTAATCTGCGCAGAGCTTTTTTTGATGCCCATTTCTATACCAAAATCAATAGTAAGCTTATAAGCAGGTTTCCTTGCTTGTGGAAACTGCTCAACATGTGTGATGATGCCGATGCGCATGTCTATTTTTTCAAAGTCTGCCCAAGTAATCATTTCATCAATTTTCTAATTTTCAATAAATTTTTCTCGGCTCTTTTTCTGTGGCTGGGATTTATTAATTCTTCCATGCGCTCCTCTATTATCCGAGATATATGTACAAGGTCGGATGGCAGAGCAACTGGTATCCATCTCTCCACATATTGCCCAAACTGATTGTCGGGAGCTTTGAGCAACTGTTCCATGATCAGAGGTGATAAATCAGCTCTGTATCTCAGGTTTCTGTAAAGACCGACTAAAATTACGAATCCTTTGTCCCTCGTAATGATACTTCCTTCATCCATTATTTGCAGGATGCTGGCAAGCTGATCATAGGTTTTATTCGAATGGAAAAAGGCAATGTTACTAATGGCACTCATGCACATCCAGACAATCATATTTTTTTTATGATGTAAAATTGGCCTGAGGTCATCAAATAGATCTTTGATCATTTCAGGTTCTGATTCACCTATCATCTCCAAAACCTTGATTACATCAAAAAGAACCTTTTCAGATGGAGGATTACGGAGTAGGGATTGAAGTTCTGATACGGCCTCAAGATCTCGACCAAGAAGGATTGATTTGGCCAATGCCTTGTTTGGTTTTTGCGAACGTTCGTTCTGAGAGGAGGAAAGTTTTGAAAGGATGGTCATGCTATTTGAATAATTCCAATTGTTTCGGCAATAGCTGGAAGCTCATTCGGTGCAGGGGTGTTACCCCGATTTCACGAATGGCTTTTCTATGGGCAATTGTTGGATAGCCCATGTTAGTTTCCCAGCTGTAGCCAGGATACGTTTTGGCTTTTTCGCGCATGAGTTCATCGCGATATGTTTTTGCAAGAATGGAAGCTGCCGCAATTGAAAAATATATCCCATCACCTTTGATGATGCATTCATATGGAATATCGCCATTTGTTCTGAAACGATTTCCATCTATGAGCAGCAGATCGGGTTTTATTTTCAGTTGATCTACAGCCTTGTTCATAGCCAGAAAGGAAGCATTTAATATATTAATTTGATCGATTTCTATATTTGATACTTCTGCCACAGCATAAGCAATGGCTTCTTTTTCAATCATTGTTCTCAACTCAAACCTTTGTTTCTCCGAAAGTTGCTTCGAGTCGTTCAGGAGAGGATGGCTAAAATATTTGGGTAGGATAACCGCACCAGCTACTACAGGACCGGCCAGACAGCCACGCCCCGCTTCATCACATCCGGCTTCAGTTTTATTCTCGTCAAAAAAAGATTTTAGCATTGGGTAAATGTAAATCATCCTATGCATAAGGGATTTTCTACATACGATTTTTTAGTCGAGAGAAACCCTCACCCCTAAAAGGTGTCTATAAAAACTGAATTAGATTCGCGATAGGACAAAAAAAAATGACTAAAAAATTCACCCTTTATTGGCTTGCAATCATCCTGACAATTGTTTCCCAAGCTCAAAATTTTACCCAAATTATCAAAGGACGTGTGGTGGATCAGCAATCCAAAAGCCCGATTATTGGCGCCACTATTTTAGTGTCCGGATCAAATCCTCTTATAGGATCAACCTCTGATGTGGATGGCTATTTTCGGATCCCGAATGTGCCCATTGGCAGGCAAACTTTGATTTTTTCCTCCGTTGGTTATCAAAGTAAAACCATCCCAAATATCACAGTAAGTTCCGGAAAAGAAACGATCATCGAGGTGGATTTGATTGAGTCATTGATCGAGATGAACGAAGTAGTGATCATAGCTGACAAGCAGGAGAAAGGTCAGCCGCAAAATGATATGGCTACCGTAAGTTCAATTTCGCTGAGTGTGGAGGAGATCAGTCGCATGCCGGCAACTTTTGGCGATCCAGCCAGAGCGGCACTTTCGCAACCAGGTATAACTACAGGTGGTGATGATTTGCTTAACGAGATTGTGATCAGAGGCAATTCCCCTAAGGGCATACTCTGGAGGTTGGAAGGTGTAGAAATACCCAATCCCAATCATTTTTCTTCAGTAGGTTCTTCGGCTGGTGGCATCAGCATGCTTAGCTCCAGTGTATTGAGTAACTCTGATTTTTTTACTGCTGCTTTCCCCGCTCAATATGGAAATGCAACCTCTGGAATCTTCGACCTGAAAATGAGAAATGGAAATTTTGACAAAAGGGAGTACAGTTTTCAGGCTGGGCTTTTGGGCGTTCAGACCTCAATGGAAGGCCCATTTAGCAAAAATTCGAACGCCTCGTACCTTATCAATTATCGCTATTCAACACTCGGACTATTGTCAGCAGTGGGGTTAAAAATCTTAGGTGAAGAGGAAGAGGTGGCTTTTCAGGATTTATCTTTAAAAGTAAACATTCCAACTAAAAAGTTGGGTCGTTTTTCAATGTGGGGGTTGGGCGGAAACAATACGTATAATTCTAAATATGAGAATAGATACAACTTTAGAAGAGATACGACCTATGCCAAATACTATTTCTCAAATTTTGGATACAGAGCTGACTCCACTACTCACTGGACAGAAAATGATATTGACAAACAAAATGTAGGTGCTGTGGGCGTCACACATGTGGCATATTTAAGCAAAAATACCTATTTGGAAAGCGTAGTGGCGTTGACTGGCGCAAGATACGTGTATGAATATGACTCTGCTGGTGTTAAAGTTTATAATCGGGAGGTTATCAAAGAGTGGCAAACCAGATTTTCCTCATTCATAAATCACAAATTCAATGCTAAAAACACCTTGCGTATCGGCGGCATATTTACCTATATGAATTACGATTTGTTTGATGAATATTTCGAGCGGGATATCGATGGTTTAGTGACGGATTTGAATCAAGACGGGAATACCTATTTCGTACAGGGATTTGCGCAGTGGCAACACCGGTTCAACCAGCGATTGACAATAAACACTGGTGTTCATGGATCTTATTTTGGACTGAATGGCAATAATTATATCGAACCAAGAGCGGGATTTAGATATCAGGTAAAAAGAACCACTGCGATAACTGGTGGGGTAGGATTACATAGCCGAATGGAAACCCTGTCTCTATACAAGGCGCAAGCTTTGCAGGAAGACGGCTCTTATATTCAAAACAACAAAGACCTTGGGTTTACAAGATCTGCACATTTTGTGCTTGGCTTGGAAAAGATGCTACGCCCAGATTTTAGATTCAAAACGGAAGCCTATTACCAACATTTATTTGACGTTCCTGTGTGGCCTTTGGATACTGGAGCCGCATTTTATGGCTCTTATTCAGTGATCAATTCATATGATGGATATACCGATGTGAAATTTGTCAATAAAGGCACTGGAAGGAATTATGGCTTGGAAATAACGTTGGAAAAATTTTTCACCTCTGATCATTATTTTATGATCAATGGGTCATTGTACTCCTCTACTTATGAGGGAATAGATGGAGTAACCAGAAATACGATTTTTGATGGAAACTATATTTTTAATATGCTTGGTGGCAAGGAATACCAATTTAGAAATGGAACACGT
>JBLICU010000184.1:0-3820 GCA_047632435.1 Cyclobacteriaceae bacterium
GAACGATAATTGGTGCAAAATTCTGTTTTTGTCTGAGGCAGCTCCCAGTTTCTGAAATGGCTGCAATCTTTTGTTTTTTTGTCTCTCAGGCTATATTCCCTGCAGCTGCTAGCAGGCTGACTTGCCACTTTGAATAGATTGATCAACACGCCAAGTATGAGGTAAACAAAAAAGCCATAGCCGACAATCCTAAAAAGTGTCTTCATATCAGGCTAGAAAGATAATGATCATTTTGGATTCAAAAGCGCCAATTGCTACAATGAAATCTCAATGGTCTGATCAGCTACAGTAAAATCAAAAGCCGAAGATTGAAAATCAGGCGGCCCAAATATGCCCATATTATTGTTGGAAAAGCCATAGGGTTCGGTGGGCATCCCAAGGAAGTTTTTGTTAAGCTTTTGGTCGTCATTTTTGTCTTGGTATACTGCTACAGCATACACGCCGAGTGGTAAACCAATAGTTAGCATCTGCGATGGCATATTGGCAATGCGTACAGATGTAGAAGCAAAAAATTGTTCCCCTAAAAATTTAGTATCAAGGGTGTAAACAGCCAACATCAATGATCCTTTTATCTTGTCAATATTCGAGATCGCAATATTCAAAGGGTACTTTTCCTGGCCAAAAATGATGGTTGGCATGGAGCACAGAAAAACCAAAAGCAAGGCCAAAACCTTCAATACTTGACTTTGATAAATACGAACCAATGTTTTCATTCCGGGAATTTGAATTGAATTTTGAAAAAGAGCAAAGCTATGAATTTTGCTTTTTTACTCGTTGCTCCATTGATTATAGAATTGATTTCATATATCGACGATTCCGAATCAACTGTCAGCAGGCTGTCACCTAGGATGATTTCATATTCATGTTTGTAACTCTCTGCTTTTAATTAAGTTTAAACCATATCCGCGACCATGCAAGAAGCTGAACCTGTAAACTGAATACAAAATGCGACAAATCCTTTCCATCCTATTTTTAAGCCTGACCCTTACCCAATGCGGCATGGCCGGACAAAAAGTAACAAGCGAAATAGAAAAAATCAATAAACCAACTAACACAGAACTGCAAGAGTTGGAAACCGCCTACTTTGCCAGCGGTTGTTTTTGGTGTGTAGAAGCTGTTTATGAAAGTGTCAGAGGGGTAAAAGAGGCGGTATCAGGTTACAGCGGTGGTAAAGAGAAAAATCCAACTTACCGCCAAGTAGGTAGCGGCCAAAGCGGACATGCAGAAGCCGTGGTGGTCTATTACGATCCTAAGGTGGTAAGCTTCAAAACACTAGTCAAAGTGTATTACGGTTCTCATAACCCAACAACTGTAAACGGCCAAGCGCCAGATTTCGGGCAACAATACCGATCAGTCATTTTTTACCAAAATGAGGAAGAGAAAATGATAGCCGTGGCTTACAAGGATTCTCTAGACAATTCCAGCCAATACGATCAACCCATAGCTACGCAGATAATTCCATTCGAAAAATTCTGGGAAGCGGAAGAATACCATCAGGATTATGAAAAGCGAAATCCATATCAGCCATATGTCCTTGGGGTTTCTGTGCCCAGACTTAAAAGATTTCAGGCAAAGTTTCCTGAATTGTTGAAGGAGGAGGACTAAATAGGTTCAACCTTATATCTCTTAAATCGTCCGAAAAGCAGATTTTTATGTTTACTTCAGAAGTTTAATTCTAGTGACTCCTAATGCGTTCTCTATTGTCAATATATAAATCCCTTTGTCCAGATTGGGTATTAAATAACCAAGTTGATTGTTGATATCGTTTATGTAGCCACTGTAAGATAAAATATCGCTACCAGTCATACTGGATACGCGCATGTTAAGAATAGTGTCCGGATGCAAACTCAGATGAATTTTAGTGTGCTCATTTACCGGATTGGGGAATATTGAAACTTCATTATTTTGATCATTAATTACCGAAATGAGATTGTAATATTCGGATGCACCATCAAAATCAATTTGCTTCAATCGGTAATAAGAAATTCCAGAATTAGTGTTCTCGTCCAAAAATTCATATTTATTTGTGTGATTGGTCGAGCCATTACCTAATACTGTTCCAATAACTATGAAAGATACTCCATCAGTAGATTTCTCCACTTCAAAGCGCTCGTTATTTATTTCAGTAGCTGTGCTCCAAAGCAATAAAACGCCCAAGTTGTCAACTAAATAATTAAAGTTTAGAAGTGTTATTGGGAGCACGCTATCTCCATTTTCGCCACATGAAAATACACTTGGGTCCAAGTCAAAATTAGAAACAGCGGGATCTCCGTCTTCAATTAACAAGACAAGTTCTTGATACGTATAATCAACATTATTCACATTGAATAGGAAATCCGTATTTTCACTGCCATCGCCATTAGTTGAACAACCTCCAGGAGCAGAAAATGAAACGCCAGCAATTGAACCCGAAACTCCCGCGCCAGCGGCACCCGCCTCTGGGTTCGGTTTAATTTCTATAGTTCCAGCCTCTATTGTCCCAGTTCCTGTGACTACAGCACCATGAACAAGAAATTCTCCAAGAACTTCAATAAACCCATCATTAAAAATGCTACCATCAGCATGGGAATTTCCTGAAACATAAATCTCCCCAGAAGAAAAATTTGAAACCAAACCACCACCGACATTATTTCCAGGTTTAAGATCTACGCAATTAATTGTGCCGTAATTTTCAAGATATGGACCACCGCCGACTGGGCCATCGCCCTTCACTTCCAAATTACTTATATTAGTAATTGTGCCATAATTAATCAATATGGCTGTATTCTCATCTGTGCCAATTTGTATCTTCCTACCGCCCATATTTAGAATAGTAGTAGAGCCCGGCACAGTTCCGATGGTTATTGATCCTTGATGTTCAATATCAGCTGTGCTCGTTATACTAAAGCCATCACCAATTGTAATGTCATCAGTTCCAGTAGGCACTCCATCCGGATTCCAGTTTGCAGCAGTTTGCCAATTAGTGTTGGCTCCTCCTCCATCCCATTCAATTTGGGCTCCTGCATTGGTTATTGTTAGAAATACCATCAGAATCGATAGTATGTTTGTTTTTAGCGGTAGCAAATTCATAGCCATGTGATTGGACAGTTTAACTATACTTTACAATTATAAATTACTTAAATATAACTGTTTTAAATTACAATTCCATCAAAAATTCTCAAAACTTGCCTTTTTCTATAGTTATCATTTGGCTACCCGTATCCATGGGTTTCTGTGCCCAGACTTAAAATATTTCAGGCAAAGTTTCCTGAATTGCTAAAAGAAGAGGACTGATCATAATTCCGAAAATCACATGAAAACATTGGACAGATACTGATTTCTAACATCCCTATAGATGTAAAAATCAGTGTCAATGCTTGCTATTTCTTTGAACCCTGTTTTCTCAGAAGATAAGATCAGAGTGGCGTCTGCCAGATCCATAGGCACCTCGGTAGACTTGGCCGTTAGTTCAATCAACCATGAAATATCAGAGGAATTCAGCTCAACCAATTGCAATCCTCCTCGCTGAATCCAGATTAGGAAATTCTGTTGTGCTGTGGTACTAAAATTAAGCATGTGACTCACTTCCGTCACAACCGGCCAGTTAGTCCAAAGCTTGCCACGAAAGTCCTTCATGAAGATCACAGCCTTGAGATGGTATTTATCGCTCCTATCGAACAGGGCGATCAACGACGCTGCATCAATGAGAATGCTTCTCACTTATCTTATGTTTCAGTTTGGATTTGTATATGGTGGGGCCATCAGAGCTTCCGCTTGTGGCACTACCAAAAAGATCACTACCCAGCTCATAGGCAGATTGGCCACTTTTTTTTTGAAATAC
>JBLICU010000185.1:0-3778 GCA_047632435.1 Cyclobacteriaceae bacterium
TTAGGTTTAACGTAGACATTTATACCAATGAGCATATTCTTACAGAAGCAGGTATTGTGCTAACGGATGAAGATGAAGAAGTGACGGATGAGTCAAGAAAAGTTACTTCTTCGTCCAAACCTGAACAAAAGTCAAAGAAGCTAGAAGACTTGCCGATTGACCAATTAAATAAAATGCTTGATGACGCTCTGGCTGCAGAGGATTACGAACGGGCCGCTAAAATCAGGGATGAAATCAATCATCGAAATTAATTAATTGGTATATGGATTTGCTACGAGCGTTAATTGGACTTCTATTTTTAATTTCAATCGCCTTCCTCTTTTCACAAAACCGCAAATCAATTGATTGGAGACTCGTTGGAACAGGAATTTTGTTGCAAATCACTTTTGGCTATCTCATTTCGGATATAAGAATAGTCAAAAATGCATTTAACTGGGTAAGTAGCCAATTCGTAGTTCTTTTGGGTTTTTCTGGTGACGGAGCAAAGTTTTTATTTGGCAATTTGGTGAATTCAGAAAGTCTTGGATTCATTTTCGCCTTACAAGTTTTACCTACCGTTATATTCTTTTCCACATTGACCGCTGGGCTGTATTACCTCGGTGTGCTTCAATACATTGTAAAAGGGATTGCTTGGGTCATGTCCAAATCCATGAGGCTATCAGGATCAGAGGCGCTTTCAGCTGCTGGTAATATTTTCCTTGGACAAACGGAAGCACCATTATTGGTTCGGCCATTTGTTGCAAAAATGACTCAATCAGAATTGATGTGTCTTATGACAGGCGGAATGGCCACCATTGCCGGAGGTGTTTTAGCCGGATATGTTGCTTTCTTGGGCGGTTCAGACCCGGTAGAACAGGAGCGATTTGCAGCCTATTTATTGAGTGCATCTATCATGAACGCACCGGCTGCCATTGTGATGTCAAAAATCATGATACCAGAATTGTACAGAGATAAAATTAGCTCAGACCTTAAAGTATCCTCTGATACGATGGGTGTAAATCTGGTTGACGCGCTGGCCAGTGGAGCTTCTGAAGGACTGAAACTAGCCCTGAATATTGGAGCGATGCTTTTGGCATTCATTGCCCTGATTGCAGCGGTAAACTATTTGCTGATGGCGGTAGGAGATGTGACCGGGTTGAATGAATTAGTTGTGAGTTCGACCAACGGAACCTTCAAAGGCTTTTCCCTAGAGTACATTCTCGGACAGGTATTCAGGGTTTGTGCATTTGCAATTGGTGTCGATTGGAGTGAATCATTACAGGTTGGTAGTTTACTAGGTCAGAAAGTTGTTGTCAATGAATTTGTAGCCTATTTAGGACTAGCCGATTTTGTTCAAGCTGGCGCATTGAGTGAAAAATCAATTGTAATCTCTACCTACGCACTTTGTGGTTTTGCCAATTTCAGTTCTATTGCAATTCAAATTGGTGGCATTGGTGGAATGGCACCAACACAGCAGGGAAATATCTCCAAATTAGGAATGCGCGCTTTACTTGCCGCCACTCTGGCGACTATGATGACTGCCTCCATTGCAGGTGCATTGATGGTTTAGTTACATCCGTTATCCTTCCTTCAAGGTATTGGTTATTTCTTTTGTAAAAAACCACTGGTCAAAACGTTTTCCATTGCCCGACAGAGGCTGATTCAAACAATGCAGTAATGATCCTACTATGATCCAATGCATCTTCTAACGAAACAGGGACTTCTGTGTTATTTAAAACCGCTTCCGTGAAAGCCTCAGCCTGTAGTTGATATTGATCACATGTGGGGATGTTTTCTTTTATGAGATTTTCTTGAAGAATGTCTGCAAAATTTATTTTTATCACCGAAGGTCTATCCGTTGGGGAATTGAATGGGATCTGTATCTCGAGTTCCTTTTTTGTACCCAGAATATGTACCCTTTGATATGGAGCCAACTGTGTACTTACGGTGAATATTGCCCTTTTTCCGGAAGGAAACTCAAGAATTGCCGACGAAAACACATCGGTTCCGAATTGCGGATCCCTCTTGATTTCACAAAAAACACGAGAAGGGTTTTCAGCAAATAAATACATGGAAGTCATCACAGGATAACATCCTATATCCCAAAGCGCGCCTCCGCCAAAGGCAGCTATGTTTCTGATATTGTCAGGATCTGTGTTGTAATATGTAAATGAAGCGTTGTATAAGATAACTTCTCCCAAGTCTCCAGAATCACATATTTCCTTTGCCCTTGTCCACTGAGGATGACTTTTGACCATAAAAGCCTCACCAACTTTTATATTGTGTTTGTCCCTTAAATTGATCAGCGTTGCAGAATCAGCAGGATTTATAAAAAGTGGTTTTTCACAAAGTACATGTTTTCCAGCCTCGATAGCCTTAGCTGTCCATTCTACATGCAGGTGGTTCGGTAGGGGATTGTAGATGATGTCAATTTCAGGATCTCCCAGCAACTCATCATAACTTCCATATGCCCTTGCGATTCCTAATTGTGAGGCTGCATTTTTTGCTTGTTCCAGATTTCTGGAGGCAATGCCTGCAACTTCAAACATTTCACTTTTCAACATTCCGGGGATTACCTTATCAATACCAATTTTGGCGGTGCTGAGTATTCCCCATTTCAGTTTCTTCATCCTATCGTTTTCAAAAAAGTATCCATCATTAGCCTGGCTGTGGCTGGATTGGTGGCAAGGGGGATATTGTGAACATCACAAACCCGCATCAACATTTGCACATCAGGTTCATGTGGATGTTTGTCCATCGGATCACGAAAAAACAGAACCATATCCAGTTTCTTCTCAGCAGCTAGGGCCGCTATTTGTGCATCACCGCCCATCGGGCCGGAAAGAAATTTTTGAACTTTAAGACCTGCACGCTCCGCATGACCACCTGTAGTTCCTGTGGCTACTATTTTTACCTTTTGCAAGTGTTCCTTGTATTGAAGTAAAAAGGCAACCATCTCCGCTTTTTTTCCATCGTGGGCTATTACTGCTATTTTCATCGACACGTGATTTTTTGTAGATCAATTTATAAACTAAGTTGAAAGCGACCTCATGATTTTGAGAAATGTTGTTCTGGTTTTTAGATGCGAAAGAACACCTACCCCCAAAAAATCAAAGACCATATCCACCCAATCGAATGTTCGGCTTTCAATAGCAAGCTGACTAAACTCCTCACATACGGCGAACAGAAGTACAATCACAGAACCCAAATAAAATTATGTGTTTTTGAATTCGATTGGCCGGAAATTCAATGCGCTTTTGAGAAAAAAGGCCAACAAACCAAACAAAAAGAAGTGACCAATTTTATCACCAGAAGGCACTTTGTTACCTATGGTCATTATCAGATTTTCTTTATTTAAATCGGCCATAAAAATCATCAAGCAGACGAAGGTGAAGAAAAATAATAAAGGAATGAATTTAAAATATTTAGGCATTTTTTGAATTGTGTAAAATTAGAAACCCATTTTGGGAAAGAAAACAATTAGGCCAATTATCAAAGCCGCAGCTGAGCTAACCAAAACGGCCCCTGCCGATAAATCTTTAATCTAATGAATTCCCCGATGCTTGCATCGGGTGTTGCGTTCTGAGATTTTTTATCTTTGGATTATGGGTGATAATCATATTCTGAAGAGTCATAATAAAAGTCTCTTGCTCTATCATTTTGTATGTCTGGTAAAGTATCGTCGGGCTGTTTTTAGTAAAGAAGTTGAGGTGACGTTGAAAGCGACTTGTAAAGAGATTTCTGAGCGTTATGAGATTAATTTTGTGGAGATAGGTTCTGATGAAGATGATATTCATTT
>JBLICU010000186.1:0-3739 GCA_047632435.1 Cyclobacteriaceae bacterium
CATCGAATAAAGTCGCCAAAATGCGTGCTTCAGTCTTATGATTAGGAAACTTCATTTGTTCTAACAAATGCTCAAGCAAAACAACGTACTTCTTCATTTTGGCATTTGCCATATTATGAATGAATTCAAACCTTTCTACCTGAAGCGTCAGGCTAAAAAGTAGTCGATTCATCTTTTCATTTTCTTTTAACCATTTGAAAGTAAAAGTCAGCATATTTCGAAGGGTTGCTCTCGGATCTTCGACAATCATATGTTTAATCTGATCCTCGCCTAAGGTAGTAAGCCGATCTATTAAGGCTTTGAGCAAGTCTTCTTTGCTATCGAAATAATTGTAAATGAGTCCTTTTGAAATGTTGGCTTTTTGGGCAATCTGAGCCATCGATGTGTTTTCATATCCTGTGGTACCAAATAATTCGAGGGCCGCATCCAATATCTTATTGACTGATGCCGCTCTGATCGCTTCAAATTGTCTGGGTGTTCTGGGACTCACTTTATGACTGAACGATTGGTCAATTAAAAAGTTTCAATATTTTTCGAGAACTTTCGGTGCACTAAGCTGGCTGTCGCTTTTATTACGATCAATGAAAATCACACATCATCACATATCAAAATTCACTAAACTGATCACCCTGGATACCCGATCCCTGGGAATATTCAGGATCATGCTGGCTTTGGTTATTTTGGTGGATCTGTTTGTTAGGGCACAACATCTCGAGTTTTTTTATACCAATGCAGGTGTCGTTCGTATGGAACCGACTTTTATTTGGCTCAACCATCTTTCGGTTCATACCATGGGAGGTGATGCGGAATATATTGGCTTTCTATTTTGGATTGCAGCGTTCTTCGCTGTGTTATTGATGTTGGGTTTCCTGACACCTGCAGTACTGCCGATCTGTTGGTTTTTGTTGATTTCTCTTCATTCGCGCAATAGTTATGTGTTGAATGATGGAGACACACTGATTAGGCTTTTGATGTTTATGGCAATTTTTCTTCCATTGGGAGCACGATTTTCTTTGGATGCTATTCTTTTTAAAGACCGGATGAGGAAAGTTGAGGACAACTATTATTCTGTTTGGACTTTGGTCTATGTCTTTCAACTGATCATCATTTATGCCGTATCGGGTTGGGCAAAGTTCTCGAAAATCTGGCATTTTGGGCAAGGCATTTATTACTCCATGATGCTGCATACCTATGCCAAGGCGTCAGCGGCATATCTACTCAAATTTCCAGCGGTAATGATTTTGTTGAATTATTACACGCTCATCCTTGAGCGTTTTGGTTGGTTGTTATTGCTCTCTTATAAACATTCAGATCGTTTCAGAGTGTTGGCTGTGGTTTTATTCACCTCCTTCCACTTTGGGTTGTTTCTATTTATGGAGCTTGGCATTTTCCCTTTGGTGGCCATTGCTGCATGGATTCCGATGATTCCTTCCCGGGTTTGGGATCGTTATTTTCCTCGGACTATTGGGCTTAAAAACCGGGAAAGTGAAAATCAGACTTCTGGGGTCGGTTTGCTCATATTCAAGCGTAAAAAGCTGCCGTCTTATATCATCCAATTATTGGGAGTGGTGATGATTGCTATCAATATTTACCACAATTTTGACATCAATGATCATCCATTTATCAAGATAAAACCCTTCGATTTTTTGGTTCAAAAACTCAGAATTGAGCAAGGATGGCGCATTTTCACAGGACCAAACACAGCAGATGGCTGGTATGTGATAGAGGCGCAATTGGCTGATGGCACTACCATTAATTTATTGAAACCAGATACACACATTCATTGGGAGAAACCTCCGGTCGTCTCAGAAGAATATGAAACTCATCATGTGCGAAAATACATGCGACGGATCAGGAACAACATTTATCAGCAAAAACAGCTGATGCTTTATCTGAGCAAAAATTGGAATCAGTCACATACTGCTAATAGACGGGTTGTAAAAGCTACATTTTGGTATATGGAGGAACTAATCTTCCCTGATCTTCAATTCTCGGATGTTGAGAAAATTAAGAAATTTGAATTGAAAAGTATTGAATAATTGAAGTATACAAGCTGCGATTTGATGGTCTGCGTCCTGTTAAAGAACAATTCCTGAGACTACTATTTGTCTAATGGGCTTCCATTTCTTTATTGTTGATGGGTGATAATACTGAGTAATATCTACCCTCAGGATGCTATTGTTTTTATTGTTTGATTAAATTAACTTGGATAATGAGTTTTATTGAATCTTCACTTTAAATAGACAAAATCATGAAACGACTATTACTTCTTGTTACACTAGCAATTTTCACTGCCAATTATTTGTTGGCTCAGGTTGAATTGGGCAAGACTAAAAACAATCTCAGTGGCAAAAATGGCATCATTGCTTCGCCATCTGATAAAATTATGTTGAACGACTTCTCTATCAATTTGGTGCTATATGGATTCGCTGAAGATCAGGGAGGTGGCGGAGCACAGGTGGGAATCAGAGCACACCTCACTCAAGTTGATGAGCCTTTAGCTCAAGAGATGGTGAATGAGGCGTACGCTTATTTTGTTGAACAATGGAAAAAAAGAGGCGTTGAAGTATATTCTCCATCTATAGAGGAAATTGAGGCGACAAAAAAATATAGCAAAGCAAAAAGTAAAGACAATGCCAAAATCATAAGTGGTGGCACCTTTGACAATAAGGAAAAGAAAAACCACAACATGATGGCATGGCCTGAAGGAACGAACATTGCATCCTCAGGAAGTGGCCCTTTAGTTGCACATGGAAATTCAGCTCATGTTGTGCCTGATTACAAAGGAAATTTTTCATATACGTCTTTTAATACTACTATCAACTTCATAGAATTTAAAACGGCTGCATTGGGAAGTACGGCCTCAGTTAGAACCATGCCTCAATTAAAAGCATCGAATGGTTTAAGTGTTATCAAATGGGAGAAGACAAAATACGTTTTATATACCGCCAACAACAATCCAGAGGGAATTGAAGACTTCTATTCAGATTTGGATAAAGATGGATTTGAGTTTTTAGGGACAAGCTCAAATGACTGGAATTATATAGCCGATGTAGCAAAATATAAATCCAATGTAATGGAAATGATTAAAAAAGGCATGGATGATTTGTTTACAGATTATGATGCAGTAGTGGCGGAAAATAACTAACCTGACTTTAAATTAGCCTATGTCTAAAAACCTGTCATTCCGAGTCAATTACTCGGAATGACAATTATCTCTTTTGTGGCCTAAACTTTGATATTATTCATCCTTCAAACATTCCGATGGATTGACGGATGCAGCTTTATAGGCTTGAGAGCTGACTGTAAGCAAAGCGATAATCAGTGCCATTAAACCTGCTACCACAAAGAACCATATGCTCAAATCAATGTGAAAAGCAAATCCTTCCAGCCAATTCCTTGTGACCCAGTAGGCGATTGGCAAGGCTATTAGAATGGCAGTAAGCACAAGTTTTGCGAAATCTTTGGTCAGTAGTATCATTAGATTGACAATAGAAGCACCAAGTACTTTTCTTATACCAATTTCTTTGATTCTCCGCTCAGCAGTAAAGGCAGCCAGACCAAATAAACCAAGGCAAGAAATCAATATGGCAAAACCCGCAAAATACTTTGACAATGTTGAAACCCGCTGTTCTGATTCATACATTCTTGCGTAAACCTGATCCATAAATTCATATTCAAACACAAAACCGGGATTAAACTGACTGTAGGTTTCTCGAATGCTTTCAAGACTTTGGGT
>JBLICU010000187.1:0-3692 GCA_047632435.1 Cyclobacteriaceae bacterium
TGTGGACAGTGTGTTGCAGTTTGTCCGACGGGAATTGATATCCGTCACGGGACTCAACTTGAGTGTGTGAATTGTACCGCTTGTATTGACGTTTGCGATTCTATCATGGATCATATTGGCAAGCCACATGGATTGGTTCGCTATGCATCAGAGGAAAATATTGCAGAAAAAAAACCTTTTGTCTTTACCGGAAGAATGAAAGGATATACAGCTATGCTGATTATTTTGAGTGGAGTTTTTGTGGTTTTGATGACCATCCGATCCGATTTCGAAACCACCATCTTAAGAACACCGGGTATGATGTATCAGACCCGACCAGATGGAAACATTACCAATCTTTACCAGATCAAAATGGTGAACAAGACCAACGCCGCTCATGTCGCAGAATTCAGGTTGGTTTCGCCCCCAGGCAAATTAGAAATGGTGGGCAACAAAATCAATCTGGAAAAACAGGGGATAGGAGCAGGGGCATTTTTCGTTGTGATCAAACCTGAAGATTTGGATGGTTTAAGCACCAATGTGGTGATAGGTGTATATACACACGACGAATTAATAGAAACGGTGAAAACACGGTTTTTAGGGCCGACATTGTGATACCGCCAATTGAAATTTAACATTTATGAATATGACTATGAAGTGGGATTGGGGAAAAGGAATCGTATTATCATTTGTACTCTTTTGTAGTTTTATTGTATGGATCGTGGTGCAGGCATTTCAGGAAAATATTGATTTGGTTTCTGACACATACTATCTGGATGAGCTGGCCTATCAGATCCGTATCGATGACCGCACCAATCTTCACGAAAGTGGCTTGAGCATCGCATTCGAGCAAAAGGATGATGAACTCATTTTGAAATTTCCATCCGCATTTGCAACAGCCACCGGAGAGGTGAAGTTTTATCATACCTCCAAAGCCATTTTTGACAAAACATTTCCACTTGCACTCAACGATAGCAATACACAATCCATCAGTAAAAAGGAGCTGATCAAGGGCTATTTCAAAGTGCAGGTAAGCTGGGCGGTAAGGGATAAAACATACTATCAGGAGCAGGAAATATTTCTCAGATGATCAGCGCAGTTTTGATCGGACTGTTTGGGAGCGTACACTGCGTAGGCATGTGTGGCCCCTTGATGATTTCCTTTACAGGCAAGTCCGGGTTACAGGCCGTTTGGTCTTTTCTCCTCTATCATTTTGGCCGAATCTTCATCTACGCTCTCATCGGCGTGTTTTTTGGTCTTATCAGCACCTCCATCAGATTTTTTGAAGTGCAGCATTATTTTGCCATCGTTTTAGGCATCCTCATCATTGTCCTTTTCGGATTTCCAAAAATGCGAAACCGATTAGAAGGCTGGTACTATCAATCGCCACTTTATCAAAGAGCAAAAACAACTTTCACAGGTTATTATAGCACCCGATTGCGATGGCTCAGTGCCGGACTTCTCAACGGATTTCTTCCCTGCGGCTTGATTTACCTGGCTGCAGCAGGCGCTTTGCTCAGTAGAGATATACTGTCAGCATCCACCTACATGATCGTTTTTGGTCTGGGTACTTTACCCGCTTTGGCATCACTGAGCGCCATCAGGTCCATTTTGCCCACTTTCTTCAAACGAATCTCAAACCTCACCACCCCGATAGCTTTGCTTTCAGGGCTATTATTAATTCTTCGTGGCATAATCACAGCATCCCCCGATCTCAACAGCCTGCTCCGCACACAGTTTATGAATGCGGTATCAGCTTGCGGATTTTAATCCTGACTAAAGTATAAATTGATTTGGGCACCCGGGCGGGCTGTCGCTACTCGCTTGCCGCCTGAGGCGGCAGAGCTCAGACATGCCGCTCCATCCCTGGTGCCGCTTTCGGTAAATAGCTCATTCTGGAAATTGAAACAAACGCGTATTTTAAATCTAAAGGAGACATAAGTGATGATATTTGGGTCATTCGCTTTACAACACTGCTGCGCTTTCAGATTTTTAAATTGGAAAAATCAATCACACTTCCGCACTCGCTTGCCGATAAGTATCTACCTGTCAGAGTTCGGGATTTTTCTCACCCATATTGCCTAAACTTATACTCAGAGTCAGTATGAAAAATGAAGAGAGAAAACACATCACTGGCATCCAATGATATTCTTGCTTTCTCTCAATGGTCAAGCGAGACTGAAGACCAATTCGGGTAGCGCTTTTGTATGTGGTCTGAGTTACGACCAGTTACATTTAAAAGGCCTCCTTATGAAAGCAAAGTTGAAACGAAAAATAGGGAGGATGAAAGCTTTGAACGAGTCAAACCTGCTTATGAAAAAGTTAAACACATCACTTCAAACCTTAAAAAAATAGTACGTTAACACCTTCAATACAACAATACCATGCAGCATATTGGCTCAAAATGATTTGTTTATAACCCACTTACTTATTACTTGGCTAATCGCATTTTTAGGAATTGGCTTACTTATAAAATCATCCATACCAGCTTCAAAACATTTTTCTTTTTCGATATCAGAAAATCCGGCTGTTAAAGCACAAATCGGTGTTCTTTTACCTGTCTCTATTTTCCTTATTTCTATGGTGGCACCATATCCATCCAAATAGGGCATCTGAATGTCCATAAAGATCAGATCTGGTTTATCTTTTACGAATAGTGAAACAGCCTCTAATCCATTAGTCGCCTCTAGGATTCTTGTGTTAGGCAATGTCTTTTTTATCATGAGTTTGGCTAGTAGCATATTAGTCTGATTATCCTCAACAACCAGGACAGTCAATTCGTCTTCTATCACATGCCACTGTTCCTGATTTTCTAAAACTTGAGCGCTACTATTTTTAAAACTTTCCGTGGCGTTTTCAAAAGTCACTTCAAAGAAAAAAGTACTTCCTTTACCCGGAGTACTCATCACACTCAAACGACTTCCCATTAGAGAAAGGAGACTTGTGGAAATTGACAATCCTAAACCTGTGCCGCTGTATTTTCTGGTCAATGATGAATCTTCTTGCGAAAATGCTTTGAATATATTCTCTTGATTTTCATTTTTGATGCCAATCCCTGTGTCTCTAACTGAAAACTTGAATAAGGTCTTTCGATCATCAATTTCTTCCAATACTTCCACCTTAAGCTCGACTTCTCCTTCTTCCGTAAATTTGATCGCATTAGAAAGAAGATTGACCAACACTTGCCTAAACCGGGTAATGTCAGCCCTAATATATCGGTACTTAATATCGACTTGTGACAATTTTAAAACAAGCTTTTTTTCAATGGCTTTATAACTCAACATTCGAATGACATGCTCACAAAGTTCAATCAGATCGGTATCGTCAATTCTAAGCTCTAGTTCCTTAGCTTCCAGTTTTGAAAACTCTAGTACTTCATTGATTATTTCCAAAAGACCATTGGCCGATTGACTGACAGTCCTTAAGTAACTCATCCTTGTCTTCTCTAATGAAGTCTCCATGGCCTGATCCGTATATCCAATGATGGCATTGAGAGGCGTCCGTATCTCATGGCTCATATTTGCCAAAAAATCTGATTTGGTTTTATTTGCTATTTCTGCTTTCTCTCTGGCTAAATCCAGCTCCATCGCCCGTATCTCAAGTAATCGTTTCTTTCGCACCCCTTTCTGGTAAAGAATAAATACCGCGATAAGTAATCCAACTAAAAGAAAAACAGCAATCAAGGAAATGGTGAATAGATTTTTCTGAGCCAC
>JBLICU010000188.1:0-3644 GCA_047632435.1 Cyclobacteriaceae bacterium
ACAGTTACACCCATCACTGTCTGGACAAAAGGCCCTTTGGCTCTAAGTTCATTGATGACTGCAATGGCTGAAGCCGGAGATCTAGCAACGAAAATGGTTGCTGTGATTGCTGCGATTGAAATTTTGGCCTTTACACTGTAATCAGCCATGAAGGGGATAAAGTCGGCAAATAGATAAACCAGAATCGAACCGGCTACAAAGGTGACCACAAGCTGGCCGAAAGTGTTCCATTTGATGCTGTTGAATCTGCTCCGAAGTTCCTTTAAGTAAAGTTCAGCGCCTGCAGCAAAGGCAATAAAGGCCAGTGCTATTTCATTGATAAATTGAAGGTTGGCTTTGGCTGAAATGGGCACAAGTCCAATTATATGAGGCCCTGCGATGATTCCGGTAAAAATCAAACCAGTGATAAGTGGAAGTCTTATCTTTTGAAAGCTCTTGGCTATTTGATTTGCGGCGATCGCAATGATTAAAAAACCAAGAACAAGAATTAGAAGTTCTTTGTTTGTACTGAGAAATAATTCCAATTGATCTCCTTTTAGCTGTTAACTTCTAAATTAAACCTCAATGAGCCGATTTAAAAATTTCGAGTCAAGGAGAATTCAAAATTTACATTTTTTTATGCGATATCTGGTTTTTATTCTTGCAATTATTTTATTTCAGGGCTGTGTTCAACTAAATCCAACTCAACCTGGAACTCAGCCAATATCCCATCAATTGTGGAATGATTTGCTTCTAAAACATGTGACCAAGAATGGTCTTGTCAACTATGAAGACATGAAATCTGATAGCCTCCGTTTGCAAGCATATCTTAAGTTATTATCGGATAATGCTCCCAGCGAAACTTGGAGCCGCGAAGAAAAACTAGCATATTGGATCAATACTTACAATGCTTTCACGATAGCTCTTGTGCTTGATCATTATCCTATTGGGAGCATAAAAGACATTTGCTCATCTATTCAGATTCCATTTATCAACTCCCCTTGGGATATTGAGTTTATTGAAATAGCGGGAGAAACTTATGACCTAAACAATTTGGAGCATAATATTCTCAGGCAAAACTGGGATGAACCGCGCATTCATTTTGCGATCAATTGTGCCTCTTTTTCCTGTTCTCAACTTAGGAATGAAGCATATTCTGCTGAGAATCTAGATACACAGTTGAATGAGCAGGCGATAGCATTCATCAATGATGATTTCAGGAATGATATTGACACTAAGGAAGCTCAATTATCCAAAATCTTCCAATGGTTTTCAGGAGACTTTGAAAAAAATGGAACGCTCAGGGATTTCGTTAATCAGTATTCCGACCAGAAGATTATTGATGGAATGAAAATATCATATAAAGATTATGATTGGCGACTGAATACTACGGGAATGATACAATAACCATTTAAAAAATTGCTGGTCTAAATTCTTTTATAATCCGTTAGATTGCTTTATTCATAAAACACCCCTTCATATGAATTCAACTGCATCAAATGAACACAACGAAGTTCGTGAAAATCAAAAGCTGATAGCTGATATGATTAGCGATTTTGGAGCGAGGGATATTGAACCTTTCAAAATGCAATGGGACGAATCTCAGGAATTCCCAATGCAGGTATTTAAAAAATTAGGGAGGCTTGGTTTGATGGGTGTGTTGGTTCCACAGGCATTCGGAGGTTCGGGCTTTGGATACCATGAATATGTGACAGCCATTATTGAACTTGGAGCTATAGATGGATCTATAGGACTATCAATGGCGGCACACAATAGTCTTTGCACGGGTCATATATTACAGCATGCAAACGATTCTCAAAAAACAAAATACCTGCCTAAATTGGCGACTTGCGAATGGCTGGGAGCCTGGGGATTGACTGAACCCAATACGGGCTCAGATGCAGGAAATATGAAAACAACTGCTGTGAAGAAGGGAGACGCCTGGGTTTTAAACGGAGCAAAAAATTTTATTACCCATGGAATTTCAGGTGATATAGCCGTGGTTATCGCCAGAACGGGAGCAGTGGGTGAGCGTCGCAACACCTCGGCTTTTATAGTTGAAAGAGGTACGCCTGGGTTCAAAGGAGGTAGAAAGGAAAATAAATTGGGCATGCGCTGCTCCGAAACAGCGGAAATGATTTTTGAAGATTGTCATGTGCCATCAGAAAACCTGATCGGTGAGGTAGGTGATGGATTTGTTCAATCTTTGAAAGTGCTCGATGGAGGCCGCATTTCAATTGCCGCTTTATCATGCGGTATTGGGCAGGGGGCACTAAATGCCTCTATAAAATACTCCAAGGAAAGAGAGCAATTTGGTCAACCGATATCTTCTTTTCAGGGGATTTCATTCAAGTTGGCTGAAATGGCTACAAAATTTGAAGCTGCCAAATTATTGACCTATCAGGCTGCAGAATTAAAAAACAACGGACTATCTGTAACCAAACAATCAGCGATGGCCAAACTCTATGCCTCTGAAATTTGTGTGGAATTGGCCAATGAGGCAGTTCAGATATTTGGTGGTTATGGCTACACCAAAGATTATCCCGCAGAGAAATACTACCGCGATTCTAAGCTCTGTACTATAGGCGAAGGCACCTCCGAAATCCAAAAGATTGTAATTTCAAGAGAAGTATTGTCCTAAACCTTTGGAGTGTATTGATTTTCATATAATTTTGCATGCTCAAATAGAAAAAACGAAAGATGCTTATAATTAACATAAAAGATAATGAGTCTATTGACAAGGCTCTTAAAAGATTTAAAAAGAAGTTTGAAAAAACTGGTGTTCTTAGAGAATTGAGATCAAGAACAGCTTTTATTAAGCCATCTGTAAGAAGAAGAAAGGAAGTAATTAAAGCCACATACATTCAGCATCTAAGAGAAGCGGAAAATAAGTAATTCCGCTCAAGGGTTTTTGATAATAAATCATTAAGTTAGTATTCCCTGCTAGGGGAATACTTGTTTATGATTGACTCCTTTCTAAAGTTTCTGCAATTCGAAAAAAGATTCAGCCCCCACACGCTGATTGCCTACAGGCAGGACTTATATCAACTACAACAATTTTTATTGGACACTTTTGAACTTGAGGATTTTCTTCAGGTGAATCATTCCATGCTTCGTGGCTGGGTTGTAAGTCTGATTGATGGAGGGTTGATTCCTAAATCCGTTAATCGTAAAATTGCCACACTTAAGTCATTCTACAAATTTCTTCAAGCCAGAGAAAACATTGATCAAAATCCTGCGAGTAGATTAAAACCATTGAAAACAGAAAAGAAATTGCCCTCATTCGTTCGCCAGTCTGAAATGAATGATCTATTGGATGAAGTGAAGGTGAAGTTTGATGAAGGGTTTTCTGGCACAAGGGATAAATTGATTATCGAGCTTTTGTATGCCACAGGAATTCGTTTATCAGAGCTGATCAATCTAAAAGAAAAAGATGTCAACTTTTTTCAGGGGTCAATCAAAGTTTTAGGAAAAAGAAATAAAGAAAGAGTCATACCAATTAGCGATTCATTCGTTAAGATAGTGAAGGAATATCTGCCGGTTCGCAACAACGAATTTCAGATACCAACCGAATTCCTGCTGGTAACAAACTCCGGCGAAAAATTATATCCAATGATGGTGTACAGGACAGTGAAGGAGTATTTAAATCAAGTAACTACATTATC
>JBLICU010000189.1:0-3576 GCA_047632435.1 Cyclobacteriaceae bacterium
AATTGTGGGAGCTTTTTTCCAAACATAAAGATCCAAAACAGCTCCGCAGCGCGCTAATATTTCCCTCAATGCAAGTGACAATGGGAGTTTTTCCTTGTCATCAGCCGAAAAGGCCATAGCTTCAAATCCGTAATAATTAGCTATGAACAAAGACCTATAGCAGTGAAAGTCTTGAGTGATGATTGTAAAACGTTTTTGTCCGAAAATTGCATCTGCCCGGACGATGGTATCAAGTGTGCGAAGACCGGCAAAATCAAGTGTAATAGCTCCTTTTGGCACGTTTAAATTGACCAGAGCCATGTACATATCACGAGGCTCATTGTAATAAACCGTACGATTATCACCACTCACGATAAGGTGTTGAATTTTACCTAAGTGATACAATTCTGCCGCGGCATTGATCCGCTCGTGGAAGTATTTATTAGAATCACCCGCTGATGTACGTTTACTGGTACCTAAGATGAGTCCAACTTTGTTCACAGGAAGATTACTTGCCTGATGATAAACCTGGTCTTCGGTAGAAATAATAACCCAAAAATTAAGTGCGACAATGAGCGCAATTGTGGCCACTATCGAGAAAATAAAATACTTAACAACCCTCCATACTCCCTTCATCCAAATACCGTATTAGTCATCCCCAAACAAGCCAAGTTGCTTTTCTTCCTTCTCTACTTCGTCTTTTATTGAGCTTTTAAGCTGCTCCAAATCAACCAGTTCGTCTGTTTCTGTGACATTTTCAATCTCATTATTGGGTTCAGCAACTTGTATGTCCACTGATTCTTCAGCTACTATAGTTGGTTTCAATACAATGGATAAAACAGTCTGAATATTGAATTTATTGCCAATGGCTCTCCATCCTTTGATATCAATCAAATCGGTCAAATCCAGCTCTTTTTTCTCTTTGCTTCTTCCATCCTTATAAACCACCTCAACCAAGGCATTATTGCCATTATTTGCAAAAAACAATTTTGAACCTTTCGATTCACCGATAAATAAAAATCGTTTATTTGGAATTACCTTTTCGATCAGGAACCTTTTGATGTAGAATATTTTACTCTCAGCGTCATAATGTATGGCATTCACTGGCTGATCGGGTTTGAATTTTCCCAATGAGAATATTTGATTCGGATCGTAATGATTGGTCATTTCAAATGACGTGAGCTCATAAGTACCCTCTCGATAAAAGACTACCACTCTATCTTCTGCATGAAATTTACCCAAAAATTCTCCCCGTTTATTGGTATTAAGCCTGCCCACAGATGAGTCATACCACACATCCAATCCGCCTAAAGTAGAAACCCCTGCAGATTTAAACTGGATCTTTCTCACTGGATACTTAGTAAGAATATTACCCCCTGCACCTCTGCCTTTGATTTCAACATCAGCAAAATCAAAGTCAAATACTTTTTTGCGCGATTTGCTTGCAGGCGTGAGCGAAACAGTAATTATCTCTGCTTCACCGTTTGGATTGGCAGTAAAATACATCATTCTTGATCCTTTGGCACCTTTGGTAAGGTCGTATTCACGATCTCGGGTAATAGAGAGCACCTGAAACCGCTTGATCATGGTCCTCCCGGATTTGCCATCCAGATAAACCAAATTATACACCATGCGCTCGTCCCCCTTGTTGTAAACTTCGGCATACAAAATATCCTTGCCGACAAAACCCTTTTCCTGAATTCTTGTGACTTGGCATACGCCATCTTTTCTGAAAACTATGATATCATCAATATCCGAACAGTCACACACAAACTCATCCTTTTTGATACCATATCCGACAAAGCCATCTACCCTATTCACATATAGTTTTGCATTGTTCGCGGCTACTACAGAAGCTGATATAGTATCGAAGTTGGCTATTTCTGTTTTTCTTTCTCTGCCTTTACTATATTTATCAAGCAGGTTTTGATAATAATCTATGGCATATTCTGTCAGATTAGCTAGATAATATTCAGTTTGCTTGAGCTCTTCTTCGAGCCTTTTTGTCAATTCATCCGCCTTGAAAGAATCAAATCTGGAAATCCTCTTAATCTTGATCTCCGTAAGTCTGATAATGTCTTCTTGTGTGATTACCCTATAAAACTGTGGCTTATATGGTTCCAATCCTTTGTCGATAGTTTCCAATACAGCCTCCCAGGTTTCACACTCCTCAATGTTCCGATAAATCCTGTTTTCGATGAATATCTTTTCAAGAGAGGAGAAAAGCATTCGCTCCATCAATTCCTTTCGCCTGATCTCAAGCTCCTGTTTCAGCAAATCAACCGTTTGATCCACAGACTGCTTCAGTATATCGGAAATACCAAGAAATTTAGGTTTATCCTCATGAATGATACATGCATTTGGCGAAATAGAAACCTCACAATCCGAAAAGGCAAATAGCGCATCTATGGTAATATCTGGAGATGTTCCTGGTGCCAATTTGACCAAAATTTCGATATCCTTCGCCGTATTGTCAATAACCTGTTTGACCTTGATTTTACCTTTTTCTGTGGCCTTAATGATTGAATCTATAAGTGAAGTAGTCGTGGTGCCAAAAGGAATATCCTTGATGATTAAAGTTTTAGAATCTAACTCCTCGATGGAGGCGCGTACCCGGACTCTGCCTCCTCTTTTACCATCATTATAGTCACTCACGTCGATCTTACCTCCCATATCGAAATCCGGGAAAAGTTGCACTTTTTTCCCTTTCAAGATATTGATGCAAGCCTGGAGAATCTCAATGAAATTATGAGGAAGGATTTTAGTAGAAAGACCAACAGCAATACCTTCTACACCTTGTGCTAGAAGTAATGGAAATTTTACGGGAAATGTAATTGGCTCACGTTTTCGGCCATCGTAAGAAAGCTGCCAACTAGTCGTTTGTGGATTGAAGATTACCTCTAATGCAAATTTGGAGAGTCTGGCTTCAATATATCTGGCAGCTGCTGCACCGTCACCGGTACGATTATCACCCCAGTTTCCCTGCATATCAATCAGCAGATCCTTTTGTCCCATGTTGACAATGGCGTCACCAATGGATGCGTCACCGTGAGGGTGAAACTGCATGGCACTACCAATGATATTGGCTACTTTATTGAATCGACCATCATCCATTTCCTTCATGGCATGGAGAATACGTCGTTGTACGGGTTTCAATCCATCTTCAAGGGCTGGAACAGCTCTTTCAAGAATTACGTAAGATGCATAGTCCAGAAACCAGTTCTGATACATGCCAGAAACCGGAAGCACTGACTGCAAACCATCATCTTCATTTATCTCCGCTTCACTCATTGAAATATAAGATCAAGTCTATTGTTTTAAAATCTGTTTTAATTGCTTTTCATTAACGGTCAGCACACCATTGTCAATGAGTCGTGGGGTTAGTTTTTTCCAATTTGAATCTTTACTAAAAACTTCTTTGAACATGGGCAGAGCCTGATCAAGCTGATCTGTGTTGGCAAGATTTACTGCATGCCAATATTTCATTTCCAGGTTTTCCGGGAACATGGCTTCAGCGGTGCTATAGAGGTCACTTGCTTTTTGAAAGTCACCAGCCTCGACGGCAATGTCGCCAGCATTCATGAACTCATATGCTTG
>JBLICU010000190.1:0-3499 GCA_047632435.1 Cyclobacteriaceae bacterium
ATAGCTACTATGAAAGGCAGTACATACCCCGATGAATGGGTGATCAGAGGCAACCACCATGACGCCTGGGTACACGGAGCGAACGATCCAATAAGTGGGCTGGTAACTGTCATGGAAGAAGCACGAGTAGTATCAGAACTAGCAAAAAAAGGAATTAAACCCAAAAGAACTCTAGTTTACTGTGCCTGGGGAGCTGAAGAACCTGGTCTCATTGGGTCAACAGAATGGGTAGAAACCTATGAAGAAGAATTGAAAAAGAAAGCAGTAGCATATATCAACACCGATGGCACAAGCCGTGGTTTTCTTAATGCCGGTGGTTCTCACACGTTAGAAAAATTCTTCAATGAAATAACGCAGACGGTCAATGACCCTGTAAAAGGAGTTTCAGTTTTTGAAAGGAAAAATGCCCAGCAATTGTTGAACGGAAAAGAAGCACTAAAACATTTCAATTTATATGCACTTGGCTCTGGCTCAGACTACTCCCCCTTCTTCCAACACTTGGGTGTAGCTTCTTTTAATTTAGGATTTGGCGGAGAAAGTCCTGGTGGAGAATACCATACCATGTACGATTCTTATGAGCATTACAAGCGCTTCAAAGACCCAGATTTTCAATACGGCATTTCTCTGGTTAAAGTGGCCGGCAGAACTACATTGAGACTTGCAAATGCGGAAATATTGCCTTTTGAATTTCAACATTTCGCTAATACTGTTACCAAATATGTGGAAGAAGTCAATACACTAGCTGATGACTTACGAAAGCAAACTGAAAAGGAAAATCGCTTGATCAACGACGGTATTTATCAACTGGCCTCCAATCCAACTGATAATTTCATTATCCCAGAGGCCAAGAAGGAAGTTCCTTTTTTTAATTTCGCTCCATTGCAAAACGCTATTAACGAATTAAATACACAAGCCACCGCTTTTGAGAAAGCCTCTGGCAAAACGGTTACTAACCAAAACACGGCTGAGCTAAACGCATTGTTGAAGGATATGGAACGGTCACTGACAAGAGACCATGGCCTGCCAAAAAGACCCTGGTTCAAACACCACATATACGCACCTGGATTTTATACTGGCTATGGTGTTAAAACATTGCCTGGAGTAAGGGAAGCCATTGAACAAAGAGAATATCAGGAAGTAAATAAGCAAATAGAAATTCTTGGAAACGTATTGATGGGTTTTAGCAGAAACATCGAAAAAGCCATAAATCTTCTTGAATAGGACATTAACCTAATCTAATTCAACGCGTTTTACTTCAGTAAGAACCGAACTCGACAACATAGGGCTTAAATATTCACCTTGGGAAAAAGAAAGAATCAGGAGGTTTTACAGACTTACAAAAACATCAAGACAGATACTTTCGACTTTGAAAGAATAGCACTTCTGCTTTCCTCTTCTGATGATACAGATGCGCACCAAGTCATTCCTTATAGCACACTGCATGATTTAGACTTTGAAGAAGTCTTTATGTATCTGGACAGGACTTGTTCCAAAATAGGTCAACAGCATCTTTATAGTGTTCTGAGAACCATACCTAAGAATCAGGATCGAACCTTACGATTCGAAAAAATTATTGACAATCTCAATGCCAACCCTGACCTGAAAAAATCTTCAATTCTGGAAATGAGCAGGCTGGACCAATATGGAGCATATTATCTTCAGTCACTTTTCAATGGAAAGAACATCACAAAGCCGAAATGGTTTTGGATAGT
Organism: Cyclobacteriaceae bacterium; assembly: GCA_047632435.1. Lineage (GTDB taxonomy): Bacteria > Bacteroidota > Bacteroidia > Cytophagales > Cyclobacteriaceae > JAMZMI01. The sequence continues at coordinate 1,713 of JBLICU010000190.1, forward strand.
ACCTATACTTTCGATACTAGCCACGATATCGGCCATTGCGTCCTTCATTTTTCCTGTATTCATAATCGTTTTTTTGCTAATTCTTGGTGTCAACCAAATGATTCATTATTGGAACAAAAACAATGTTCTCTCCTATTCCAATAGCATTCCCCAACTGCTCACGCTTAATCAGGTAGCCAAATCAATGCTCAATTATGGTGTGATTCTAGATGCTGACCATGACATAAGCAAATCCAATGACGCACTGAGTGAAATCGCAAATAAGGCCCTTTTCTTTAAATGGGAATCTCGATTGACAGGTGAAATTGGACAGTTTGTAGATATTTTGTTGGATCTAATAAAAGCATCATTCCTACTTGAGCCCATTCTAATGTTCAAAATAATTAAAGAACTAGACAGGAAAAGAATTGAAATTCAGCATGTATTTAGGACTGTAGCGGAAGTGGATGTGGCATTATCCATTGATTCGTTTAGAGATGGCTTGGCTTATTACACCAAACCAAATATCTCAGAGCGTAAAAAATCATTCAGTTCAGAAGATATTTATCATCCGCTCATTTTGAATCCGGTTACCAATTCATTAAATATTTCTCATGGACAGTCAGTGCTCCTTTCCGGGTCGAATATGTCAGGAAAAACGACATTTATCAGAACCATTGGGATCAATGCAATTCTAGCACAGACCATCAACACAGCCTGTGCGAAAGAATTTACCATTCCTAAAATTAAAATTCATTCAGCCATTAGAATAACTGACAACTTGCTGGATGAAAGCAGTTACTATTACGAAGAAGTAAAAGCTATTAAAAAATTGATCAACGAAAGCGAATCAGAGGATCAAAACCTATTTCTTCTTGACGAGCTATTCAAAGGAACAAACACAGTAGAAAGGATTTCATCTGGTAAGGCCGTATTGTCTTATTTAAATCAAAATGACAATATAGTTTTAGCTGCTACTCACGATCTTGAACTCACCGAATTTCTTCGTGATAGTTATAAATACCTACACTTTACCGAGACAATAGAAAATGATAAGTTCTCCTTTGATTATAAATTAAAAGAAGGTGTATTGATAAATACCAATGCCATCAGAATTTTGGAAATAAATGATTTTCCAAAACAATTGACAGAAGAAGCCAAAGCAATAGCAAAGCAATTTAGAAATGCTAAACGAAACTCCAACGAAGGTTAACCGATGATCAAAAAGTACGACATAAAGGATAAGCCAGCACTAATCGCACTATTGAAACTTCATGTTTCTGATTATTTTGCTGCATCGGAGGTTAATGAATATAATCATTATCTTGAGCATGAAATTGAAGACTATTTTGTTGTGATTGAAAACAATGTAATCATTGGTGCTGGAGGAATAAACTATTTTCCCAAACAGTCATTGGCCAAAATAGCCTGGGACATGATTCATCCTGACCATCAAGGAAAAGGAATTGGTCATGAATTACTGAAATACAGACTTGAATTAATTCATAAAAATTCTACTATCAAAACTGTGATGGTAAGAACATCTCAGGTAGCCTATCAATTTTATCAAAAAGCCGGATTTGATTTAGAGAAAATAGAAAAAGACTTCTGGGCAAAAGGATTCGATCTGTATCAAATGAAATTTAAAAATAGTTCATTGACATAATCAGTATGAAATACCCAATTGGTTTACTCCTTGTTTTTTTACTAAGCTGTTCTGCCGAAGAGAACCGATTTCCAACTATTACAAAAGATTATTGTGCAGATATAGTACCCTACCCTTTTGATGGCCTATCTAGTCAGCTCGC
>JBLICU010000191.1:0-3489 GCA_047632435.1 Cyclobacteriaceae bacterium
TCATAAAATTTTACGATTGGAACTCAACTACAAAATTAATTCTCTAGTGAAATTAGATAAAAGATACTCTCCATCAAATTATATAAATAGGTGAGATCAATAATAAATGTCAGCTACTTGGATCATCATGTAGTATTTAATTCTACTTTCTGAAGATAAAACGAGATAGCAAAAGTGGGGTAATTAAGATCGAGCTTTCACAGCGATGTAAATGTCTTTTCAGTTTTCGTGAAACTCAAAAAAAATTGAATAATTCAAACGATAAGGTAAGGCTTCTGAGACGGGAGAAAAAAATCTCTGAATTAAGAGACTACACGCTGCGGGTTTGAGTTAACAGCTATGAATAAAAGGTGGTATCTGGATTTTACATACGTCCATTTATCTTTCTCCAGACCTTGGAGCATGGTTATCCACGCTACTTGGATAAAGGCTTTCTTCCTATCATGCCTACTCAATATCTCTTCAAGCATGTTATGATTTCTTTGAATGACACAGACAGTTCTGCTACTGTTTCAGTGGTCACTAAATTCCTCATGCAAGGTGTTCTCTACTGCAAGGTGTTTTCGAGACTTGCATCTTGGAGCTTTGTGGTCATGACTTACACACAAAAAAAGCTCTGAACCCAATGATTCAGAGCTTTTTAATACTCCAATTATATCAACTATTAATAAAGCATGTCTTTCATTCCAAAAGCAGTCAGAAATTCGGTATAACCTTGTTTCACATCGTTATTTGCTTTGTCAACAATAGTGCCTGTCATCGCATCAACTACCGTTCTTAATGGGCGTTTTCCTTTAGGTGTTTCTATTAATTTAATGATCGCATCAGGAATCATTTGAGGGTTTGGTTTCATCGCCTCAAACATTTGACCCATCCCAGCACCTATTTGTTCGGGAACCTTAGCGAGATCTCCGTATCCTGCCGCAGCATCATGATCAGAGCCATACGTTGATTTTCCGAAAATTTCAGTTGGGTAAGCACCAGGTTGTATCAAAACCACATCAACGCCGAGTGGTCTTACTTCATAGTGAAGCCCTTCTGTGATACCTTCCACAGCGAATTTTGAGCTGCTATATATGGTCATAAAAGGTGGAGCAAAACGACCTACTCCACTGGAAGTATTAATGATCAGACCATCTCCTTGCTTTCTCATTTGTGGTAAACTTGACTTTATCACTCTCCAGGTACCTTTCACATTGACATCAAACATCTTGTCAACATCTGATTCGGTATAAGCCTCAGCCAAACCACCACCAAAATATCCGGCATTATTTACGACAACATCCAACCTGCCTTCTTTTTCGATGATACTTGCAATGGCTTTTGATACACTATCACCATTTGCTATATCCAGATCCACAACTGTGATATTTTGAATGGCCGAGAGCTCCTGTGCCCTTTCCAAATTTCTTCCTTGAGTATCACGCATACTTGCGTACACAGCATACCCTTTTTCTGCGCATGTTTTAGCAGTCAAATATCCGAATCCACTGTTGGTTCCTGTTATAAATACAATCTTCTTATCCATAATTTATTTTTTGATTTACATTTGTTACTCAAAGTTACTTTCATTAGTTATATAAAGTAACTAATGACTATTTTTTACAACATAAAGTGGTTACCAATAAGTAACAATAGCTATGACTACATTAAGTAAAATGAATACCGATGCTTGCAAATGTCCATTGACCATGTCTTTGGTAGTTATTGGCGGCAAGTGGAAACCACTGATCATCTATAATTTAGATAAATCAAAAAAGCGATTTGGTCAACTGGATGCCATCATACCCGGGATATCACGAAAGGTACTCACTGATCAGCTTAATCAACTGGTGAGAGACCGGTTGGTGATTAGAACAGCCTTTGCCGAAACTCCTCCAAGGGTAGAGTATTGTTTGAGTGAAAAAGGGAAAGAGCTGGTCCCAATATTAAAAGGCATTGCCAAATGGGGAAGCTATTTGGTGAGTGAGTAAATGTGTATTTATTGTATGCTGAAACCAACGGTGTAAAATGCAATGGTGACATTTGGCGACTGTCAACTATAGCTATTTTTAAGTACTAACGTTAAAGGTTGCAACGAACATTCAAGACCAAGTGAAAACCCATAATTCAGAACGAGAGATTGTAATTCGCTATTTTCTCAATGTCATTAGTTCAGCAGTCGAATATATCTTCTTAAATCCCTTTGCTCTTAACCCATTGATTGGTTTTTATCACCAGTCCCAACCGCAGCTTTAATGCAGAATGTGGTTGGAATGAAAGGAGTATCTTTTTCGTCAACGCTCGATACAAGTCAGTATGTATGTATCCAATATTTATCAGAAATCAAAGCTGGAATTATCTAAAACAGGAATTGAAATCATTTCAATTAGCCGAATCAGCACTTAAATTTTAATTCTTACAACTAATGAGTTAATTTGGAAGTCTAAAGATCAAACCTACCCCACATGTCATGAGAAATCTTATTTTGCCTTTGGTTATCTTTTTTGTAATTATCGCAGCATACTCTTGTGATAATTATTCTGATACTTCTTTGAAGAGTAGAGCGCTTTCAGTTAATGTTCAATCCATAAATTCTCCTGAAGTACTTGGTCGTATTCTTTTTTATGATAAAAATCTATCCATAAATGGTTCTGTGGCGTGTAGTTCCTGTCATAAACAAGAATTGGCTTTTGCGGACAATAAACAATTTAGTATCGGTTTTGAGAATGTATTGACAAATAGGAATTCCCCTCCGATTCAAAATCTTAGCGAAGGTTTTTTAAGTTTGGACGGAACTGATTTCAACAATTTTAATGATTTCTCGAATAATAATGACCGAGTCATTGGATCCCTATTTTGGGATGGAAGGGAAAATTCGTTGAAAGAAATGGTGCTCAAGCCAATTGTGAACCATCAGGAAATGGGCATCAAAAATTTAGACGATATGGTTGAGCGTTTGAAACGGTCAGAATTCTATTCCGTTGGCTTTGCGAATGTTTATGGTCAATCGGATTTTAACATTGATCACATTGCAGATGCTTTGGCAAAATTCACTGGAAGTATTACTTCTTTTGAAACCGAATTAGACGATCATTTCAGGTCTGGCGCAAGCCTTTCTGCACTTGCAGAAAACGGGAAAAATCTATTTTTTGATAAATACCAATGTAACAGCTGCCATCAAGTAGGCTCACCAACAGGATACCAATTCAATAGTGGAGGAGCGTTTCTGAACATAGGATTGGATCAAATTTATGAGGATGAGGGAGTTATGGCAATTACGGGAGAACAACAGGATGCGGGAAAATTCAAAACGCCTTCTTTGAGAAATATTGAGCTCACCGCGCCTTATATGCATGATGGTCGCTTCTCGACTTTGGAAGAGGTGATTCAGCATTATAGCATTGGAATTTCGAATAATGAAAACCTTGATTCTCGGTTAAAAGATTCTGACGGCAATCCGAATGTTTTTGCCATATCGGAGCAGGAGACTAAGTCAATCATAGCCTT
>JBLICU010000192.1:0-3487 GCA_047632435.1 Cyclobacteriaceae bacterium
GTGCTGTTGATTCATCCCAATGAATTAAAGTTGAATACGGATATTGTTGGTGATGTTGGTGTAGTTGTAAAATCAAATGGTCGCTCCGGAAATACAGATTTTAATTTTGGGAAAGGGTTTGATCATTTGGCTTTTTCTCTTCAAGGATCAGTGTCGCGTCAAGGAGATTTGCAGGCTCCAGACTATAATCTTACCAATACAGGAAAAAAGGAATACAGCTATTCTTCTGCCATTAGGTGGCATAAGCGGAGATTTGATATGGAAGCGCGATACAGTAATTTTTTCCAACAATTGGGGATTCTCAGAGGCTCAGTAAATGGTAATCTTGAAGATCTTGTGTCCGCCATAAATAGTGACGTGCCACTCGAAACTCAATCTTTTTCTTATACCATAAGACAGCCATATCAGGAAGTGGACCATCAAATGTTTGTGTTGAAAGGTTCATTTAGGCTGGGTGATCATGTTTTGAAAAGTAAGTATGGTTATCAGATCAATCATAGACAAGAATATGATTTGCGCAAAGGAACAAATACACCAACACCAAACATCGATCTTGAACTGGCTACACAATCTTTTGATTTGGATTGGCTTCATCCAACCTTCGGAATCATGTCTGGGCAAAGTGGAATTCAATGGCAATATCAAGACAACAACAATCTACCAGGTACAAGAACCGCTCAATTTATCCCTAACTATAACTATCAGCGTGTTGGCTTTTTTCTTATTGAGACGTTTGATTGGAAACCTGCAACTATTGAGCTTGGGCTCAGATACGACTATCATTACATGTCGTCTCGAGGGGTGTTTCAAAACCAGAGATATGCCCATGAGCTCACATATAACAATGTGACCTCAAGTCTTGGTCTGATAAAATCATTGACTACTACTTCCAAGCTTCGATTCAACTTCGGCAGTGCGTGGAGACCGCCAAATATGGCCGAGTTATACAGTTTTGGTAGACATCAGGCAGTGTATGAATATGGATTCTGGACTTTCGAATTGGATGAATTTAACAATCCCACTACCACTAGTCAGATTCTATCAAACGAGGAGAAGAAAGTGAAATCTGAACTTGGATACAAATGGATTGGCAGCTATGAGATCAATAAGCAATCTTTTCAATCTACCATCACCACCTATGTCAATCTCATTGAAAATTATATTTACACTAAACCTTCCGGCATCACAAATACGGTTCGAGGAGCATTTCCATACTTTATTTATGATCAGGACAATGCGATTTTTGCTGGATTAGATTTGCAAATAGATTTTGATCATCACGAATATTACAAATCTGGATTCTCTGCAAGTTATGTCTGGGCGAAAAACATTACGAATGATGAATATTTTGTAAATACACCTCCGATTAACTTAAAATATAACCTCGATTATCAGAAGGAGGTACAGTTCGCGGATAGAATCAACCTGGGATTGACTTTGGATTATAACTTCCGGCAGTTTCAGACACCAAGAATCATTTCTGTAAATACCATCCTTGTAGCGCAAGAAAATGGAACCAATATTTTTGAGGATGATAATAGCACTTTTGATATTCTGAAATCACCACCTGGATATTTACTGCTCCATTTCAATGCTGGCCTCAATGCTGGTCATTTTAAATTCAATATTCAATTGAAAAATGCTTTAAATACTTCCTATAGAAGCTATACAAACAGATTGAGGTATTATGCTGATGAACCTGGTAGGAATGTTAGTTTAATGATCCAATACCAAATTTAAATATTAATGCAACATTGTTGCATTAATATAATTTTTTGCCATATTTTCGCAGAAAGAAAATCCACATTTATGAAATCCAACATTCCCAATATTTACTTTTTTTTAATTTTCATCATGACTTTATCAAGTTGCAATGATACAGATGAGCCAGTGATTGAAAATGAACAGGAGATTATTACAGACGTGGTTTTAACATTTACAGATATTGCTGGAAACGCTATTTCTGCTATGGCGATTGATCCGGATGGAGAAGGTTTTGCTAATTTGGAGGTGGTCGATACCATTGAATTAAAAATCAATACTATTTATACATTGGCCATTGAATTGGAAAATAGTGTGACCAATGAAAGTCTGACATCAGAAGTAAAAAATGAATCTGATGAACATTTGTTTTTCTTTTCTTTCACGGAAGACATTTTTTCTGATCCAATTGGAAATGGAAATATGGATCAGCGGGAGGATGCCTTGAATTATCTCGATAAAGACGAATTTGAATTTCCTTTGGGTCTATCAACCAGATGGACAACTGCTGGGGCGAACAAAGGCAAATTCAGAGTTGTTTTGAAACACCAGCCAGGAATCAAATCAGTATCAAGTACGGTCACAGATGGAGAATCTGATGTGGATTTGGAATGGGTGGTAGTAATTTCCGAATGAGCTTTAAATTATTTAGAGCCGTTATTTTTCCTTGATTTACCGGACTTCTGATCAATCTCTGCTTTGATTTGATCATTGAGTTTCTTGATTTCTTTTTTATTATTCTTAGCACCAATACTGCTGACCACACCACTTAGGAGTGCTTTTGCCCAATAATTGAATATGGCCTTGTTGGTGTCGCGGTAGTAGAAAATATCTCCTTCACGAACGAATAGAAAATGCGGGTTTTTCTTATTCACGACAAAAGTGTTGGCAAAGAATGATTTGATGGATGCCCCATGACCTTTATTGGTGGCGTCTTCTGGATTGAGGACTGTAATTTTTAAATCATTATAGTAGAATTTCATGGTGCCAAGGGCATATTTATTATTTGCTTCGAAGTTGAATTCCACATATTTATTAAAACCATCTTTGATGTGTACAAATGCAGTATGTTCGAGTAAGCGATTAAGCTCCGTCAAATTCATATTTTTTAAGGTACCATCAAATAGGAAATATTGCCCGGTATCTTTAAGATTAAACTTCACGTTGACATCAAAAAGTCCGGTAGTCATCATGTTTCCTTTAGCATGAAAAACCATGATGGAATCCAATTCCAGCATTTTCGCATCATTCGTTATATTGGTGATTTCCGCATTCAGATTATTGAAAAATATGGAGCCAGGAAGTGTTCCTGTCGGTGAAAACTCTGAATGGGAGATAAAAGAGGATTTTACCGAAATCTTATCTACATAAAATGGTAATGGAATTTCGCTGATCAGTTGCTGCGGGAGAGGTTTTACCAAATCCGGAGGAACAGGCAACCGCTTATCCCTGTGGGTGTCAAGAGAAAAATTATTAACGGTGATTTCCTTCAACTCAAGTAGATTTTCAGTGATGTATTTCTTGTAGTCAGGATCATCAAGTATCACGTTGGAAATCCTCAAGTCGAACCAATCTTTCTGGTATGCTATCTGATCTTGAAATTCATTTCTGCTGAATAACGGATTCAAATCAATATTTCTTGCTATCACTCGATTGTGTTCGCCATCATATTGCAGTGAATTTAGCTGGATTTGATAGAGGCTATCAGCGGTCAAAAATGAAAAAT
>JBLICU010000193.1:0-3464 GCA_047632435.1 Cyclobacteriaceae bacterium
ATGAAAAATCTTGGTGCTATACAAGGGGTATTCTCCGTATCCAGAGATAGTTAAATATAAATCAATTGACTCACCTATATTTGCAGTGCAATGCAGCAAGAGGTTATATTTGAGGAAGTAAAAAAAATTTTCACAGCTTTTCTTGAAAGAAAAACACTGAGAAAAACTCCTGAACGGTTCGCCATTCTGGAGGAAATCTATTCCAGAACGGGGCATGCTGATGTAGAATCGCTTTACATCAGTATGAAAGATAAAAATTACAGAGTCAGTCGTGCGACCGTATACAACACGCTAGATCTTCTTGTGGAATGTGATCTGGTAACCAAACATCAGTTTGGCAAAAACCTGGCTCAGTTTGAAAAATCTTATGGGTTTAGGCAACATGATCATTTGATTTGCACAGATTGCAATAAAGTTTCAGAATTTTGTGATCCGAGGATTCAAAATATTCAAAAGATGGTTGGTGATCTGTTGCAATTTGAAGTAATTCACCATTCTCTTATTCTATACGGAACTTGTACCAAGGAAAATTGCGAGAATAAACCAGCATCAATCTGAAAACTCACTGAGTTCATAAAAAAATAAACTTGTAATGTCAATAAAGCCGTCGAGAAACACCAAAATGGAACGGATGAAAGTAATTTTTCAGTTGTCAAAAGCCAAAGGCCAAAAACCACTTATATGAAATATCTGCACAATATTGATAAAGAGATTTTTAAACTTGTTTTCACAGGAGATTTAATAGGTGAAAACAATGGCCCTGATTTGGTCGAGCTCGTGAACGATGCGCTAAACAAAGGAGTTAAATTTTGTTTGATTGATATTTCGGATGTGCGCTATATCAATAGCAGCGGCATAGGTGTACTCATTACCATTTTAACAAAATTCAGAAATAAATCTGGAGAGCTATTTTTGATAAATCCATCAGAACATGTCAAAAAGCTTTTAATAATTACCAAGCTACAAGCCATCTTCAATATTGTGAATTCAGAAGAAGAGGCGCTTATTAAAATTTCAAAATAAATAATATGTCATCAGTTGATATTCTGTTGGGTCTTCAGTGGGGAGATGAAGGCAAAGGAAAAGTTGTGGATTTTCTAGCCCCAAAGTATGATGTGGTTGCCAGATTTCAGGGAGGACCCAATGCAGGCCACACTTTGGAATTTGATGGCCATAAACATGTGCTACATCAAATTCCATCCGGAATTTTTCATGAAGGAATCCTAAATGTAATCGGGAATGGCGTTGTTTTAGACCCAATTACTTTTAAACGAGAGATAGAAAATCTTAAACCGTATGATCTTGATCTTAAGAGACATTTGGTGATCTCCAATAAAGCTCAAATGATTATTCCTACGCATCGTATGCTTGATAAAGCTTATGAAATTGCCAAAGGAGATAAAAAAATCGGATCAACACTGAGAGGAATCGGACCTACATATCAGGACAAGGCTGCTAGAAAAGGTCTGAGAATTGGAGATATCAATGAACCCGATTTTGAATCACGATACCAGCAACTAAGGGATTTTCATCTTCAGATTTTGGAAAAATATGATTTCCAGGCGGAATTGGCTGAAGAAGAAAAGCAGTTTTTTGAAGCAGTGGAATTGGTACGGGAATTTGATATTCTGAGTACCGAATATCTGATCAATCAAGCCATAGTTGATGGGCAAAGTGTGCTTGCAGAAGGTGCGCAGGGTTCTTTATTGGATATTGATTTTGGAAGCTATCCATATGTGACCAGCAGCAATACCATTGCAGCCGGTGCTTGTACAGGACTAGGCGTTGCGCCTGGTCGCATAGGTGAGGTTTTTGGAATTTTCAAAGCTTATTGCACAAGGGTAGGAAGTGGGCCATTCCCTACGGAATTGCTTGATGATAAAGGTGAAGAGTTGAGAAAAGTCGGAAATGAGTTTGGCGCAACTACCGGCCGTCCAAGAAGATGTGGTTGGTTGGACTTGCCAGCATTAAGGTACACAGTTATGCTCAATGGAGTAACCCAGCTCTTCATGATGAAAGCTGATGTATTGGAACAAATGAGTGAATTACAAGTAGGACATAGTTACTTGTACAAAAACGAGTTGACCGATGAGTTACCACTTTATCTGGACAATAAAGATTTTTCAGTAAGCTACGATACATTCAAAAGCTGGGGAAAAACAGTAGCCAATGATTATGCCTCCATGCCAAAAGGCTTACTTGAGTATATTGATTATATAGAGAGTCGTGTTAATGCACCGATAAATATGGTCTCGTTAGGCCCAGATAGAACTCAAACGATCATGAAAGGCAGCATAACCGAATAGATCCAAACATAAAATGACTCAATTGAAGGCTCAGCAATTTTAAATGTTGAGCCTTTTTATTTGTCAAATTCTGGTTTTGGAAAATAAAATAAGTCGCTGGTGTTAAAAAGATAAAATACAAACGATTGTAGTTTAGGTGCGGAAAATTCATCAGATTTTTATTGAATAAATCTGATTTAAATGATCTAAAATTGAAATAGAAACCCAAAATGTTCACCTTATACCCCACCCGATATGAATATTTCAAAAGCGTTCATACTCATACTTTATGTATTGCTAATGTCCTGTGACGACCATAAGGAAACCAATGGTTCTACAATGAATCTGGATCAGAAATGGTGGAAAGAAGGAATGATCTATCAGATTTATCCTCGAAGCTTCAATGATTCAAATGGCGATGGAATTGGCGATCTAAGAGGAGTTATTGAAAAACTCGATTATATCCAAAGTCTAGGAGTAAACATGATTTGGATGAATCCCTTTTTTCAATCTCCTAACGTGGATAATGGTTATGATGTGAGTGACTATAGGGCTATTCTACCTGAATTTGGCACCATGTCAGATTTTGATGAATTACTTCAGGGTTTGCATGATCGTAATATAAAATTTGTTCTGGATGTAGTAGTAAATCACAGTAGTGACCAACACGAGTGGTTCAAACAATCAAGAAGATCCAGAGATAATCCATATAGAGATTATTATCATTGGTGGCCGGCTGAAAATGGAAAACCAAATTATCGATATAGTTTGTTTGATTCCAAGGGAGATGCGTGGAAATATGACTCTTTAACCAATGCGTATTATCTCCATTATTTTGCCCAGCAGCAACCAGATCTAAATTGGGAAAATCCAAAAGTTCGAGCTGAGGTTTATGATATCATGAAATTTTGGGCGGATAAAGGCGTAGATGGTTTTCGTTTAGATGCTTTCCAGTTTGTAAGTAAAGACACGTCTTTCCCTTCATTTCCAGAAGGTTATGAGAAGGATGTGATTAAATGGTATGGAATGGGTCCACATCTACACGACTATCTCAAGGAAATGAACCAGGAAGTCTTTAGTAAATATGACGTTTTCTCTGTTTCGGAAGGCGCAGGCAGCACTTTTGAAGATGCACACAGTTTGGTTGATGCAGATAGAGATGAATTACACATGGCTTAT
>JBLICU010000194.1:0-3418 GCA_047632435.1 Cyclobacteriaceae bacterium
TAATAAAGAAAGGTCGTTTCACAACACGTTTATCTGAAATTTGTGTTAATACCTGCTTAAAATTAATCATTGATATTTACTGTTGTCTTAAGTGAATTAATCAGAGTTTTTTTATCCACTTTGCCCTACTGTTACTTTGGAATTCGTCCTTGAAAATGATTTTCGAAGGTGTTTTATTAGATCCTATTTCGCTACCCACATATTCCTTCAACTCATTTTCCAACACTTCCTTTTCATTCATGAAATCATCATGTATAATGATAAAGGCAATTAAATATTCGTTGGCATCATTTTGTTCACCACAAATGGCCACATCTTTTACCTTGTTGTGGCTTGTTAGGCATTGCTCTACTTCGATTAGATATACAATGTTTCCAGCCTGATCCTTTATGATATCTCTTTCACGACCTTTCAGAAAGAAATTACCATACTCGTCCTGAACAGCCCAATCTCCGGTGTATAACCATCCATTTTCAATCTGTAGATTGGTCTCGTCATCAGGATTCAGATATCCACTCATCAATCGATCATTATAGATTCTTAATTTGCCAATTTCCCCAGGTTCTAAAAGCTTTAAATTATTATCCACTACTTGAGCAATGGCATCAACTGCCACTCCTATTGATCCCAAAACGTCATTGGGCGCATTCTCTAATTCGCCAATGCATAAACCGGTGGTTTCTGTGAGCCCATAATAATTGATGATTTTAATTCCAAATAGGTTCCTAAACTCTTCAACTGCACTCACCGACAAATTACCTCCTGTACAGATGACTTGTCTCAACGAACGCAAATCATTTTTAATCCTTTTCCCTAGCTGAATTAGTTGCTTGATCAAAGCAGGAGTAGAAGTGAGCAATGTGACTTGATTTCCTTTGATCGATTCAACTATTGAGAAAATATGTTGATCATTTTTAAAATCGGGAATGATCACTGTGGTTCCTGTAAACTGTGTTGCCACACAAGTGTTTCTTAGACCACTCATCGAATCCAATTCAGCAACCATTAGCAGTCTGTCATTTGATCTCCAGCCGTAAGTTCGGGACAGTAATTCACCACTTCTATAAAGTGCTCCATGACTCAGTTGAATACCCTTAGGCATGCCTGTTGTACCAGAAGTGAATAAGGTTGCCGCAATTGAATTGGGGGTTGGAATCCAACTTGCCTTGCTGTCAGACAGATTACCATCTTCCTCTAACCAGTTTGAAAAAAGGTTTTCATCAGAACCTGTAAAGTCTTCATCGTCAAATGCAAGAACTCGAATATCTGTGAGCTCTGACACAAGCTCATGATAAATCTTTGTATCTGTTAAAACCAATTCAGGAATTATACTTTTTAGCAACTTTTGCTTGATTTTGGTCGGTATTTCGGTGCTAAGTATACATACCTCAATGCCCATTTCAGACGCTCCCCAAAAAGTTAGAAGAGCCTCAAAATGTGGTTTGGAGACAATCACTATTTTGTCCCCTTCGTCAATTGCCGCTTTTTGAAGTCGTTTTTGTAGTTCCTGAATTAAGTACGATACGTCCTCATTTTGCAATTCGCTAGCGTCAGTTGAATTGACCAAAATTGGCTGCTGCTGAAAGCTATCTCTGGACAATACCCTTAAATTAAATAAGGTATGGTTTGAAGCCTTTTCCGTTGGGGATTGAGCCGAATGAAATGCCTGAAGATTCATGGCGTTAATGTCCAACGGAAGAACATGTATTATTTCTTTATCGGCCAGCTTCTTTAATTCATTAATCAGGTGTTTATCGCTAATATTCAGTAATTTGACCATTTCAGTAAAGGAATAGTTATGCCTGGATAGATAAATTATTTTGGTCTGTGTCTCAGATAGCTTATACCCATCAGCTGCACCTATTTTCTCTTGATAAATCGAATGCCTATCAAGCATTTTTCCTACCACTCCATTCAAATAACTTCTATCCACATGAATTAATGAGCGACACAAATCAACCTTCATATAAGGATTTACCAAAACGAATAATCGAGCAGGGTCTTCGCTTTCAAAATGATAAGGCCTTAATTCAAAGTCTTTGAGATCCTTGGGTAAAATACCTACCAGTGCGTTGTAGTCTTCTGAATCAGGCGTGTTCAAAAGCGTCTGAACTGCATTGACCTCAAACATTTTTGGCTCAGATGCCACGAACCCCATTTTACCCGTTCCATCCAAGCACTTTTGAAAATATCTATCATAGTCGGTTCCATGCAATTGCTTTTCGCCTCTCTCAAAAAATGGCACAGGTGCTGAATTAGCCAAATGAACATGCGGCCATAAAATCACTCCCTCAGTAGTGGTCACGCGCAATAACTCTTGAATCATAGTAGCCTGATCGTACCTGTGCAAGGTATCCAAGCCATAAACCAGCTTGATGGTATTGTCTTTAATAGGTAACCTATCGTTCATATCAAGAAAGACCACTTCAAGATTTTTCGGTTTTTTGTCAGGAGAAAACCAATAGTCGAAACCCTGATAACCCAACACATCTTTATTGCCTTCCCATACAGATATCACTTTTTGATCCGGAAAAAGAGCCGATAAGAAATATCCAGTCCAACCTGTTCTACACCAAGTATCTAATATAACATCCCCAGGTTCTAGGGCATTTTTTCTTAGTCCTTCGATAAATGGATAGAATGACCTAGATGATTCATTGAATGGTTGAAAAGCGGAGTATGGATCAACCATCCCTTTAGATACTTTCTGTTTGATGAAAGTTAAATATTCCTCTCTTTTGTCAGAAAGAGTCTGACTTACCTTTTCAAGGTTCGAAAATAAATTTTCATTGTAGTTTATATCGATTTCAGTGAAGTATGTAATACCATTTACAATCGGAACATTATTGGAACAATTCGAACACGTGAGGCATCCATTTAGGCAATCGTCATGCTCATATCCAACTGAATGAGAAATCAGATCAGACTGACAATTGGTACATTGAAATATCATTTTCATAGTTGCAAAGTAAGTAAACTTGTTCCTATAAAAATATCAATTATTTTCATTGTCAAATTTATAATTTTTGCATAAGTATGACTGCTCTAGTTGCTATGGCTTAATAATATACAATGAGAAATATTATTCTATTATCCAGTTAATCAGGTTAGTCTTATCAATCAATATGAACGGCTCTTATCATGCTTTGAAATATTTGTAAGATGATTGTTATAAAAGCCCACACATTTGCCATTCACACTACCCTTCCCTGTGCCAAAAATGTCAAAAGAGTGCTCGTGAGTACCAAAAAATAAAGTGACTGCTTTTGAGGAAAAAAAAGGCCAAACACACAACTATTATTCCCAACCCAAAACCCAAAGCTTACATTAACCCCGATATCCATCGGGGCAGGCGCCACGCAGGACATTATCTAACACTTCGTGTTTCACAATTTACGTTATATTAAATAGCATGTCA
>JBLICU010000195.1:0-3381 GCA_047632435.1 Cyclobacteriaceae bacterium
AATTATTCAGGGGACTTGTCCATTTTTTTTGTATGTTTTTTGTGGCAAGATAAACCAGCTTTAAAAGTGCCATATCGTTTACAAAAACTACTCTCCCGATATGTATAATCGGGATTCATTTTTCTCTATAATTTCAAGCTACAACAAAGAATTGAACCTTCAAATTTGGGATCAGTGGGCAAAAACACAGACGGCCAAAGGAGCAGTTGGTACGATCATCACGCCTTATATGGGATCGGTTGAAGTTAAAGATAATGAAGCGACCATTCAGTGGCTGATTTGGGCAATGATGAATAAAAGGAGGTTTGGAGTTACACTTCCGGCAGAGAAAATAAACAAGGCAGTGGAATATGTTCTAAATGAATTTGATAATGATAAAGATGGAATATGCAAGTCACATTTTACACTGAGCCAAGTGGACATTATTGAATATAATCCTAAAACGGATCGTTTAGCAGTGAACCAGGGAATGTTTGCCATAGCACTTCGAACCATTAAAGATTTGGGATTTGATATATCTGATGAATATCTGGAAAAGGCAGAAAAAGGATATCGAGATTTCTACGATGTAGAAAGAAAGCATCTATTATTCGACAAGAATTTCCCCGAAATTATGTCCTTAACAGATTTGGAACCGGAATTTTTTTCATTGTGGTTATTTGACAGAGCTATGTTATCAGATACTATGGTGATTAATCATTTAGAGCAAATACCCGTACTCAACAAAGTACCAAATTCGCCCAACCCACAGTATGGTACAACGGCACCAATTTGTGTAAGAATAACAGATGATGAAAAAGGATACGCCTACTTAAGTTCAGATTATCAACCTTTCGGAGAATTTGGAGCAATCGGTTATAAAGATGGTGCCAGAGACGGCCTTTATTACAATGGAGGAAGTTGGTTTCGTGCAGAGTATTGTGCTTATGTGGTTGGGCAAAGACATGGATGGGGCAAGGCTGAGATACTCATGGAAAATAGGATCTGGGCAGAGATTAATCTCAATCCACAGTGGCCTTACAGCAAAGAATTTATTCCTACAAAATGGACTACTACTGATTCTTGGTGGCAATCAACCCGTGGATTATGTTGGAATGTATTTATTTTAATGGCAAATGAAGTTGCAGGTCTTCGTACACCAGATATGGATCCCGACTATAAAAATCTGAAATCCTATGTGGGTGAAAATAAGGACTGAAAATGAATTGGAAACTACCATCCCACAAGTGATTTGAATTCCTGATGACGCAAGTATCGACCTATTTGTGTTTGACAAAATCTCCTTAATTTCTATAACCTAGTTTTGTGATATTGCTGTCACATTCAATATCCAAATGCACTCATTAACCATTAACCATTTCTTTGAGTAGCTTTGAAATATCCAAACAACCCACACCCCAATGACCAAAAACGTCCTGATTATTCTCACCTTAGGATTTATTATATCCTGTGATTCTATGAAAAAAAAAGACCCAAATTCATCGGACTTTATCGAAAACCTCATCAGCCAAATGACCCTTGAGGAGAAAGTCCATATGCTTCATGGGAGCGGAAAGTTCCGATCCGAGGGCGTGGAGCGATTGGGAATACCACCACTCTTATCAGCCGATGGACCTCTGGGTGTGAGAGAAGAAATCCAGAAAGACAGCTGGGCGCCAGCAGGTTGGGACAATGATTTTGCTACCTTTTTTCCAGCGGGAGGTGGTTTGTCTTCTGCTTGGAACCTAGAGCTGGCAGAGCGATTTGGAGTGGCCATAGGAGAGGAGGCCAGAGCCCGTGAGAAGGATGTGCTTTTGGGGCCTGCCGTGAACCTCATCAGATCGCCTCTTGGTGGTAGAAACTTCGAATACTTCACCGAAGATCCTTTTTTGAACAAACATCTGGCTGTGAAATATGTGCTTGGCGTACAGTCTCAAGATGTAGCAGCTTGCGTGAAGCACTATGCTATCAACAACCAGGAAACACTACGAGGTAGCATTGATGTGCAGGCGGATGAACGAACCATCAGGGAAATGTACCTGCCAGTTTTCAAGGCAACTGTCATGGAAGGCAATGCCTATTCTGTGATGAGTGCCTACAACAGATTTAGGGGAGAATACCTTTCTGAAAATGATTACATGCTCAATAAAATCCTTCGTGATGAATGGGGCTTCAAAGGCTTTGTGATGTCAGACTGGGGCGCTGTACATTCCACCGTCCAGTCTGCTTTGTATGGCCTTGATATTGAAATGGGAACGGAAAACCTAAATTATGCAGAATGGTACTTTTCTGATCCTTTAATTAAAGCTGTAAAAGCAGGACAAGTGCCTGAGGCTGTAATAGACGAAAAAGTAAGACGGATTTTGTATGTGATGCAGGAGATCAATACCATAGGAGGAGGAGAAAAACTAAAAGGGGCCATCAATACACCGGAGCATTTACAAGTGGCTTATGATATCGCCGCTGAGTCGATCATTTTGCTCAAAAATGAAAATAATATTTTACCGATTGATGCTGCAATGATTAAGTCCATTGCAGTGATTGGAGACAATGCGAAAAGAAAACATGCCAATCAGGGATTTGGTGCTGGGGTAAAAACCACTACGGAAGTGACACCCTTCGAAGCATTGGAATCCAAATATGCCGATAAGACTTTAAACTATGCATTGGGTTATAAAGAGCAATATCTTGAGAATGATCTGGATCGCAATTGGGGATTGCCCATTGATTATACGCCAGATGCCGCTTTGGTGCAGGAGGCAGTCAACGCAGCAAAAAGTTCTGATGTTGCTATCATTTTCGCAGGATCTAATCGGCTTGTGGAGACCGAAGCTGAGGATAGGAAAGGTTTGAAATTACCTTTTGGACAAGAAGAACTAATAAAAGCTGTGAAAGCAGCTAATCCAAATACCATTGTGGTAATGATCGCCGGTTCGCCGCATGATTTGTCAAAAGTGGATGAAGCTGTAGATGGTCTGTTATGGTCGTGGTTCAACGGATCAAGAGCAGGGGATGCCATCGTCGATGTGCTTTTTGGGGATGTCAATCCAAGCGGTAAACTGCCAGTTACTTTCCCGGTAAAATTAGAAGATAGTCCAGCCCATGCCACCAATAGTTTTCCTGGAGGGCCTGATGTTGTTTCTTACGAAGAAGGCATTTTGGTGGGATACCGATGGTTTGACACCAAGGATATTAAGCCGTTTTATCCATTCGGTTTTGGCCTTTCATATACCAGTTTTGAATATAAGAACCTTACGGTAGATCCAAGGGAATCTGAATCAGGAGAGATGATAAATATTAATTTGAACGTGAAAAATACCGGAATCAGAGCTGGGAAGGAAATCATCCAGATTTATATAAGTAAACCAATTTCGAATGTTGATAGAGCGACTAAAGAGCTCA
>JBLICU010000196.1:0-3304 GCA_047632435.1 Cyclobacteriaceae bacterium
CTAAAAGGATATTAAAAATGTCATGTGATGTGCCAGCAGCCAAAGCTTTTCTGAACTCTTTGCCCCGCGTGATGTAACTCATCGATACTATGGTGCTTGTAAGTGTTGTTCCTATGTTGGCTCCCATGACAATGGGAATAGCATTGTGCAAGGATATAGATCCTGCTGCCACTGCCGCCACAGCCATGGACGTGGTAGTAGATGAGCTTTGAAGAATGGCGGTAGTAAGCAACCCGATAAAAAGTCCAATAAATGGATTAGCAGTTGCGATTGATATGTAAGAGGACATTTCTGTCCCCATTTGTCTGAAAGACAATCCCAACAGTTGAATAGAGATAAAAAAAAGAATCCCAATTCCAACAATGTTTACAAC
The DNA here is from genome assembly GCA_047632435.1 of Cyclobacteriaceae bacterium. Taxonomy (GTDB): domain Bacteria; phylum Bacteroidota; class Bacteroidia; order Cytophagales; family Cyclobacteriaceae; genus JAMZMI01. The sequence goes on from JBLICU010000196.1 coordinate 374, forward strand.
CTGAATGTATGTAGGTCTTTTTACCAATTTAGGAGTGAAAGCTTAAAGGTGCAGTTAATAAAAATTAATGTTCTTCTTCCAGTAGTTCGGATTTTTTCAGATTCCTTTCAGATTCTCCAGTTATAGCTTCACTTACATTGATCACATGGTCGCCAATTTTTTCGAGTGACTGAAAGACATCTTTGTATAGCGCACCCATTTTGATGTCGTAATCCTTATCTTCCATTTGTTGTAATTGATCTTTGCGAAGCTTATTTCTTAGGGCATCAATTTCACGTTCGATGCTAAAAGCGTCATCAATTTTGATTGATTTAAAATCTTGATTGAGGTTGTGATTCATAGTTTCTATGGATTTCTCAACTAGATTCAATATTTTTTCAAGATTGGATTTTTGTTTTTTGCTGAACGATGCATTTCCTTCCAATCTTGATTCTAAAACTTTTGATATTTGGAAAAATACGTCTCCTACTCGTTCCAAATCATTGATGATGCTCAACAGACTCACTACACGAGTAGAAGTTGCCGCACTCAAACTACCATTGGCCACTTTTGCCAAATATTTTGCTATCTCCTCTTCGAATTGATCAGTGATTTCTTCAAATTTCCTGATTTTTTTATGAAGTTTTTTAGCCTTTTTGGGTTTGGTTTCATCTAGCAACTCTCTAAATGACTTTATCATTTTTGATATGGTTTTACCAAATAACGCCGTTTCTTTCTGTGCTTCTTCCAAGGACAATTCAGAGGTATTCATCAAGCCTGTGCCGATGTATTCCAATCGGAACTCCTCATCATCACCCTTGGATTTGATGACTCTGGTGACAACTTTGGCTATAAATGGGACAAACCAAATCAGAAGCAATGCATTTACCACGTTGAATGATGTATGGAAAATGGATAAACCAAAAGGGATAGTTGTAGGATCAACCAAAGGCCCTGCACTTCCGGTGCTCATCATATATGTATTGATCAGGGCAAGGACTGGTTTGATTAAGATAATGATCCAGCATACACCGAATATATTGAATATAAAATGTGCAAATGCAGCACGTTTAGCATGCACATTTCCTATAATAGCTGCCAGGTTGGCAGTAATTGTTGTACCTATGTTTTCTCCCAACACCATAGATGCGGCCAATTCAAATGGAATCCAACCATTGTTGGCCATGACAAGTGTAAGCGCCATTGCTGCACTGGATGATTGCACAATTACTGTCAATAGCGTTCCAATTCCAACAAAAAGTACTATTGAAAGGAATCCCATGTCCGTATAGTGACTTAGGAATTCGAGAATCTCAGGGTTTGATTTAAGATCCGGAACTGCGTCTTTCAGATACGCAAGACCCATGAAAAGTAATGCAAACCCGATGAAGACTTCACCCCATGATTTGATTCGATCCTTACTGAAAAACAAAAGTGGAAATGCTAAGGCTATGATTGGAAGTGCATATGTGGCTATTTTCACTTTGAAACCAACTATAGAAATAAGCCATGCGGTAATGGTTGTGCCAATATTTGCTCCCATAATGACCCCAATAGATTCCATCAATGATAGAAGCCCGGCATTTACAAAACTCACAACCAATACCGTGGTGGCCGAAGAGGATTGAACAAGACCAGTAATCAGAAATCCTGTCATCACTCCTTTGAATCTGTTTGAAGTCATGGAAGAAAGCACTTTTCGCATCTGCGAACCAGCCACTTTTTGAATGGATTCGCTCATGATCTTCATCCCATAAATGAAGAATGCCAATGCACCAACTAAGTTTAATATTTCTAAGAGACCAAATTTCATGATTGGGAGGTTTGGGGTTAAGGTGCTGAGAATTTGTGCAAAAATAGAATTATTAGGTTAAGGATGTGTTATCGAATTAGTAACATTGGGTCAATTTTTACTTAACAATTTATTCATATACAGTTAATATTACACCTATATCAAAACCTAAAAATGCGAATACAAAAGTACACCACCTCTGTAATAATCGTTTTTCTTTTCTTTTTTTGTGTCGAGCTCTCCGCTCAAAATTTGGTCAATGACTCCTATGGCAAAGGGATAAGCTTTTTAGCTAAAGATTCTTCCTTTTATACCAAACTAGGATTCAGGTTTCAGACATTATATACAGGGCAGCACAATTTTGAGTCAGGTGCTTGGTCAGAAAGCATGATGATCAGAAGGAGCAGACTCAAATTTGATGGGTGGGCATTCTCTCCGAAAGTGGTTTATAAGATTGAATTAGGATTGTCGAACAGAGATACACAGGGTGGGCAAATTCCTCAAAGTGGAAATACAGCCGGAATTATATTGGATGCGGTCGTAAAATGGAATTTTTCTCCAGGATGGAACTTGTGGTTTGGTCAAACCAAATTGCCTGGTAATCGTGAACGTGTCATTTCATCGCAAAAATTGCAGTTTGTAGATCGAAGTTTGGTTAATTCCAGATTTAATTTGGATCGTGACATTGGGGTGCAACTGCATCATAAGTCCAAAGTTGGGAATGCGGTGCTGAAGCAGGCATTTTCGGTTTCAACAGGAGAAGGACGTGACATCATATCTGATAATCCAGATCATGGCAGGCAGTATACTGCTCGGTTTGAATTACTTCCGATGGGTGAATTTGTTTCTAAGGGTGATTATTTTGGCTCTGATTTGAAAAGAGAAAACTCACCGAAACTGTCTATAGGTATTACTGGTGATTACAATAACAACACAGTGAGGTCCAGGGGAAATTTAGGAAGTTTTGTCACGGATAATGACGGAGACTATGTGTACTCTGATTTGGCTACTGTTTTTATTGATGGAATATTTAAATATAATGGTCTGTCTGTGGTCACAGAATATGTGTATAGGTCTGCTTCGAAGAAAATTAATTCATATGGGTATGGAACTGGTATTACCGGATCTGCAGGTTATTTATTTAAAAACAATATGGAGTT
>JBLICU010000197.1:0-3228 GCA_047632435.1 Cyclobacteriaceae bacterium
GTCACATTATTCGAAAAAATAAATAGTTGGATAGCAATGTCCATTACTATCAAGCTGATTTCAATTGGGGTTCTAATTCTTATTTTACTTATTCCTATGTCGATGATTAAATCATTAATTGAGGAGCGCGAACATACTAGTCGAGATGCCATCAACGAAGTGCAACAAAAGTGGGGAGGGTCGCAACGTGTTTGTGGACCTATTTTGACCGTACCATACAAGTCCTTTTATACTAAAATTGATAAAGATGGTGAAGAGAAACAGTTTTTTCATACGAAATATGCTCACTTCTTACCGGAGGAGTTAAACATAAGTGGTTCTGTTAATCCTGAAATGAGGAACAGAGGGATCTATGAAATAATCGTCTATGATTCTCAATTGAGTTTAAGTGGAAGTTTTAACAAGCCTGACTTCAAGAAGCTTAAGATAGATGAAGAAAGCGTTAACTGGGAAAATGCCTTTTTGTCAGTGGGCATACCTGATCTCAGAGGGATCAAAGAGAATATTACTGTTCTTTGGAACGAAGAACAGCATGTTTTCGAATCAGGATCCAACCTTCATGGTATTCTTGATTCAGGTGTAAATGCAGAAGTTGGTGTGAATCAGGGCATATCTGGATATAGCTTTAAGATGAACATTCTGATGAATGGCAGCAAAAATTTGAGTTTCGTGCCATTGGGAAAAGAGACAGGAGTTGAATTGGTATCCCAATGGCCTAACCCAAGTTTTGAAGGTGCCTTTTTGCCTAACAAAAGAACTGTTTCTGCTGATGGTTTCAAGTCGTCCTGGAAAGTGTTGAACCTGAATAGAAACTTCCCGCAGCAATGGATTGGTGATAATATCAAATTTGGCGCTTCGGCCTTTGGGGTCGATCTACTGTTGCCTGTGGATCAATATCAAAAGTCCATGCGATCGGCTAAATATGCTACACTGTTTATCGGGTTGACATTTATGATTTTCTTCTTCGTAGAAGTAAAAAACAAAAAGCGAATCCATCCATTTCAATACATATTGGTTGGTCTGGCTCTTTGTGTTTTTTATACTTTACTGATTTCACTATCCGAACATATTAATTTCAATTTGGCTTATGTAGCGGCCTCTCTAGGTGTTATTTCTATTATTATGGCCTATTCAAGGTCAATATTTAGGTCAGGGGCATTGATGTATACAATGATGACTTTTTTGATTGCTCTGTATGCATTTATGTTCGTGATCATCAGATCTCAGGACTTTGCCTTATTGATTGGCAGCCTTGCTTTGTTTATTGTATTGGGAGCTGTCATGTACCTGTCCAAAAATATAGACTGGTATGAAAATGTGGAGGAAAAATTGGAAATGGGGGAGATTTAAGTAAATTTTAATGTGTGCCCTCACTGATTGGTTTTTGTCAATCAGTGAGGGCATTTTGCAAACTTTAATTAATTGAATTCAGCCAATGAAGCCTGAAATACTATTATTCTGACTTCTTTATTCAGATAATATACTTTTTAGAAAGCATTATACACTTTGTTAATTTGCGAAAATATTACCTTTCCATGATCAATGTACAAATCATAATATGACCAGCAGAATTCTACTTTTATTCGCCATTGTCTGTATAAGCAATTTTAATTTAATTGCTCAACAGCCAAAAGCAAACAAACCCAACTTCATAATCATATTGACGGACGACCAGGGTTACAATGACCTGAGTTGTTACGGATCGCAACTAATCCGTACTCCTAATATTGATAAAATGGCATCTGAAGGAATCCGGTTTACGGATTTTTATGCCCAGCCTATATGCGGGCCATCCCGAACAGCCTTAATGACCGGCTGCTATCCACTAAAAGTAGCTGAAATAGGAAATATCAAAAGGATGCATCCTATGATCCATCCTGATGAGGTGTTATTGCCAGAGGTTTTAAAACAAGTAGGATATAAAACGGGCTGCATTGGCAAATGGGATTTGAACGGTCATCAGCAGAAATTTGTATCTGATGATATTTATCCTACGGAAATGGGATTTGATTATTGGTTCGGTCTCCCTTCTAGTAATGATGGAGGTTCGAAAAATTCATTTCGCAACAAAGAATACCTTGGACCAATTGCTTTAGACACTTTGACACAAGTATATACATCGGAAGCCATTGATTTTATTAAGAGGAATAAGCAATCACCATTTTTCTTATACTTGGCCCACTCTATGCCGCATACAAGGCTTGGCGCAAGTAGCCGTTTTAAAGGGAAATCAGAATTTGGACTTTACGGTGATGTCATTGAGGAGTTAGACTGGAGTGTAGGGCAAATTAAAGAGACCTTGATACGCCATGGGCTTGATAAAAACACTATTGTATTTTTCACTTCTGACAATGGACCATGGAGGGCTAGAGGTACACATGGTGGTTCGGCTTATCCATTGCGGGCAGGAAAGGCAACAACTTGGGAAGGAGGGGTTCGGGTACCGGGAATAGCTTGGGGGACTGGGTTATTGAAAAAGAATATAGTAACTGATCAGGTTACTTCAACGATGGATATCTTCCCAACAATAGCATCCATGGCTGGAGCCGTACTACCGACAGATCGGGTAATAGATGGCAAGGATATATCGAAACTGTTGCTTGCAGGTGAGGAAGCACCTCTTTTAGAATCAATTTATTACTACTACAACGATAACCATTTGCAAGCTGTAAGAAAAGGAGATTGGAAACTAGTGGTTCCACGTCCACAGGCTCCTGAGTGGCAAAGAAACAATAAGAAATCTATTTGGAGACTGATGGATGTAGAACCTGTTCGGGATTTCGAATTGTACAACTTAAAAAAGGATATTTCTGAAAGGAGGGATGTAGCAGCTGAATTTAGGAATAAAATAGATGAATTAAAGCTGTTGATAAATAAGGCTCGAGAAACCATTGGAGACTATAACAAAATAGGAAGCCAAGCTCGGTTTTACGACAATGGGGTGAAGCAGCCGAGTGTACTTAAATGGCAGAAGAAAGAGAGAGATGGCTGGACACAGGAAATCAAGGTACACCCTCATTATACTAGTGGAGCGAGAGGAATGTAGCTATGAATATGAATTTAAGGGTTAATAAATATTACTGAATTATGAATTGGGTGTCCATGATATTTAACCAAAAGGCGGCACTTAATACGAGTTTATTCTGAATCTCCAAGCTAAGCATTAGCATACGGAATTGGTTAAACAAACTGGAACTATTGGAAATCATGTGTTAATTAATAATCTTT
>JBLICU010000198.1:0-3213 GCA_047632435.1 Cyclobacteriaceae bacterium
TTGGCACTATCCAAACTTCCAATGGCATCATCAACGTAGTGGAAGACGTCATCCTTAATTAGTCCCTCATCTAACAATTATAAGAAAATGAAAACTTCAATAATAAAATACTTTCAATTAATCTTTGTTATGGTTGTAGTGGCTAGTTGTAGTCCCAATCAAAAAAACAACACTGGTGCCTTTGGAGGTGACATGGCCAAAAAGTCATTTGTAGCTCCCGGAGAATACGATGAGTTCTATGCCTTTCTTTCAGGTGGATTTAGTGGTCAGCTAGCCGTGCATGGTTTACCGTCTGGTCGTGTTTTTAAGATTATTCCTGTCTTTTCCGTAGATGCAGAAAAGGCTTATGGCTTCAATGAAGAAACCAAGCCAATGCTTGAAACATCACATGGTTTTATTCCATGGGATGACTCACACCATCCGGATATTTCACAAACTGCAGGAGAAATTGATGGGAGATGGCTCTTTATTAATGCTAACAATACACCACGTGTGGCGAGAATTAGCCTCAGCACATTTGAAACTGTAGAGATTATTGAATTACCAAATAGTGCAGGTAATCACAGTTCTTCTTTCGTTACAGAAAATTCCGAATATGTGGTGGCGGGAACACGATTTAGCATACCTATACCACAGGCAGATATTTCAATTTCAGAATACAAAGGGAAGTTTAAAGGCTCCATTTCATTTATTTCTGTAGATCCTGAAGATGGAGGTATGGATTTGGATTTCCAGATTCTAATGCCTGGATTTGACTATGACCTTGCCCATCCTGGCAGAGGAATGTCACATGGCTGGATGTTCTTTTCTACCTACAACACTGAGGAAGCCAATTCACTTTTGGAGATCAATGCTTCGCAAAACGACAAAGATTTTATTGCCGCGATCAATTGGAAAAAAGCTGAAGAATATATCGCGCAGGGTAAATTCAGGGAAGTCAATAGTGAATATGCACACAATGTATGGAGCGAGGATACTCAAATGGCGACCAGTACCATCAAAACCAAAGTGAAGGTATTGGATCCTGCCGAATTGCCAGGATTGGTGTATTTTTTGCCTACTCCAAAATCACCACATGGTTGCGACGTGGATCCTACAGGTGAGTATATAATTGGTAATGGTAAGCTTTCAGCATCGCTTACAGCACATTCATTTAAAAAGATGCTAGCTGCCATTGAAGGCAAAAAATTTGACGGTGAGCGATACGGTATTCCCGTTATCAACTATGATGACGTGGTGGCAGGTGTGGTTAAACAAGCTGGCTTAGGTCCTTTGCATACTGAGTTTGACGATAAAGGAAACGGATATACCACTTTCTTTATTAGCTCTGAAGTAGTGAAATGGAAAGTAGGAACCTGGGAAGTGCTGGACAGACAGCCTACCTATTACTCAGTAGGTCACCTAATGATTCCAGGTGGAAATTCCAGAAAACCTTTCGGTAAATATCTTCTTGCTATGAATAAAATCACCAAAGACAGGTATCTACCTACTGGCCCTGAATTGTGCCAGTCTGCTCAATTGTTTGACATATCCGGTGATAAAATGGAGCTAATTCTTGATTTTCCAACGCTGGGTGAACCACATTATGCTGCTGGCATCCCAGCCAGTATGATCCAGTCTACTCAGAAAAAATTCTATAAACTGGAAGAAAATAACCACCCTCATGCTGTGAAAAGTGAAAAAGAAACAAGGGTGGAAAGAAAAGGCAAAGAGGTACACATATACATGAGCACCATAAGAAGCCATTTTTCTCCTGATAATATTGAAGGCATTAAAGTTGGTGACAAGGTTTATTTCCATGTGACCAATCTGGAGCAGGACTTTGATGTACCTCACGGAATCGGCATGATTGGCGCTCAGACTTCTGAACTACTCATTATGCCGGGACAGACTGAGACTTTCATCTGGAATCCTAAAAAAATTGGTGTATGGCCTTTCTACTGTACAGATTTCTGTTCTGCTCTACATCAGGAAATGCAAGGATATGTAAGGGTTTCTCCTGAAAATTCTGACATCAAACTATCATGGTCACTTGATGGCGAGTAACCATCAAAACAAAGATCAATGATTCGAAATTGATCCTAAGTAAGTGTGGATCAGGATAAAAAATCCGGATCCTAATTTAACTAGCTAAAACCTCAAACCCACTAAATAATTAGTGAATCGAAATGAATACTTCCAAAATCCTAATGATAATCGGTTCTTTGATGTTGCTTACTTTGTTTGCTTTCCCACTCTGGAATATTTCATTGAAGGCGCCACAGTATCCCATTCCGGTTGGTATGGATATCTGGATCAATAAAATTACCGATCATAATCCTAATGATATTCAAAACATCAACATTCTAAATCATTATGTTGGCATGCAAGACATCCCTGAACAAATGAAAGAATTTGAATTTTTTCCAATAGTAGTCATCTCAATGACCGTCCTTGGTGTCATTTTTGGCTTCATTGGCAACAGGAAATTATATCTGCTTTGGTTTGTAATGATGGTACTTATTGGAATAGCCGGAATGTACGATTTCTACCTTTGGGAATATGATTATGGCCACAATTTGAAAGAAACAGCTGCAATCAAATTCACGGATGAAAATGATGAACCCATGGCTTATCAACCACCTCTTTTTGGCACAAAACTAATTTTGAATTTTGAGGCTATGTCCTACCCAATGACAGGAGCCTATCTTCTGTTTTTAGGTATGGCTTTATCTGTTGTTGCTTTTTTTAAACATCCTAAAAAAGTAGTACAATGAAATTTAAAAATCTCGTTGCGCTGTTGATCCCAATGCTTTTTAGCTGTTCCGTTGAGCCACAAGCCATCGACTATGGTAGCAGCCAATGTCATTTTTGTAAAATGACAATCGTAGATTCTCAGCATGCAAGCGAAATAGTCACGGCTAAAGGCAAATCATACATGTACGATGCGATTGAATGTATGCTGAACGACTTACAAAATCGCAACCAAACAGAAATCAAGCTTTATCTGGTAGCAGACTATCAAAACCCTGGTAACCTTATAGATGTATCGGAAGCTCATTTCTTGATTTGCGATGCTATCCCCAGCCCAATGGGTGCTTACCTTTCTGCCTTTTCAGATCGAAATAAACGAGATGAACTATCCGACAATAATGAAGGTGACAACTTCGGATGGCATCAGATAAAAGCTAAATTTCTAAACTGAAATTTTATAAATTAAATATTCACTTTTAA